>CAYGBL010000010.1:0-72284 GCA_964348135.1 uncultured Actinomycetota bacterium
TCAGTTGTAGGGACAGTAAATCCAACTCCATTGCTCTGCAAACCGCTTTGGATCACATAGACAGGCCCAGAGGTCGCTCCACTGGGAACAGCAACATTGATCTCAGCGTTAGACCATGAACTGACGGTCGCCTGTACACCATTGAAAACCACAGAACCCTTGCCCTCAAAAATACCAAAATTATTTCCAGTAATTGTCACTGCGGTTCCTGCATCTCCAGAGGTGGGATCTAATTTGGAAATGCTGGGAGCAGGAATTGTAAATGTCCCAGCTTTCACGCTTCCTCCAGCCGTCGTAACAACTACGTCTCCTGAAGACGCATTCCAGGGAACCTTCGCAATAATGTTTCCGTCAGTCCAAAAATGAGGTGGAAGCGCACCTCCTCCACCTGTTTCAATAGCATCAATAACAACAAAACTGTCAGTCGCTGCCCTCTGTCTACGTCCTGTCACTTTTATCTTAAGCACGTGTGTATTTCCATCATATTTGTAGTATGAAAATACATGTTGTTGATATTCAGGAGCCTCGCTATATAAATCAACTGTAGCTTGAAGCACATCATCTACATATACTTCGGCAATTCCACCATTTTTATTCTTCATAGAAACCCAAGTTACAGGAACATCACGGAATACAAAAGCAGCAACACTACCACCCGTATTGCTGCGTCGCGCCATACCGTTGCTCAAATTCTCATTGCTGAAAGAAGACCATCTAACAAAATAATCGTAGTTTATAGAATCATTCTCTTCATAGCGCTTTGGAATCGCCTCTGCTCCACCAAATGTAATTGAACCTGGTCTATCAAGGAAATTGCTACCTGAAATTGATACTTGTGTTCCTACTGTTCCTGAGGTAGGAATCAAACCTGTTGCAGAAGGAGCAGGGGCATCGGCCTCAAAGGCATCAATAGGAACGAAATAATCCGAAGAAGAAGCATTCTTTTGATTGGTAACTTCGATCTTTATGGTGTGAGTTGTAGCAGCTAAACCTGTTTTACTGTAAAGGACTTGCTGGAACTTATTATCTGCAGTATAGAGATCAACATCTTGCTGGTAAGCACCATCAATATAGACTTTAGCAATACCTCTATCTGACTTGGTATTACCGATCCAAGAAACGTAAGTACCTGGAAATGTAAATTCTGCGTAGTCGCCTGGAGTTTTTGAAGCCTTTGCAGAACCATCTGAATGACTGGAACTTATCCATCTACTCCAGGCTCCAGTATAGCTAATATTAGGGTGATCTTGTTCATACCTATAAACAGCAACTCCAGGAGTGGGCGGTAACATCAAAACAACTAGAGCAAGAATTACACAAAGACTAAACCATTTTCTCACTCGTGAACCCTTCATTACTATCCTTTCTCCCTGCTTGCCTAAAATAAAAACCGACCTGTTGGTCGGTTTCACTATTCGCTCTGTATGATCCAAGTGACCATTTATAGACCATACTTCCTCGCAGCCAAACAGTACTTTTATGCACATGATTGTAAGAACTATCGGATGTTATTGTGATTGGGCTCTGGAAGTTGGTGTGAAGAAAATTCGCGGTTTTATTTTAACACAGAGTGTTTCCAAATCCAAGAAATTCTAGGCAAATAATATATTACCAGTATTTACCTGGTCACCTTTGCCACCCGCAAACAACATCTAGAGCAAAGCAAGCTTTGTCGCTGCACTTATACTGCCATATTCAGTGCTGCGTGACAGCCATCCTATGTCTGAGAAATGTAAGGGTACCACATAAAGAGAAACTCCCAGGGTAAGCAGGTTCCACTTCCTACATTCTCTATTATTTTTCGTATGGATGATACCCGTCATCCATTTATTTGGAGGAACACAGTCCTCTCCCTACATTAAAGAAGAACATGTACAAAGAGAGCTTTGCCCCGATATTTACAGCTCTCAATTTATATGTGGAAGGGGACAAGCCCCTTCCCTACATTTTATCGAAAAGCATAAAGCAATAAATGCAAAGACGCTCCTTAAGGTACGCCTCTACATAAAGCCTTCAAAGCTATAAGAGCTTCGAGACGCTGCTAGAAAAAGCTGATTGCTGATTACTTGTGAAAAGGAGGTACGACTTTCTAGGGCTGTAAGGTTCTATAAGTTTAGTTGAAAGATGCAGAATGCAGATTGCAAACATACGACTGAACACTTACTTTAAACCTTGAGCTATGAGCTATGAGCCTCTTCACTAATGTCAGTTAGCCTTTTAATATAGGCAAGGAGATCTTCCCTTAAATCTTCCCTCTGAAGGGCTAATTCTATGGAAGCCTTGATCCAGCCGAGACGGTGTCCGAGATCATAGCGTTTTCCTTCTACTTCATACACATATACATCTTCAAAATCCAACAAAGTTTTTATAGCATCAGTTAGCTGTATTTCATTCCCATAACCCGGGGAGGCTTTTTCTAAACATTCAAAGATTGTTGGAGTGAGAATATAGCGGCCAAAAGCAACCATATTGGAAGGAGCTTCTTCTGGTTTGGGCTTTTCTACTATATCTATCACCTTATAGATTCTCTCGGATAGCTGTTCGACCTTAACTACACCGTATTTATTTACTTCTTCTCGGGGAACTCTTTCTATACCTAAAATTGACTTTTGGTATTTTTCAAATTGATCAATAAGCTGTTTCATACAGGGAATTTCAGATATTGTAATATCGTCACCCAAAAGAATCGCAAAGGGTTCATCACCCACATAGTTTTTAGCCTGCAAAACTGCATGTCCCAAACCCCGAGGTTGACCCTGCCTGGTATAATGGATAGCGGCAAGCCTCGAAATTTGCTGGATCTCTTTTAGTGCTTTGGTCTCACCTTTTTCAGCAAGCTGATTCTCAAGCTCAATACTCCTGTCAAAGTGATCTGCAATAGCTCTTTTGCCTCTGCCCGTTATTATAAGAATATCAGTAATGCCCGATGCTACCGCTTCCTCTACCACGTATTGAATAGTTGGCTTATCCACAACGGGAAGCATCTCTTTTGGCTGAGCCTTGGTGGCCGGTAAGAATCTCGTTCCCAATCCTGCTGCTGGAATAACTGCTTTCATAATGAAATACGCTCCAATGCTATAAAGCTGTAGGGCTATAAAGCTCTATTTCCTTAAGGAAGTAATGAGACTATTGATCATCAAACTAATCTTTGTTCCACAATCTCGTAAAGTAACTAAGCTATCATGATTTATAAATCCTAATCCCATTGATATTTGAAGAAGAGTAAGTGTTTCGTAAAGTGACCCGCGTATTATGTAAAGTAATTGCACAAATTCTTTTTTATGATATCTTCCCTTTCCTTCTGCAATGTTGCAGGAAATTGACACTGCTGACCTTCGTAGTTGAGATACTAGTCCAAATTGCTCTGTTGATGGATAGCTTTCCGTTAAGTTGTAAATCTTGCTTGCAAACCTAATAGCTGCGTGCCACACATCAAGTTTCTCATACGAAAAAAAAATCGCTTTTAACTTCTACTTCCATTAACAGATCTTTCCTTTACTATTATAGAGCCTACAGCCCTAGAGCCTTACAGCGTTAGAGCCTTACAGCCTCTAACGCCTTTCTGTTTGCCTCAATGGTTTTATCTATATCTTCATCTCTGTGGGCTGTAGAGATAAAGGTAGCTTCGAATTGTGAGGGCGCAAGACTGATACCTTGCTCTAACATGCTTCTAAAGTAGCGAGCATATTTCTCCGTATCTGAGGTTTTAGCAGTTTGATAATCATAGACCTCCTGTTTTGTAAAGAACATACAGGACATAGAGCCGACCCTCGCGAAAAAAACATCAACGCCAATTTCTTCTGCATTCTTTTTAAGCCCCTCGCTCAATTTTGTAGACTTTCTATCCAGCTCTGCATAAATCTTTGGATCAGAAAGTATCTTTAGAGTTGTAAGTCCGGCAGTCATAGCCACCGGGTTTCCTGAGAGAGTCCCTGCCTGATAGATAGGACCAGAAGGAGCTATCATCTCCATAATCTTGCATTTTCCGCCAAAGGCTCCGACTGGAAGGCCTCCTCCAATAATTTTTCCTAAACAGGTTAAATCGGGATTGATACCGAATAGCTCCTGTGCCCCTCCATAAGAGACCCGAAAGCCAGTTATAATTTCATCAAAGATAAGAAGAACTCCATACTCCTCGGTTAATCTTCTTAAACCTTGGAGGAAATCTTCTTTAGGAGGAACTACACCCATATTTCCCGCAACCGGCTCAACAATAACACAGGCAATATCTTCGTGCTGCTCTTTGAGCTTAACCTCCAAAGCTTCTAGGTCATTATAAGGAAGATTTAGAGTATCAGAAGCGGCTCCTTTTGTTACTCCCGGGCTATCGGGTAAACTCAGTGTAGTAACGCCTGAGCCTGCTTTAACCAGAAGACTATCAGAATGACCGTGATAGCATCCCTCGAACTTTATTATCTTTTCACGGCCTGTATATCCACGAGCCAATCGTATAGCACTCATCACCGCCTCAGTTCCTGAGCTCACCATCCGCACCTCCTCAATAGAAGGTACTGCGCTGACTACCTGCTTAGCCATTTCAACTTCAAGCTCAGTGGGTGCACCAAAACTTGTGCCTTTCCCAACTGCCGCACGCAGTGCTTCCAATACTTGCGGATTTGCATGTCCGAGTATCAATGGACCCCAGGAGCACACAAAGTCAACGTACACATTCCCATCTATGTCATATATTTTTGAACCTTCACCGTTTCTGATAAATAGCGGATCCATCCCCACTGACTTGAATGCCCTGACCGGGCTATTTACACCGCCGGGAATGTATTTCTGTGCTTCTTGAAAAAGTCGCTGCGACTTTCTGAATTCCATAGTTCCTCCCTGACGTGGTATTAACCTTATTATGCATAGATTTCTACGTAAGAGGATAAACCTCTTCCCCACATTTCTTGAAATTTATTTTCAAAAGCTCAGTGCTTTTGACCATCTCTACATCAGGAGGCTAGCTTCATTGCCATAAACTGTAGCTTGCGGCTTGGGACTTTGTGGCTATTCTTCAGCTGTCTTTCTCGGCTCATATATACAGTAAGGCTCTTCAGTCATATAATCACCCGTAGCAACATAGGAACGGGCTCTGCAGCCACCACAAACGTTCTTATATTCACAGTAACCGCATTTACCTTTCAGTTTGGAATAATCTCTTAAATCATTAAAAATCTTGCATTCATACCATATCTTCTTAAAAGGAATCTCTCTTACATTTCCACAGTTAAGGGGAAGGTATCCACATGGGGAAACCTGCCCCAGAAATGAGATGAAGCAGAAAGTAATACCACCGAGGCACCCTCTGGTCATAGCATCCAGACCATGGGTCTGGGGAGTAATTTTGATTCCTTCTTCTTTTGCTCTTTGGCGCATTATACGGTAATAGTGAGGTGCACAAGTAGCCTTCAGATTTATATCTACTGTCTTTCGCACATCGTAGAACCAGTTGAGAACCTTCTCATACTCCTCTGGGGGTATCTCATCCGCCTCGATTTCTTTCCCCCGGCCAGTTGGAACCAAAAGAAAGATATGCCAGGCATCCACACCCAAATCCTTTATTGTCTGAAGCATATTATCAAGATCGTAAAGATTGCGTTTCGTAATGGTGGTATTTATCTGAGAACTCAACCCAACTTTCTTAAGTGCTTTTACTCCCGAGATTGCCTCGTTAAAACAACCGGGAACCTTGCGGAAATCCTCATGGGACTCAGCAGTTGAACCATCTAAGCTAACCGTTACTCTCTGAATACCGGCTTTCTTGAGGCGCTCGGCTGTTTCTTCAGTAATATAAGTTCCATTTGTGCCAAGCACCATTCGCAGTCCTTGTTTGCTTCCATACCCGGCTATATCGTAGATATCCTGTCGAAGCATTGGTTCGCCCCCAGTTAGGATTATTACCGGGTTGCTGAAACTTATAATCTCATCAATAAGACTGTAAGCCTCCTCGGTAGTTAGTTCTCGAGGATCGAGTTCATGAATGGCTGAAGCCCGGCAATGAACACAGTCCAAATTACAACTGTGGGTAAGTTCCCAGGCAATCATTCGCGGCGGCTGAGCTACGCCGGATGCAATCCTGTGCTTTTCCATGCTTACCTTAGTAATGTCGTGCATTAAGACTCTCCATTGACAATATTAAAAATCAAAAAGCAAATACCAAATATGAATATTGAAAACTTCCAAAAGAATCCACTTAGCGTTCTTATTTTTCAGTTTTTGATTTGTGTTTTTAATTTTTGCTTTTTGATATTTGATTTTAGCTACTGGCTTATCCACTCAGCTACTTCTTTGGCGTGGTAGGTGAGAATCATATCTGCACCCGCTCTCTTTATACAGCTAAGGATTTCAAGAGTTATATGCTTTTCATCAATCCAGTTATTTCTACCCGCTGCTTTAACCATAGCGAACTCTCCGCTTACGTTATAAGCAGCTAGCGGATAGCCGAATTCTTCCTTCACTCTAGATACAACATCCAAATATGCCATCGCCGGCTTTACCATCACAATATCTGCTCCTTCCTCTATATCCAGTACCACCTCGCGCAGAGCCTCCCAGATATTAGGCGGATCCATCTGATATGAACGGCGATTACCAAACTTAGGAGCAGACTCAGCTGCCTCCCTAAAAGGTCCATAAAAATATGAGGCATATTTAGCAGCATAGGACATAATGGGTATATCCTCAAAACCACTATCGTCCAAGATATCGCGTATAGCCGCAACTCTTCCATCCATCATATCGGAAGGAGCAACCATATCAGCACCCGCCTTTGCATGAGAAAGGGCGGTTTGTGCGAGTAAGTCAAGGGTGGGATCATTCAAAATCTTTTCCCCCTTTACAATTCCACAGTGCCCGTGACTCATATATTCACAAAGACAAACGTCGGTTATAACCAGGAGATTCGGCGCGGCTTCCTTAATGGCTCGGATCGCTCTCTGGGTTACTCCATCATCAGCATAAGCCTGCGAGGCTTCCTCATCTTTTTTATCCGGGATACCAAAGAGAACAATAGCAGGAATGCGTAAATCTTCTATCGCTTTTGCTTCCCTGGCAATTCTGTCAACCGAAAAATGATAATTTCCAGGCATAGAGGAAATCTCATGTTGTACATTCTCACCTTCTACGACAAATAAAGGATAAATAAGATCATCTACAGAAAGCTTAGTTTCTCGAATCAGACGTCGAAAATTCTCATTTGACCTCAACCTGCGCGCGCGGTATGAAGGGAAATACATATTTTCTCCTTTCTTTCCAAGACACAAGACTCAAGTCGCAAGATACAAGTCACTGGAAGCATGAAACAAACCCCAAATATATCCTTAAGAACTATATGCCTTTTGTTCATTGTGTTTCACAGTCTTGTCCCACTACATGCAACCTGAGTCCTGCGACCTGTCTTGAGCCCACTGAACTGCATCTATATAATTAGATTGTACTATTTTAACAGCTTATAGTCCCGCTTTCCAAGACTTTGGGGATGTAGCTCAGGGGGAGAGCGCTTCCTTCGCACGGAAGAGGTCGTGGGTTCAATTCCCACCATCTCCACCATCCTTCGCTAAAGCTTCGGATGGCAGAAGATTCGGCTTTTATTAGCAAAGCTTTCGATTGTTGGAATTGAAGCGAAGGATGTCCTCCCGAAACTTCATGTGAAGGGGACAGCTTCAAAAGTGTTTGCGGTTAAGTGAAGAATGCCTGCCCTTAGCTTTAGCGAAGGGAGGCTACCTCTTTCTTTACTTCTCGGTTTGCTTGCTTCGCGAATGGCGAGCCACCTTCGTTCCCTTGTGGCTCCATTTGGCGAGTCACGTTCATGTGGCACAACCACTTTTGAAGCTATATTTGGTAAGCCATACTTAGTAGGACAAGGTTTGCCCTATTAAATTTCTGACCGTCGCTTTGTCAAGATGACCGTTTACCTGGTCTAATCAATAAGTAGGCCTCTTTACCTTATTTTTATTTTGCTCAGGCCAATCTATCTCTTTCATCTCGGGAAATGGAAAAGCAGGATACGCAAATAGATAACCTTGTCCTAGTTCAACACCCAGATCCAACAAAATTTGAAGCTCGTTGATCGTTTCTATACCCTCTGCTATTAGTAAAACTCCTGCTTTATCAGCAAGATCTACAAAGGTGCGTACAAGCTGCTGTTTAACTGCATCCTTGTCGACACTTCTTATCAGCGACATATCAAGCTTAATGAAATCAGGTATCAGTTCAGCAACACACTGTAGACTGGTATATCCCGCTCCTGCATCATCAATAGACATTTTGAAGCCAAGTTCTTTAAAATACCCGAAAGCATTCTTGAATTCATTAAAATTGGTTACGGCAGTTTGTTCAGTAACTTCCAAAACTATCTGATCGGTTGAGAGTTTCAACGGTTCTAAGATATTAGTGCTAATAATCTGTCTTAGATACGGATCTTCTACGGATTCAGACTCTACGTTTAGAAAAAGTAGAGACGAAGAAGGAAGTCCCCTGGCCCCTTCAAGTGCCTTCTGCCGACAAAGACATTCCAGTTTAAGAACCAGATTCGCCTCATAGGCAACGCGGAAAAGCTTGGTTGGCATTTCAAATTCCGTATTCTCTGGTCCACGGCATAGTGCCTCATAACCAACAACTTTACGTTCTGAAATATCAACTATAGGATGGTATATTGCTTTTATACTCTCACTCTCAATTATCTTTTCTAGTGCCAGAGCACGTTTCTCAACATCGTGAAGCTGTGCTTCTTCTGCCTCTTTTAAGGCCTCTTCTAAACACCTGTAGACCAGACGCTCTACACCTACACCCCCTCCTTCCTTTAAGAGAGAGCCCCCCACATAGCAGCCGAACTTTTCATATAGGGAGGGTTTAAGCCGCTTCCTTAACTCTGTTTCAAGAAATGAGCCGACTTTCTCAGTAAGCTGCTTCAAGTCACTTTCCTCTAAATAGGCTTTTTTTCTCGGGGGTGCAACCAGAATAACAAAGGCATTCCCACTTACCATTATCCTCGAAACTATGTCTGTATCACGCAGATAGGAGCCGCATAGATCCATTATTGTTTTTGCAATCGCCCTCATCAGATTGTCATAAGCCTCCCATCCATAAATCTCCTCTATCTTGCTATATCTGACTACATCGATGCAGATCAAAGCTACCTGTTTCTGCTCCTGCAGCCTCTGTTTGATCTCATCCAGAAGCAGCGGCACTGTGGGCAATCCTGTTACCTGATCTATACCCAGCTCTTTTAGCTTTTCTTTATCCTTCACCATCTGGTTTAGTTCTAACCAGTCTTGCAGGAATGGGAAGGTACTTTTATTATCTACTGCCATATTACCCTCCTCTAGCTCCTTCTAAATACCTATATTCATGTGGCACTTTTCCAAGTTTTGCATCTATGTCCATCCCCGCCACAGTAATTTCCACAATATCGGGCTTAGGTCTATGGTTTAAATGCTCTTACAAGAGCCTTTACCAATCCGGAAATAGTATATTCCTCGGATACTACTCCTACCTTAAATCCGAATTCTTTAGCAGTTTCAGCAGTAATAGGTCCTATACAGGCGACAGTTATCCCTTCCAAATCTTTCGTGAAATCAACACCCTTCAAGGCTCTGACAAAATTCTTTACGGTAGAAGAGCTGGTAAAAGTAATAATATCGATATCTTTCTTCAAAACCAGATCTCGTAATCGAAGAGAGGCATCTTCATCCATTACTGTACGATATGCCGTTACAACCTCGACATCCGCTCCTAATTCTCTTAACTTCTCCGGCAGAATCTCTCTGGCTATCTCAGCACGAGGAATCAAAATTCTTAAACCTTTGACGCTCTTCCCAAACTCCTCAATAATTGCCTCCGCCTGATATTTTTTAGGAAGATAATCAACGCGGAGCCCAAACCTTTCTAATCCTTTTGCCGTAGCAGGACCAATAGCAGCGAGCTTTATGCCCTTGAGTATTCTTAAATCTTTTTCCAAAAACCTTAATCTTTCTGTAAATGCATTTACTCCATTTATGCTGGTAAAAATAATCCAATCATAGACAGGAGCTCGGGAATCAGAAATTCTTTGAACGGCTTTATCGAGGGTTTTATAGCTGTCGGGAGGAACAATCTTGATAGTGGGAAGTTCCACGGCTTCAGCTCCAAACTCTTCCAGGGCTTCTACAAATTCTTTAGCCTGTTCATGCGTACGGGTAACCAAAATGCGCTTCCCGAAAAGAGGTTTTTTTTCAAACCACTCTAATTTTTCACGCAAGTTTACCACCTGTCCCATTATTACAACTGCTGGCGGAGAAATCTTCTTCTCTTCTACCTGTTTTACTATAGTTTTTAGTGTTCCTCTCAAAGTCTGTTGTTTTGCTGTTGCCCCCCACCGAACCACCGCAACGGGAGTATCTTCTGGTTTCCCATACTTTAAAAGCTCTTCGACAATTTGAGCCAAATTCCTCACACTCATAAGAAAGATTATTGTCTCTACCGCTGTTGCCAAACCTTTCCAATTAATACTCTTTTGTCTGGCCGGATCAAGATGACCGGTTACAAAGGCAACAGTAGAAGAAAAATTCCGATGAGTTACGGGGATTCCTGCATAAGCAGGAACGGCATAAGCAGAAGAAATACCTGGTACAACCTGAAAATCAATATCGCTATTTGCAAGGCTTTCTGCCTCTTCGCCACCGCGTCCGAAGATAAATGGGTCTCCTCCCTTTAGACGGGTAACAACCTTTCCTTCCCGCGCTTTCTCGATTAGTAGATTGTTAATTTCCTTCTGAGAAAAAGTGTGCTTATTCTCTTTTTTACCCACATAAATAAGCTGAACATCAGGCTTAGCAAAATCGAGAAGCTTTTTACTCGCTAGACGGTCGTAAACAATAACATCAGCCTTGCAAATACACTCAAGGCCTTTTATGCTTATGAGCTTATAATGACCGGGGCCGGCCCCTACCAGATATACTTTGCCAGTTGACATATGTCACCATAAAACCGCTAGGCTGGAAGGTTTGATAAAGATAATTATCTTGGAAGAGATAATCCCTCCAACTTCCCTTTAGGAAAGGTAATCCCTCCAACCTCCCTTTAGGAAAGGGAGGCTTTACATGTTTCCTCTTTTTTAAAGAGTTCTCTTTCTACCTCCCTTCTTTTATAAAGAGAATTCTTTAATTTCCCCTTTTTTTTAAGAGGGGTCGGGGGGAGATTAGGCACTAAAACTGTTATTATCCAAATGCATATTCCTTATATCCTGCAGAATCTCAAATGCTCCCTGTGATAACAGTTCCTTTGCAAGAGCTATTCCCAGCTCCTCAGCTCTATCCACACTTCCCTCAGCATTATCCTTGATCAGCCTTTTTCCATCCAGACTGGCAATTGCTGCGGTAAGCTTTAAAGTACCATCGTTAACTACCGAATAGGCTCCGATCGGTACCTGACACCCACCCTCAAGGGTGCGCATTAGAGCTCTTTCCGCTAAAACAGCTGCTCTTGATTCCTTATGATCCAACCTGATAACCAGTTCTTTGACTTCTTGATTATCCTTATGTATCTCAATGCCTATTGCGCCCTGACCAACTGCCGGAAGACAGATGTTTGGGGATATTCTCTCGGAGATACGATCTTTCCAGCCCATGCGTTCAACGCCTGCCGAGGCAAGTATCACTGCATCGAATTGTTTCTCATCTAATTTGCGAATCCTTGTATCCAGATTTCCTCTTAAATCGACAAACCTGAATTGTTGAGAATAATGAAGAAGCTGCGCCTTTCTCCTTAGACTGCTGGTACCTATAACCGCGTTCAGAGGCAAGTAACTAAAAGTGGTCTTATCCCTGGTGATTAATGCATCCCTTGGGTCTTTTCTCTCAAGAACCGCTCCAATAACGAGGCTTTGGGGAATTTCTGTAGGTACATCCTTCATGCTATGAACCGCTAAATCAATCTTACCGTCAAGCAGCTCATTCTCTATCTCCTTAACAAAAAGCCCCTTGCCACCGATCTTAGCTAAGGGCACATCCAGAATTTTGTCCCCGGAAGTCTTGATTCTCTTGATGTCAATCTCAAGCCCCGGCTCCAGTTCCTTTAGAGATTCTGCCACGTAATTGGACTGCCAGAGAGCTAATTTACTCCCCCTGCTTCCTATTGTTAACTTCCTATGCATTTTCCTCCCTGGTATTAACCTCATAGCCTCATGCCTCAGAGCCTCATGAAACTATTTGAGATTTGCGACTCTGCGGCTTCGCGGCTAGGGGCTGCAATTATTTCTTGGGGCCTCCAGTATGCTCCCTGCCAGATTTTCCTTCTAAACCAAAGAGATGTCTGAGCGACTCTACATACACATATCCATCTTTGCGGTCACTGCATTCTTTAATTCTGACAATTGGTTGATGAAGAATCTTATTAACAATACCCGATGCCAATGCTTTGATTGTCTCCTTTTGCTTCTCATTCAAGGTTCCTAATCTGGAGAGGGCTTTGCTCAGCTCTATTTCCTTGATATCATCTGCTCTCTCTTTCAAAGCTGAAATAGTTGGAACCACTTCCAAACAACTCAACCAGAAAATAAATTCGGAAACCTCCTTCTCCACTATGCTTTCTGCTTTTTTAGCCTCTCTCGCCCGTTCCGCTAAATTTGCATCTACTACCGACTGAAGATCATCAATATCATATAAAAAAGCATTATAAATATCGTTTACTCCTGGCTCAATATCCCTGGGTACAGCTATGTCAATAAAGAAAATCGGCCTATTGCGTCTACGGTAGATGGCTTTGGCAACACCTTCTTTGCTTATTACATAATGAGGAGCTCCCGTTGAACTTATAATTATATCTGCGTTAGTCATTGCTTCAAAAAGATTGTCAAACTCCACGGCATGTCCATTAAATCGTTCGGCCAATTCTACTGCTCTTTCAAAAGTACGGTTGGTAACCAAGACTGAGCTTACTCCGTTGGCAAGAAGATGTTTTGCTGTAAGCTCGCTCATTTCTCCCGCCCCCACTATCATTACGGTTCTGCCTTCCAGTTCCCCGAAAACTTTTTTAGCAAGCTCGACGGCTGCATAACTAATGGATACTGCACTTTCTCCAATCTCTGTCTCAGTTCGCACTTTCTTCCCTACTGAAAAGGCCTGCCGAAACAGACGGTTTACGATAATGTTGGCAGCTCCCGCATCGAATGCATACTCATAAGCCTCTTTTACCTGACCCAAAATTTGAGCTTCCCCCACTACCATAGAGTCGAGACTTGCAACAACTCTGAATAGATGATGGACGGCTTCTACAGAATCGTGAAAGTAAAGATAGGGAGAGAGTTCATCAGATTTAAACCCGTGGTAATCGCAGAGAAATCGTACTGTATCTTTTTTCCCTTCTTCAAGATTATTGGCTACTATATAGATTTCCGTACGATTGCATGTGGAGAGAATTACGCCTTCACTAATATTTTTATATGAAAGAAGTGCATGAAGTGCTTCGTCTTGGGTTTCAGCTGGAAAAGTCAGCTTTTCTCTAATCTCCACAGGGGCTGTTTTGTGGCTTAGTCCCGCTATTACAATATGCATAGCATTCTAACCTTCCGCACGTTTCGCATAGAATGGGACATTTCACAAAAGATCGCCCCCGCCGGTAAAGTGCATTGTTGTTCAGGCAAGCAGAGCCAGCAGGGGCGATGACACGGTCCTCTTGGATACACTTCTTCATAACTGCCTGAACAATAACAATATACCATATTATAGTAACCTTTATACATCTCTTAAAAGTTCCTCAATAATCTCGCCTGGATCCACATTCTCACCCTTCCTCAATCGGTCGAGAAGACCCAGTTCTAATACGCGAGATAGCATCCTTCTTTTACTTCCGGGGGCAGTAACCTGCTTCTTGATCTCCTTCCGTATTTTTGCCAGAAGATTAAGGTATTCTCCGTATTCAGAGCCAAATTGCGTCTCTAGTTCTCTCCTTAATTCTCTTGCTAAACCAGGAAATTTCCCTCCTGTTGAAATGCAAATTTGTAAATCACCCCGGTTTACTATGGAGGGCATAAAGAAATTGCTTAGCTCTGGTTTATTGACCAGGTTTACCAGTAATCCTAAACTTATTGCCTCTTCCCCAACCTGATAATTTACTTCATCGTTATCAGAGGCAGCAATAACCAGAAATGCTCTATCCAAGTCACCTCTATTGTATTTTTTGGCTTGATATGCAATCGCTCCTGCCTTAACCAGCTCTGCTAATCCCCGGCTTATTTGCGGGCTAATTACTTCAACCTTGCCATTGTAACTTAGAAGAGTCTCTACTTTCCGTTCTGCTACGTTACCTCCTCCAATAACCACGCACTTCTTTCCTGAAAGATTAACGGTAATTGGAAAATATGCCATCTCAATAATGCATAATTGTTAATTGATAATTGTGAACTTACCTTCTATATCCCATACTGGTGAAACACACTAAGATATGAGACTGTAATAAATCGAATAAAAAGGATGCTGGCAAAACCAATTAAGGCAAGAATAGCGGTTCTGCGACCTCGCCATCCCCATAAATATCGCGCTGCTAAATAGAATGCATATACCATCCAGGTTGCTGTCGTATTTATTACCAGGGGATCGAAGAACCAGTTCTCAACAAATTGTTCAGCTCTTATCACACCCGTAATTATGGTCATAGTAATGAAGGGTAAAGCAAAGACGATAGACTTGGCACCTAAATCATCCAGGACTCCCAGGGAAGGCAGGCGCCGAAAGAAAATGTTCACTGTTCGTTTCTTAAGCTGAGTCTCCTGTATTAGATAGAGAATACCTAGAGCAGCCGCTAACGTAAAACTCGCGTAGGCAACAAAAATAACAGAAACATGAAGAGCTATCCAAGAGCTTTGCACTATACCGCTTAGTTGTGTAGGTGCTCCATACTTTGACCAGGCAAAACCTAGAAGCACCAATGTTACAGGGAGGACTAAAGAACCTAGAACCTTCATTTGATAGAGCTGTTCAACCACTATAAAGATAAGAACTACGAACCATGCGAAAAGGAATAATGACTCAAAGCCCCCTTCAATTGGAACATAACCTGCTGAATACCATCTCACTCCAAAAGCTGCCGTATGAAAAAAGAGACCAATTCCAGTAACAAAAGATGATATCTTGCTCATAAGCTGCTTTTTTGTAGTAAAGAAATACAGATACAGAATGAAAGCAGCTGCATACATCATAAAGGCAATCCAAAAATTAATAATGACGAACTTTTCCAAAGTATTACTCCTTAGTTGGGCCTTTTTTCTTTCTTCTCCGCGAGGCGCGAAAGTAAGCCCACTTCCTTCTCTACTCGTGAGATTCTGGAGACTAAATACAAAACGTAACCAAATAAAATTGCCCAGATGCCCATATACGCCACGATTACGTAAGGATAGGCCTCTCCAAATTCCATAGTTATCAGCTCCCCAGTATATCTTTGAAATATTTTACTTCTTCTCTCATTCTCTCCAGTGAGCTTCTTAAAATTAGCAGAACAACATAGAGACCTGTCATTCCAAACATGGAAATTATAAAACTAATCAGCATACTGGACTCCATGCTAGCCCCTGAACTGGTAAATACTATAGGATGAACAGAAGGAATAAGCCGTACGGCAAAAAAAGTAAGAGGCGCATTTACAGAAGCTACAATAGCATAAACAGCAGCATAACGTGCTCTTCGACTCTCTTCATCAACAGATGTTCTTAAAACAAAATAACCAGCGTAGACCAGAAGAAGCACCAGGTATGTTGTTAGCCGTGGTTCCCAAGCCCACCATGCACCCCACTCGGTGCGTACCCAGATTACTCCTGTCCATTCAACCAGTATGCCGAATAAAAAACCTATCTCTACCGAAGCATGACTCAGGAATTCATACTTCTGCGCTTTGGTTACCAGAAAAAGAACGCCAAATATGGCAGCAAATAAGAAAGCAATCAAAGAAGTCTCAGCAACCGACGTATGGAAATAGAATATTTTTTGACTAAAGGCTCCGTGGGGTGTTTGAGTGGTTACTATCATAGGAGCAACCATAAAAGATCCATAGATGCCTGCTAAAATCAACAATCCCGAAGCTATACCTAAAAATAATGAGAGCTTATATTTCATCTCTCACTCCCCAATAACAAAATCGTAAAGACCGTAGCTGATAAGCAAAAATATAATATCATAAACACCTAAGAATTTCAGAGAGGATATGGCAAGATCAATCTTTTTTGCACCCGCCATAATTAGACCTGTTGAACTAACTGCCGCAATCAAAACTGGAATAATTATAGGCAAAAAAAGTATAGGAAGCATAAGATCACGCGTTTTAGTATTTATGGATATAGTCGAAAGAAGAGTACCCACAGAAGCTATACCAATATTGCTAAGAAAAATAGCAGCAATGAAAAGACCGACTCTGTCCAGATAGCTCGTCTTAATGAAAAATACCGAGAATACAGGTATGGTAACAACTTCAACTAAAGAAAGAAATATCAGATTTCCTAACATTTTCCCAAAATATATTACAGGACGGTCAGCGGGTGAAAGGAGTAATCCCTCGAGACAACCTTCATCCTTCTCGTGCACAAAAGAACGATTAAGCCCTAACATTGATGCAAAAAGAAAAGCCAACCAAAGCAGTCCTCCCCCAAAAGCAGTCAAGTCTGTGGTTTCAGCTCCAAAGGCATAATTGAAGATAACCATAGTGAGCATCACAAAAAGAAACATAGAGATTATCATCTCTTTGGTGCGCAATTCCATAATTATGTCTTTTCGTAGAATAGCCATCACTTGTTTAAGAAAAACCATTTGCTCTCAATTTCCCAGTATAAATTGCCAGTTAAGTCTCAAAGCCTCATGCCTCAATGCACCAGAATATTCTGTAGCTTTGTAGCTTTGCGTCTCTGTGGCTTCTTTTATTCTTATATTTCTCCTTTAACTTTCTGCTGATATATTTGTTGAAATGCTTCAGTATCTATGCTCTCCTTATTCTGTTGAAAGATAATCTTTCCTTCGTCCAAAATCATTGCTGAACTACAAAGTGAAAGCCCTTTTGATAGATTGTGTGTCACCATAATAAAAGTATGGTCAGCTCTGATCTGTTCCAATAAGCCATCAAGAATTTCTACTGCGTGAGGATCCAATCCACTGTGAGGTTCATCAAGAAAGAGAATAGAGGGTTGGTGAAGAAGGGCTCTGGCAATTGACAACCGCTGTAACATTCCTCTGGAAAAGGTTCGCACTAGATCATACCTGCGGTGGGAGAGCTCAACCCTTTCCAGAAGATAATCTATCCTATCCTCAAAGCTTGGTGCCTGATACATACTGGCGTAGAATCTTAAATTCTCATATGCTGTAAGATCAGGATAGAGCAGAGGATAATGCGATATGAAACCAATTTTTTTTCTTGCTCCTACAGAATCTTCCTCCAGCGAAGTACCTGCTACAATAACCTTACCGCTAGATGGCGCAACGAGTGTAGACAGAATTTTAAGAAGGGTAGTTTTCCCTGCACCATTGGGACCAAAAACGCTGAGAAAGCCACCCTTGCTTACCTGGAAAGAAACATCTTTAAGGACTTTTCTCTTTCCAAAAGATTTGTTGAGTTTCTCAACTTCAATTTCAACCATCTTTTCACGTTGCCTCTTGTTTCGCTTCCACTTCCTTTCTCACAGGTAAAAGGGCAATGATGCTTCCTAACACTACAATAAGGCTTCCTACCCAAACCCAGGATATAAGAGGATTTATAAAAGTGCTCATAACCAGTTTGTTATTTGAGTCCACTCCTTCAAAAATAACAAAAATGTCCCTAAAGAGTTCGTATCTTATGTCCACTTCCCGGGTTGACTGATTCTGCAACTGATAAAATACTACTCTTGGCTTAATAGTAGCTACATACTGTTGACCACCTCTTTTGTAGATATCAAAGATGGCGCCATAAAGTTCCCGATTGGGAGCAGAACCTACATCTACTCTGCGAAAACTTAAAGCAAGATCGCCAGCTTCGAAAAAGGATCCGGGTGCATTGTTTACACGATTTTTAACGTTGAGAACAAACATAGTAGAGCCTATTAGTCCTATTACTATTATGGCAACACCCAGATGCGTTAAAAACCCACCGCCCGTACCGGGGCTATAGCGAAAAATGTGGAGAAGCCCAGAGAAAAATCCGGCCTCCATTCTTTCTGCCCTCCGTCTTGCTGTGGTTATAATGAGCTGGATTACTGCGGCCAGAGAAAAGATGGCAATCAACCAGCCTATGTATCCCAGAACTGCAGGTCTTCTTGCAGAATCAGCGGCTTTAAGTACTAGTTCCTGATTTCGCCAGTAAAAAAAGAGAGGGACGGCTGCAATGACAGCAGCACCCGTGGGGATAGTTATTTTCTGCACAAGTTTGCCGGCTTCCGTCCTTCTCCAATTTAATAGAGGACAGAGAGTAAGGATAAGAATATAGACCAGACCTATTGGTGGAGCCAACCTATTATAGAACTCAGGACCCATACGTAGTCCTGTAAAGGAAGGTAATATAGTAGCAATAAGTACAATGGCTGCAGAGATAACCAGGATAAGATTACTCAGATAATAGGTAAACTCCCGGGAAAGGATTGACTCAAACCCCTCATCTGCTTCAAAGAGTTTGCGTCTGGAATAAAGAAGTCCAAATCCACCAAAGATTATAAGCGCCATAAAGAAGCCAAATATACCGGTAAATACGAGATTTCTTTGAAAAGCGTGAACTGACTGGATTAGGCCCGAACGAGTAATGAAAGTTGCTACAATAGTGAGCCAGAAAGAGATAATAGCTAGACCAATAGACCAGGATTTAAAACTTCCTCTATGCCGATATGCTGTGAAGGAATGCAGCAGAGCTGTCCCCGTAAGCCAGGGAAGAAGTGAAGCATTCTCTACCGGATCCCAACCCCAGTATCCACCCCAGCCAAGAACAACGTAGGCCCAAAGAGCACCAAGAAAAATACCAATAGTCACAAATAACCACGCAAAGATAGTCCATCTCCGACAGAGATGAACCCAGGTAGCATCAGCCTTCTTCGCAAGAAGAGCTGCAATTGCATAGGCGAAAGGCACAGTCAAACCTGCATTACCTAGAAAAACAGTGGGGGGATGAAGAATCATTGCCCAGTGAAGCAGCAAAGGATTTATACCTCTTCCTGCAGCTGCAAATGGTGGCGCTGCCTTAAAGGGATCAGCCGCCAAAACCAGAACGGCCAGGAAGAAAAATTGAACCGCATTTATCACAAGCAGTACATACGTGGACATTATATCCGGTTGTTTCTGCTTGCGGTAAGCTATAATCGCTGCTATAGTTGCAGTCATCCATAGCCAGAGGAGAAGCGACCCTTCATGACCTGCCCAGAAAGCAGATATACGATAAACAAGCGCCATATCGGCGCTTGAATGGTTAGCTACATATTCAAAGCTGAAATCTTTTGCAATAAAAGCTGCAAGGAGAACTGAACTCGACAGAGATATGGTTATAAAAAGCCAGATTAGACCCCAGTAGGAGTTTCGCAAATTGGCTTGTCTCTGCTTCCCTTGTGTACTCAGGGCATAGATCATAAAAACCAGGTAGAAGGCAGATATTAGAGCAGAAACTACCAGGAACAGCTTACCCAGAATTATCATGCGATAGGCCTCACTTCTTCTCTTCTGACTGATATTTGGTAGGACATTTAGTTATTATCTTCTTTGCATCCAGCTGCGAGTCTGAATTGTAGATGCCTTCAGCAACTACCTGTATTCCTTCTCCAAAAGTTTGAGGCATAACTCCATTGTAGTTTATCTGCATAGTCTTTGCCTTGTCTGAGATAAGGAAATGATAGCCTTTTGTATCTTGCTTGAGTGAATCTTTTACAACAATCCCCCCTACTCTTACGGGAACCCCAATTAACGACGGATCGCTCTGGAGTTCGCTCACAGTCTTATAGTACGAATATGTGCCGATGGACGACTGATAAAGCAGAAATCCAACTACCACAAGTAAAATAACAGTAATAATTATTAATCGATTTCTGCTCCTTTTATTTATCGCCAAAGGAAATCCACCTCCCGTAAAATCATTAAAAAAATACTCCTCGGCATGAGTTTGGAAAGGAGCACTCTGTTCACATCAAAACTATGCAACGCACTGCTACCAGCCTGAACGTTCTCATATTACCAAATAATGGTGGTGCTGGCAATATCGATCCATACCTCAAATTTACGATATCTATATTGTAATATGCATGTAAGATTTTATTTCGCAAGGAAGGTACCTTCCGTTTTTCAGATACGCACAGGTTCCATCCCCAAAAACATGCGTTTGACTTGCAAACATACCTTTTACTGCTCCGCTCAAAACCTAAATTATGGTAAACTAATATGCACACCTGTCTTAGAAACTATTGTTCAAGAAGCATGGAAAAAAGACCTTTTTTCCTCAACCATAAAAATAACATTATTATTCTGGCAGCAATTGTCTTGGCCATAGCGGTTGCTTTATTCTCTCCACCAGAGAAAACACTTGGAAATATTGCGAAGTTTATCTATTTACATGGAGCTCTAAGCTGGGTGGGAATCCTAGTCTTTACCCTAGCTGGTCTTTTAGGAGCTGCATTTATGCTTTTTAAGAGATACAACATTTTTGTCTATTCCCGTGCTTTTGAAAAAACTGCTATTTTACTGTGGTTCATTCACTTTCTGATGGGAATTGCCTCTATGCAGATTGCATGGGGAGGGATCTTCTGGCAAGAACCGAGGTTCCTAACTGCTGCTCTTATTCTTCTTGCCTCCGTTGCTCTTTATACCACTGCACATTTAACGGACAAATTTCTTATCAGTGCAGGTCTGTACTTTGCTAACGCTGTAGTTGTTTGGATCCTCCTTTCAAATACTGAACGTGTTTTTCATCCTGCAAATCCTATAATGGGAGGACGTTCACTCAATATTAAACTCTATGCCGGGATCATTACTATCTTTCTCTTCATTGCTGCACTTGGTATTGCCCAAAATTTCAAACAGCAAATGGTTGCTCATTCTGAACTCAAAAAGTAATTCTTAATGACCCTGGTGTTCAGTTTTACCCTGAATAGTTTCTACGGCATGAGGTAGAGCTGGAAGAATAACATTCAGACTCTCGCGCACCGCCTTTTCGCTTCCAGGAAGATTTATAATTAAAGCATTAGCCCGTAAACCACTTATTGCCCTTGAAAGCATTGCAAAGGGAGTAATCCTCATGCTCTCCGACCTCACAGCTTCACTAAAACCAGGTGCTAAGCGTTCAATCACATCCCGCGTTGCTTCAGGAGTTACATCACGGGGAGACAGACCTGTTCCCCCTGTTGTCAATACTATGTCCACTTTGAGATTGTCGCAAAAATCAATAAGCTCTTTTTTAATCATATCCTTTTCATCTGGAACTATTTTATGAGCAACTATCTCAGCACCTGCCTCTTCCATTATACTGCGGATTGCTTTCCCGCTTTCGTCCCTACGTTCTCCTTTAGAACCTTTATCGCTTACTGTAAGGATTGCGATTTTCATTACTCACCTCTGGTCTAGAATGGGCTTCAAAGCTACAAGCCCCGGGCCTCAGAAAGTTCATATAGACTTTGTGGCTGTCAAGCTCTGAGGCTTTGTGGCCTAACCTTTCATACGTACAACTCTTATTTCATCTCCCACTTTAACTCTTCCTCCCTTGAGCACTTTTGCAAAGATCCCCTCACGCGGCATCACACAGTCACCAGCCTGATAGTATATAGCACACCGTGTGTGGCACTCCTTTCCTATCTGGCTCACTTCCAAAACCACATCATCACCAATAGTTATCGTTGTACCTATAGGGAGGCTGATAAGATCAACACCTTTTGTGGTTATATTCTCTGCAAAATCTCCCGGGCCTACCTTGAGCCCAAGTTTGCGCATCTTTTCTATACTCTCTTCCGCAAGCAAGCTTACTTGCCGGTGCCAATCTCCAGCATGAGCATCTCCTTCTAACCCCCTGTTCTCCAGAATGCTACAGTTGCCTACATTTCTCTTCCGTACGGTCTTTCGCTCACTTATATTTACAGAGATAACCACAGGGTTCGAGGTTCGAGGTTCAAGGTTCTTTTCATTTTCGACTTTAGACTGCCGACTGCCGACTGCCGACTGCTTACCTTTTGCCTTTAATCCGTGACCTGTGACGTGTGGTTTCTGTCTTTTGCCTTGAGCCTTGAGCTTTGAGCTTTGAGCGTTCTTTTTCATTTGTCCTCCTTCCTCACAAACTCCCCGCTTTTACCTCCGCTTTTCTTTATTAACCTGATATCCGTGATAGTTATTCCCCTATCAACCGCTTTACACATATCATAAATGGTTAAACCAGCAACGGAAACAGCAGTCAAAGCTTCCATTTCAACACCAGTTGCTGCCTTGGTGCGGACAATTGCCTCAATTTCAATACTATTTTTTTGGTCATCTATATAAAAATTCATATCAATACGGGTAATAGGAAGGGGGTGACACATAGGAATTAGATCCCATGTCTTTTTAGCAGCCATGATACCTGCAATTTGAGCTACAGCCAAGACATCTCCCTTTTTGACTTTTCCTTCCTTTATCAGTGCAAGAGTTTCTGCTTTCATAAACACCCTTGCTTTTGCAACCGCCTCCCGAAGTGTCTCTTTTTTCTCGCTCACATCAACCATTCTTGCTCTTCCCTGTTCCCCAAAGTGCGTCAACCCTCTTTCTTGTGGCTTGTCGCTTGAGTCTTGGGGTTTCCCTTCTTGACTGTCGACTCCCGACTGCCGACTGCCCACTTGCTTTCCGTCCTGACTCCTGACTCTTGACTCCTGACTATTCATCTCATCCTCCAATCTGGAACATTCCCCTTTTGAGCTTTATTGCAGCTAACGACTCCCGCTGCTTGGGTTTGCTAAGCAAAATATTTTTTATAAATTCCTTTATCTTCTCCTTGCGGGGATCCTCTCTAAGAAGTGCCCTCACATCTATTTCCTCTTCAGAGAAAAGACAAACTTTTAACTTACCATCAGCTGTTAAGCGCAGTCTATTACAGGAATCACAGAAATGCCGGCTGATGGGTGATATAAAACCGATTGTACCCAGCGCATCGCTCATATAGAAATATTTTGCCGGGCCAGCACCAATTGGGGGATCAGCAGGCTCCAGTTTTCCCAGTTTCTCTATCCTATCTTTCATCTCTTCACAAGAAACAAAGGTTTTAGGATCAATTTCTTTATTAAAGGGCATGTGTTCAATAAACCTTATATGCACTGGAAACTCCCTAATTAAATCGGCAAATGGCTTGAAATCATCATTTATCCTTCTCAAAATAACTACATTAATCTTCACTGGATTGAAACCAACCGCTAGGGCCTTCTTTACTCCCTGCATAACTATTTTAAGATCTCCGCAGCGGGTAAGATTCCTATAGACATCAAGGTCAAGTGAATCAATGCTAATGTTTACTCTCGTAAGTCCTGCCCGGGCAAGAGCTGAGGCATAGTTTTTCAACAAAATTCCATTTGTGGTAAGGGAAAGATCTCGTAAGCCCTGAATCCTGCATAGGCTCTTAACCAAGCCTACCACATCTTTACGTATCAGAGGTTCTCCTCCAGTAAGTCTTATACGAGAAATTCCTGTTTCTATTGCTGCCTCAGCAAAAAGAAGTATCTCTTCGTAAGTAAGTATCTCCTCGTGAGGTTTCCACTTTACACCTTGAGGAGGCATACAGTAGAGACAGCGTAGATTGCATCTATCAGTGATAGATATGCGCAAGTAATCTATTATGCGATTGTGTTTATCAATAAGTTCAACCATCATGTCTCCATTTCACCTGGCTACCTGGTCGCCCGGATTCCTGGAATCTAGCCCCAAAGGGGCTAATGATCTTCCTCCATCCCAATCATCTGCACTTTTATTTTTTCTCCAGCTCTGATCAGAGTTGCCTCCTTAGGAACTAGCGCAAGACCGTTCGCCAGGATCATAGATTTCAAGATTCCCGAACCCTGCGGCCCGGTTGCTTTGGTAAAGAAATTGCCGTCCTTTTGAAAAACGTGTACCCTCACCAGATGAAGTCTACCCGGTTTCTTCTTGATATCTTCCACCAGAGTAGCTTCAACCTCTGGCCGGAAAAGGTAGCTCTTTCCCATCATCTTTAAAATTGATGGTCTCACAAACTGCTCGAAGGAAACCATCACTGCAACCGGATTACCTGGTAGCCCGAAAAGTGGTTTGCCTTGGATAAAGCCAAAAGCAAGGGGCTTACCCGGTTTCATAGCTACTTTCCAAAAATTCATCTCTCCAACTTCAGTCAACACATCTTTGACCATATCGTAGTCCCCTACGGAAACACCGCCCGATGTAACAAAAATATCTATTTTGGAAACGTTTTCTAGTATCTTTTTCTTGAGTTCTTCCCGTTTATCCCTTACTATACCCAGAGACACAGGGGTGCTCTTACATTCCTTTACCAAAGCAACCAGGGAATAGCTGTTACTATCTCTGATTTTCCCCGGGCCAACCTCCTCCTTGATATCGACCAGCTCATCACCGGTAGCGATTATACCGACTCTTGGCTTCCGCCTTACCTTCACACTGGGCTTTCCTAAACTGGCCAACATGCCAAATTCTGCTGCCCCAATACCTGAACCAGCTTTGATGACAAGTTCTCCCTCTTTTACATCCTCGCCAGCTTCGCGAATATTGTCCCCGGGGCGCGCTTCTTTAAATATATAGACTTTTCTCTCTTTTAATGAGGTATCTTCCACCGGCACTACAGCATCCGCATTTTTAGGAAGGGGTGCACCAGTCATAATCTTTATGGTTGAACCAGGAGTTACGGCCTTAGTAGAAACATAGCCGGCAGGCAAATCTTCCATCACTTCAAGGATGGCAGGATTATCTTTGCTTGCTCCTTTAGTATCCTGGGATTGTAAAGCGAACCCATCCATTGCTGAATTATTAAATGGGGGAATGTCTGCATCAGAATAGACATCCTCTGCCAGAACCATCCCTAAAGAATCCAGGAGGGAAACGCTAATAACGTCAAGCGGTTTTATGGAATCAAGTATTCTTTTTCTTGCTTCCTCAAGATCAATCATCAAATTCTCCTTACTCTTTAATAGTTACTTTCCCAGGTTATCGCCTTGCATCATAGCTTCTTTATGGCCAAAGCGTTCACCGTTCTCCGTTCAACGATTACTTCTCCTCACTCCTCACGCTTCACTTTCCACTTTTCACCCTTGACCCTTGTCACATAACTCATAACTCTCACTTCCTAATCGCATGCACTGCTGAGGCTTTAAAAGCTGCTTTTACCACACTTCCAATCTTAAGATCCAGCTCTTCCTTTGACTGTTTAGTTATGTAAGAAACTAAAGGGAATCCGCAATCAAGGTCAACTTTAGTTAGAGCTCCCATATTTAGTAATCTAATGACTTTAGCCAGAAAATGATTACGCGCACTGGTATGATATTCCTCATCAGCTTCTTCTATTAAAACTTCTTCTGGCCTTATGCACACCAGTACTTTTTCGTTCTCCTTATATTCTCCTACTACTTCAACCTCATTTCCATACACTGCAATTCTTGTTAACCCACCCTGACACATCATCACTTCTCCTGGAAGTATCGTTTCTACACCTACAAAATTTGCCACCATCTCGCTCGCTGGATAGTTAAATACCTCAAAAGGAGAACCCTTTTGAAGAATTCTACCGTTATCCATTACCACAATACGATCTGCTACTATTAGTGCTTCCGTACGGTCATGAGTAACATATACAGTAGTCAGCCCCATCTTTTTTATGAGCATAATCAGGTCTTCCCTAATGCTTTCTCTGGTAGGCGGATCGAGGAAAGTGAAAGGCTCATCCAGAAAAAGCACCTCCGGTTTGACAACTATGGCACGTGCTAAAGAGACTCTTTGAGCTTCACCCCCTGAAAGCTGCCAGGCAGGTTTAGCCGAAAGGTGTCCTATCTTCATTTGTTCAAGGATTGTACTTGCTCTCTCCTTAATTTCCTTTTCGGGAACTTTTCTTACTCTTAGACCATAGGCAACATTAGCAAAGACACTCTGATTAAAGAGCAAGGGGTCTTGAAAAACCATTGCCATTTTCCGTCGCTCTGATAGCTCACTCCGTGAATCTCCAATTCTCCTACCTTCAAGATATATCTCTCCTCTATCCGGGCTTTCCAGTAGATTAATAACTCTGAGCAGCGTGCTCTTCCCTGCTCCATTGGGCCCGATGATAGCTAGGATTTCTCCCGGCTCAACAATGAGCCGGTTTATATCCAGAACTCTTCTTTCCCCATAATGATGAAGGAGATTCTTTATCTCCAGCCGCGGATATGCCAGGGTATCGCACCTCTCTGCTGACTCTGAGTCAAAACTAGATTAACCACAAAAGCCAGAACCAAAAGAATAAATCCTAAGGCAATGGCCATTTCAAATCGACCTATTCTCGTTTCCAGAACGGTTGCCGTAGTAAGAACACGCGTCTGCCCTTTAATGTTCCCCCCTACCATCATGACAGCCCCTACCTCAGAGATAACTCCCCCAAAACCTGCCATAATTGCTGCAAGCGTAGGGAGCTTTGCCTCTTTGAGTAAAGTCCAGACCATCTGCAAACGAGAAGCACCCAGGGAAAGGGCCTGCTGTCCGAGTCGCGGATCGAGCTGCTGAACAGCCGATAAAGTAAGTCCGGCTACAATAGGTTCTGCAATTATTACTTGAGCTATAATCATAGCTGCGGGAGTATAGAGCAGTTCCAAGAACCCTAAAGGTCCACTCCTCCAGAGGAATAGGGAGACAAAAAGACCGACTACAACCGGCGGCAGTCCCATAGCTGTATTGGTAAGTGCAATCAGGAAACGCCGCCCAGGAAAACGGGAAAGGGCAAGAAATATCCCCCAGGGAATTCCCAGAAGCAAAGAGATAAAAACTGCGCTTCCCGAAACCTTAAGAGAAAGCCAGGCTATTTCGTATACTTCGGGTTCTCCTCTCAAGATGAGCAGAACCGCCTGTTTAAGTCCTTGATATAAGAGCTCCATATAAACCTCGTTATCGGCTATTCGTTATTCGTTATTCGGAATTAGCAATTCGTAATTAGTAATTCGTTCTTAGCTGACCTTTTCCTAATTTCTAGTTTCCTAATTCCCCTTCTTTGCATCCGGCACAAATAAAGGTTCACCGTGCTTGTCAATTCCAAATTCCCCTATCATCTCCTGAATCCTCGGTGAAGTCAGAAATTCTATAAAGGCTTCGGCACCCTTCGAGTTAATTTTTGGATACTTTTCTGGATTTACTGCAATAACCGCATAGGGATTAAGGAGAAGGGAGTCCTTTTCCGCCAGAACTACTAATTCGATACGCTGGGAGGCAAGGAAAGTACCCCTATCTGCCAATGTGTATCCTCTTTTTTCATTTGCTATCTTGACAGTCTCACCCATACCCTGTCCTGACTCAATATACCAGCTCCCACTGGGATTTATCTGAACACTCTCCCAAATCAGTTTCTCTTTTTTATGGGTTCCTGAATCATCACCTCTGGATATGAAGGTCGCTCCAGATGAGGCAATCTTTCTGAAGGCATCTCCAGCAGTACTTCCTTTAATCTTTGCTGGATCATCTACTGGTCCAATTATAACAAAATCATTGTGCATAACCGGAATTCTCTTTACGCCAAAACCCTTTGCTACCAGTCCCTCCTCTGCCCTCTTAGAATGAACTAAAAGAATGTCTGCGTCACCACGCTCGCCCATTTTTAGCGCTTCACCCGTGCCAACAGCCACAACTTTTACCTGAGCTCCATTCTCTTTTTCAAAAATAGGTACGAGTTCATCAAGTAAACCGGTATCCTGCGTACTGGTTGTAGTCGCAAGCACCAGTCTTCCCACAGTTTCACTCTTCTCTGCAGACTTACGTTCAGATTCTTTAGCAGCCTTCTGCTGACAACCGAAAGCAACCAACATTAGAATCGCTATTAAAACAACTACGAATTGCCTATTGCTCACTTCCATCTCCCTTCAAGTTATATCCGTTTTCCATTTCCGAGTAATAATATAAAAGTAAACCCGCCTCCTGAAAGGTGGACGGGTATCCAAAAATATAATTCCTCTTTAGAATACACGTTCTCCTTTCCAAATACGGGAGGCACAATGGTTTCCCTTTGTACCCTATCGGCCATTCTCCTTACCCCGCCGACGACGGAGTTTAGGAGACCTGGCTCGGAGAATCTATCAGAAATCCAAATCCAAAACGAAAAAATCAAAATTACAAATCAAAATGAGAAACTTGTCACGAAAATTCCTTGTCGTTAGCCCCAACAATTTAGTTCAAAATCCTAACACCATTTTGGATCTTCAATTGTCATTTTACATTTTGAACTTTGCAGTTTGAATTTATTTAAAAACAGCCAAGCTCACATTGAAAAATCTTAACCTTAAGTTCATCAGCTGCCTTGCCTACCATGTGATAAGGAACTGCCAGTTCTTCAGCTATCTTTCTTGCATTATGGCAAGATATTTTTCCTTCTCTGGACATTTCTCTTACCACCTGCTGTATTCTTTCCTCCATATCCTCCCTCCAAACATTTCTTAAATCTTCAAGCAACAATTTAAAATCCTCACCTCCTGCTTTATTAGGGTCAAAAGTTAGCATTCTTGCACCAGCGTTGATATTAAAAATTTTCGTCCTGATATCCTTATTCTTACTATATTCAATAATTACGTTTGCCCTGGCCATAGCTTCAATCGCCGAAGGTTTAACTCTGTCCCAGCAGGAATTCATAATAAAAACGGCAAAAGCTGGCTTCAAATAGTTGAGAACACTATTTCCCTCAATAATTACATTTGATCCTGGAGGCAAGAGCGACAACGCTTTCTTCAAATCAAGTTCCAGCTGCCCTCCGTTGGTACATACCCAGAACACTGGATTTGCTCCTGCTTTCAAAAACTTTGAAGTATCGGTTCCATGCTTATCAAGAATCTCAGGGTCCGTTATTACCCCGGTTCCGTTACCCGGGTAGTGGAGCGAATACTTTAAAGCTGCAAGACCTTTAATTCTTTTGATGATAGATACAGCCAGATTTGTCTTTCCCACATCTTTACATGCACCTGATATCGTCACAATTTTCAATATTTTTCCACTCCTTGGACAAAAAAATCCTCTCCCCGCAATTGGAGAGAGGTTTACACCCTGTTTTTCTCCTTTCCAAATGCGGGAGGCGTAGACGTTTCCCTCTACACCCTATCGGCCATTTCCCTTACCCTGCTGTCAGCGTGGCTTAGGGAAAAAGGCTCGGAGACGTATAAGATTGTAACATTAATTACAATTCGACGTTACTTTTAATTCTCCTTCTTTATATAATAAATATTTTTAGATTTGAATCATAGCCCAATTCTATGGGTTATTGCTCTTTTCAGCAATTCCGTATTGAGTTCTATGGCATTATAACTATTTTTTATATAATTTGTAACTCAAAATCTGAGAGCCTCTAAGTTGCATTTAAAGAAATTGTGAAGGAAAAACGGAATTAAAGTGAATTTATCCACCTTCACATAAACCAACTAATACATGTGAATTAATATGGATAAGATGGATATGAAGTGGAGCCCTATTTAACCAGTGATTGGGCGTAAGAGAGGTCGCTTAAGGTATTTACATTGAAAAAAAGCATATGGGTATCTCCAAAGCGGCTGGTTTCCTCTCTGGTTACTTCCCGCACTTTTATGTTCCCAAAGAGCGAATTGATTTTCAGATCGTTACTTCCAAGCTGTTTTTCGATAGTCTTAAGACAGCTCTTGTTGTAGAAAGCATGGAGGGATTCATAGTAGCTGTTGAGTTTAGGTACAACTGCATCGAAACCATTGCACTGTTCTTTCATGTATTTTATCAAATCACTGTTAAGGAAAGGCATATCGCATCCAACCACAAAATTCCATTTGCTCTCAGCTGCAAGAAGCCCGGAATATATTGCTACAAGAGGACCCTTTCCTGGTTGCACATCTTTAACTATTCTGAGTCCGAAAGAGCGGTAAGCCTCTGCTGAACTGGTTACGATTAAAATAGAATCAAACAGGGGAGTTAGAAGAGAAATTGTGTTTTCGATAATGCTGCTCTCCCCTATTTTCAGCAGAGCCTTATTAGTCCCAATTCGAGTATTTTTACCTCCGGCTAAAATGATTCCCGTCATTTTCACTTCCAAATATTTTTACCTAGAACATTCCTAAAATAACTCTAAATAACAAATTGTCTTATTCCAGTATTAGCGGCTGATGAGCGGATGTACACCGGTTACTACCACTTTCTTTTCCCGAAGAAGAGAAGATAAGTAGTCCCTTAAAGAGAAATCAAACTTGATTGCTATTCCACAATCAGAGCTTAGATGACGGGGAACAGGGATAAGCATTATCTTAAATCCATGTTCTCGCAGAACCTTCTCGGCTTTTAATGCATGATGGGTTGAGCCAAATAGTATCACTCCATCGCGAGCACCCAAATTCACCATTATGCTTCCCCACCGCGCTTACTTTCTACCCTTGTCTTTAAGAACTCTAAAAAAAGTTCAGTTAACCGGTTAAAGGGTCTACCTCGCCTGACTGTTATATAAAGGTTGCGCTCAATTGGCATATCCTCGATCTTGACTACTCTTACTGTACCTAATTCTATCGCCTTCTCTGCTGCCCATCGGGAAATAATGGAAGCTCCTAATCCAGCTTCAACCGCCGTAATTACCGCCTCATTGCTGCCTAATTCCATTACTACACTGAAATCAATCAGCTTTATGCCTTTTTTAGATAACTCTTTTTCCACTACCATACGGGTACCTGAACCTTCTTCCCGGACGACTAATTTCTCACCAATGATTTCCTTCAAAGATACTTTGCCTTCTTGATAATGCTCATAATTAGCAGGGACAATAAATATGAGTTCATCCTTTAAAAAGGGGCTAAATTCCAAGCGCTTGTCCTCAATAGCTGCTCCTACTACTCCAATGTCAAATTCTCCGTTTATTACTCTCTCAACAGTCTCTTCAGTGTCTGCTATCTCCAAAGAAAGTACTGCCTCCGGATATTTCTTTTTAAAAGCACCGAACATTTTTGGAAGTACATACTCACCGGGAATGGTGCTTGCTCCAATAGTTAAGCTCCCTTTTGGTGATTCTTGAAATTCTTCAATCTGGCTCTCCAGAGACTTAACCTCCGATATTATTTTTCTAGATGATTTATATACTAATTCCCCCGCCTCTGTCAGTCTTACTCTTTTGCCCGAACGGTCTATCAGTTGAACACCCAGAGATTCTTCGAGGGATTGAATCTGAAAAGTTATTGCAGGCTGTGAGATCTTAAGCCTTTTTGCACTTGCGGAGAAACTCCCTGTCTCGACAACTGTTACGAAACTATATAACTGCGCAATCTTCATATAGTAACTCTTCCCTTATTTATAATAATAGAACTAACAGTGCCAACCCTTAAAACACATTTAATGGACTGAATGAGCGTACGATATATTTTTGGCTGTAAATGTCTTCCCTCAATATACTGACTGATTGATAATACTCATAATAACACTAAAACTTTAGAAATAGAATTGAACTTTGTTATCAATTGTTTTTATACATCAAAGAGTCATTAAGCTGCAAATTTGTCTTACATCAGCTCATGTCACCACGGATAGTAATTTCCATATAATGCCATCTACAAATTTTTCGCACAGCCCCCTTGCCTAAACGTGAAAATTCCTGTATATTAATTATTACATTTTTACATAATAAGTATTAATATTGTTTATGTTTAAGGAGGGAACTATGCGGTTAAAACTTAAATATTTGGGAGTCTTATTTTTAATGGTTCTTCTGCTTATTGCGCTTGGCTGTCAGCAGAAACAAGCGAAACAAGAACCAAAACCTGAAACGGAGACAGAAGAAGAGCTTGCTCAACCCACCAGAAAAAACCCGTTAGTCGTTGATACCGACAACAATGAAGTCCTTATCTATACTGAAGTAAACGGCAAATATTTCTCAGAGTGGACAAGACACGGGGTAGTTTCTAAGGACGGCTCAAATGGTGATAAATCTGTCTTAAGAGCTTGGGCAAATGCTTTAAAGCTACATGATGCCTTGATTTCTATAGAAGCAAAGCCAGGCGACAATGTCAAACTTGATTCACCAATAGGAACTATTGTAGAAGGCGATACCCTGGAGGTTAAGGTCAGCTGGGACGGTAAAACCTATGATTTTGAAGACATCATCAAGTCTGAACCAGATAGAGGAATGGAAGTACGGTTTGGAGGCAACTACCAGACCCAGAGCGAGAAAAAAACCGGCTGCCTGCTCTGTTTGGATAGCTGTGCCGCTGGAATTACCAGTAATGCAAAATGGGAATGGGGTGCCACACACACAGAGAATAAAGTAAAATTCTATGGACGTGAAGATATCTTGCCACCTGATGGCAGCCCAGTTATAGTGAGCTTCTCACTAAAATAATACTGGAGGATTAATAATTACTAATGCCTGATAAAGATAAGAAAAAATTTTTGATAGGAGGAGCACTGCTCCTCTCTATCCTTCTATATTTATTTGTGCCGGGTTTCCAGACGTTTATAAAGCAAGCTTTCGGGCTGCTTAGCCGCGGAGATGTAAAAGCCCTAAAAACCTACCTTCTTTCATTTGGCTTGTGGGCTCCCATTATCTCAGGTGCATTGATGGTTTTACAATCTATCATTGCCCCTCTGCCGGCATTCGTAATCACCTTCACTAACGGGTTGCTCTTTGGAGTATGGTGGGGAACCCTGCTTTCCTGGAGCAGCGCCATGGTAGGAGCAGCTATCTGTTTCTTTATTGCGCAAACATTCGGCCGGCCCGCAACGGAAAAACTTGTGAGCAGAAGAAGTCTGGAAATAGCAGATGGATTCTTTGCCCGTTACGGTAAACATGCAGTTCTAATTGCCCGGCTTATTCCAATAATTTCCTTCGATGTGGTAAGCTATGGAGCGGGTTTAACTTCTATTGGCTTTTGGCCCTTCTGGCTCGCTACCGGTATTGGGCAACTTCCAGCAACCATCGTATATTCCTATCTGGGCCAGAGTCTTACCGGAACGGTAAAAATACTGTTTTGGGTTTTCGTTGTCGTCATTACTCTTTTGGTTTTAAGCTCCGCATTGAAGTTAAACCTTAATCGAGGGAAAACAGATGAAAGGAAACAAGTCTTTTCTTAAGTTTGCAAAAATAATAATTTCTATTCTTCTTATCTCTATCATCCTATACCAAACAGATTTCTCAGAGGGCCGGGACCTAATTTTGCAAGCCAGGATTTTCTATGTAGGTATGGCATTCGTCATTGCAGTTTTCGCCATCTTCCTGAGTGCGTATAAATGGCAATTGGTACTCGTATCTCAAGGTTTGGTTGTTCCTTTCTTCAAACTTGTCTCCTTTTACTTCGTAGGCTTGTTTTTCAACAATTTTCTTCCCACTAGCATAGGTGGAGACGTTGTACGAGCGTACGATCTATCAAGAACTATTAAGAGCTCCTCTTACTCCATCGCCTCTATACTCGCAGAAAGAATTCTCGCAAGTGTTGCCCTCGGTTTCACAGCAGCTTTTGCATTATTGCTGGGATATCAGCTAGCGAAACCATATTTCTCATGGATAATTATGTTCTTGGCACTTTCACTGCTTATATTTATCTTTGTTGCTTATCTTCATCGTTGGGAGAGATCTATAAACAGGATGAGATGGAAAAGCCTAAGAACATATCTTTTAGAAATTAGCAATGGCATGAGATTGCCACTCAAAAATAAATCTACTCTTTTCTGGATTCTGTTTCTATCTTTTTTATTTCAGACCTCAGTGGTATTGATTAATCTTGTCATATTCCACGCTTTCAATCTTAAGGTCTCAGCAGTCTATTGCTTCATTTTTATCCCTATCATTTCAGCTCTCTCAATGCTTCCCGTATCCGTTAACGGTTTGGGATTAAGGGAGGGAGCTTACATCTATTTCTTTGGCAGACTTGGTTTGTCCGCAACGCAAGCAGTAAGTGCCTCACTTGCTTTCTTCTTCATAGTTACCCTAACAAGCCTACTAGGAGGTGCCATTCTTTTAGTAAGGAGAGCTAATCAATGAGAAAAATATTGGATTCCAAAGAGGCCGGCCAAAAGACTATCCACTACTTTTCCAGAGGTTATAATTGTGCCCAATCCATACTAAGAGCGTGCAGCGAAACAAAAGGAATTATTCTTGAAAAGAGTGTGCTTAAAGCTGCCAGCACTCTAGCAGGAGGAATAGGCTATTGCGGCTGTGTCTGTGGCGCACTACTAGGAAGCCTGCTCTTTATTGGAGTTCTATACGGAGATGGAAAAACTCCGGGAAGGAACAAAAAAGCTCTTACATATGCAAGGGAGTTCTACCAGCGCTTTGAAGAAAGATTCTCCGCATCTTGCTGCGTTATTCTACGTGAAGGTATTTCTTTCGGAGATAAAAGGCTGCATAACCACTGTTCAGCTATCTCAGCTCAAACAGCAGAAATGCTTATTGATTTTATTAATGAAACGGGATAGAAATCAATGAAGAACCTGCAAGCTTCAATGCTTCAAGCCAATTTCATTTTCGCACACATCTTCTGGGGCAGTTTGATCGGCTTCGAGATAGCCTGGGCATCCATGAAAATAAATTGGATTGACATGCGGTTTAATACAGGGCTGTTTTTCCTTTTGGGAATGGCCGTTGGGCTTGTTCTTGCTTTGTCTAAAGGCAAGCTCAAATCGCGATTATCAGTACATCCATTTATTATATTCGTTCCTGTCTTCGTTCTATCTGGTTACGTTTTAGTTAGCATGGCTGGAAATCCTCACGCTGCTATAATCGTTGGGCCTATTTTGATAAGAGAAGGGCTGAACCTCAGGGAGATTCAGTTGGACTTTATACAAAAAATTGTATTATGGTATCTTGTTTTTGGCTTTTTAAGCTCAATTGCATTTCTTTACGGAAAGAGCTCTAACTCCACTTATGAAAAGTGAGCCCGCCCTTTAAAGCGTGAAATTTGACATATTATATACAGTTAGCCTAATTTCATTTTTCATAAGCAGTTATTTAATCTTTGCCGCTTAGATATCTGTACAATATATTATTAATATTTTAAGTGTCTTTGTCTGATACAAAATAGTAACATTAATTCAAAATCGAAATGATATCCATAATAATTCCGACTTTCAACGAAGAGAAAATACTTCCGGCTACTCTTGAACATCTTAGCAGCTTTGAGGATTGCGAGGTAATCGTAGCTGATGGAGATAGCAGCGATGGCACAGCGAGTATTGCAAAAAAATTTGCTATTCTAGCTTCATCATCTCCAGGAAGAGGAAAACAACTGAACAAAGGTGCGAGTCTTGCCAGGGGTGAAATCCTGCTCTTTTTGCACGCTGATACTTTTCTTCCCGCAAAGGCACTAACAGCAATTAAAGAATACCTTAAGAGCCCTAAAGTAATAGGTGGAAGATTTCTCATTCAAATCGATAGCAATCGTATAATATACCGCATAATTGAAACTGGCATAAATATGCGTGACTGGATAACCAAAGGATTTACAGGTGATCAAGCTATGTTTATAAAAAGGCATGCCTTTGAGATGTTGGGAGGATTTAAAGAATTTCCTTTTATGGAAGATCTGGATATGGCTCAAAGGATGCGTAAACTGGGTAAAATAGTCAGAATCCCTTTAGCGGTACGGACTTCAGTACGTCGCTGGGAAAATAACGGCGTACTTAAGACTATCCTGCTTATGTGGATAATTAGGGTGCTGTATTTACTTGGTGTCTCTCCTTATACCCTTAAGAGGTTATATAATGACACAAGATAGTTTAAAGAAAGAAATTAAGAAAATCTACGGAAGTGCGTTAGAGGCAGAACGTGATCTCTGTTCCACGGAACAGGAAAAACTCCCCGATGATAGTTGTTGTATGTGTGATCCAGGACAATACAGCATGGTCCTCGACCGTTTGCCCGCTTCTTGCCGGAATTTTTCCTTAGGTTGTGGGAATCCGCTATCCTATCACAATCTGCAATCTGACGATATTGTGGTAGACATTGGATCAGGAGCAGGGTTAGATGTAATGCTTGCAGCGCTTAAAGTTCCTCGAGGCAAGGCTGTAGGCATAGATTTTACTATGGAGGTGGTTAAAAGGGGCCGCGAAAACGCAGCCCTGGCAAATATTCTTAACGCCGAGTTCCTGCTTGCGGAAATAGAAAATCTTCCCTTATTTGACGACTTCGCATCTCTGGTTATTAGTAATTGCGTAGTTAATCTTCTTCCTGATAAAGAAAGAGCTTTTCAGGAGATTGCAAGAATTCTCAAGCCAGGAGGTTTCTTGCTTATTTCGGATATCGTGAGCAAAGAACCTATCCCCGAAAAACTCCGCAATGATCCCAAACTTTGGTCTTCTTGCATATCAGGAGCCATACCTGAATATGAATACCTTTCCTTAATTAGAAAATCTGGGATAGGAGGATTGGCAATTTTCGAAAGAACTCATATAGACGTATCGGGGCTTAAGCTCTTTAGTATAACTGTTAAGGGTCTTAAACATCAGCATAACTCTGCTCTCAAGCTTAAAAATCTCAAATATTTTGATACCGCCAGCGTATTCCTAATTCCCGAAGAACCATTCTGGTTTAAAACATCGGCAAGAGCAGCCAACCTGTTAAGAATGAGTTCCCCTGCAGAAGGGGAATCTGTATATAAAAGTTTAAATGACCAGGATTTTGAAGCCGAGCTGCAAGTCAGAGAAATAGCTGCAAATGACTCATCCAAATCCACTTATTATTCGGGCAGGGGTAAATTTATAAAACCAGAAACACTTTCCGAGCTCTGGTTACACATCACTCAACAATGCAACTTGCAGTGCATTCATTGTTTAATATCCTCGACCCTGAAAAAAGAGGATATCTTAAGTGTTAAGGAACTGGTTAACTTGATTGAAGAAGCGCAAGCTTTAGGAGTTAAACGTTTCTATCTAACTGGTGGTGAACCTTTCCTTAGGAAAGACATCATCGATATAATCGAGCTAATAACACAAAAAACCAACTTGGTAATCCTTACAAATGGAACACTCATTAAACCTTACCTTTCCCGTCTTTCGCAAAACCAGCGGTTGCTGCTGCAAGTTAGCCTGGAAAGCCATCTCCCTGAAATCCATGAAACCATAAGGGGAAAAGGTAGTTTCGAACCAGCCCTTGAAGGTATTAAGAGTCTTGTTTCCTACGGCCTTAATCCTGTCATTGCAACCACTCTGACCAGAATAAATGCTCCCTATATGGCCAAGACAGCACATTATCTTTCCCAGCTGGGAGTGAAGCATCTTCACATTCTCTTTCTTCATCCTAGAGGAAGAGCAGCGCTTACTAACAAACTTACAATCTCCGCAATTGAGGCAAGCAAGACAATGAGGAATCTGAAAGAGGTTGCCTCCAAATTGAACATCAGTATTGACAATTTTAAGGCTTTACAAGCACGCTTAACGGGAAAAAGAGCGTTAAAATACGATCTTTGCATTGCCGGATATGAAATCCTGGCTATAGGAAATAACGGCCAGATATACCCCTGCCCTGCCTTAGTGGGAAGTGAAGAATTTTCATGCGGTTCTCTAAGAAATAAAAGCTTAAGAGACATCTGGCTCAATAGTGCCGCAACCAAAAGAATAAGAGCAGAAAGTTTGTCTAAAAATGATAAATGCCGAACTTGCGATATGAGGTTTTTTTGCGGTGCCGGCTGTATTTCTTTTAAATATTTCTCAACCGGAAGACTCGACGGGCTTGACCCTTACTGCAAAGTCTATTATTCAATGTTACAAACAGAGCTTAAGGATCTCTCCTCCACCTTGGAATGTAATTCTTCTAATTTCCAGACTTCAATGCGCACATCATTTGATCAAAAGAACACGGTCAAAGGTTTCCACTGTGCCTGAGTTCTAACTGCAAGCCGTAGTTCTGCGGCTAAATAAAGAGGCTAAATTACCATTTTTATCCTTTAGGCAGGATTTTTGCTTTAAATGTGGAATTGATTAAAAAAGGAGGAGAGCTATCAAGAAATAATTTATGGTTCTAGGTGAACCAAAGTGTGGTAGTGAATATCTCCTCCTTCTTTTCTGTCCCAAAGCGCTGGTATTTAAATATCCAAGCTGTTAGCCCTTGCTACTGATACATCCAGTTTAAAAGAAGCGGGTGTCCCGTTGGGTTTTGTTAACTTCAAGCCCTTTGATTCAAATGTAAAATCAACGCTTTGATGGCCTGCTTCAACAGGTGTCACGTTTAAAGTAATGTTCAAAGATCTACCCGGGGGCAATCCCTTAAAAGCCCAAACTCCTTCATCCTCACCTTTGTCCAAAGGTTTGGGTTTTATAGAATTAACAATCCAATTCTTTAGCTTTTTACTGCGAAGCGTTATCCCAGGAATATTTTGTTTGTCCTGATTAGTTATAGAAATACGTATCTCCGAGGAAGTTGCAATTTCCTGCACTTCCGGAGTATCTGCCCATACTGCTACGCTAATTTCTTCTTTGCCTGTAGGAACTGTATATCCACATCCGAAGAGAACTAGTGCTACCAGAATAATAGTCAAAGTAATATTAATAAATTTTATATTTGAAATCTCTCTCACTCTTCTATATTAATCTATACTGCCGCTTTTTGCATCTCAATCTTTGAAGACACACTATTGGCTTTAACACACCAGATTGAAAGTCAGATCGAAGTTACATTATTTTTAAATACAATAGCGCGTTCCCCTCCGCTTTTTCAAAATGGTAATCTTTCGTGCCTATCATTACTATCACTGATTTATAATTTCCAGCCTCCCGTTTCAACCACTACTGTAATTTATCATTTAGCCACAAAATATATAAACAAATCAAAATTCTAACTCCTTAAAGGGAAATACTGAAGAATAGCAGAAAAAATAAATGGTTTTAAGGATAACTATAATTTTTTACCTATGAAGGTTTTCAACAAAGTCCAAAATAGATTATTTATACTGTTCCTCTTTGTAGCTGCTATACCTATGACTATCCTCGCGAGCACTCTGCTTATATACAATACAACTTATCTGAAGAACTATTCACTCAACAATAAAAAAATGACAGCACAAACTGCCACAGCCCTTGCCCAGCAGTTTCTCAACCACGCTAAGGAAGATATTGAAAGCGTCGCAAAATCCCCCATTGTAATGGCAAATATGGAAAAGGGAAATATAAGCTTCCTGGCAGACTTCATCGAGAATTTCCAAAAATCTCATAAATTCTTCGTTAGTATTGCGATGATGGATAGTGAAGGTTATGTTCAGGCTATCTATCCTGAGAATTCTGCAATCATTGGAAACAATCTGGCCTACCAGAAATATTTCATCGAAGTAATGAAAACTGAAGAGACCTACCTTTCAAACCTTGTTAACTCAGAGCCGAAAGAAGACTTTGAAACGGTTGTCGTAGCTGTACCGGTAAGAGACAAATTGGGAAATATCTTGGGTCTGGCACTCGGCCATATTGACCTTAGTAAGCTTACGAATATTCTAAGAGAAGCTAGTACCAGTGCCTCGGCTAAGACTATTCTTATAGATAGAAAGGGCGAGATAGTATCCCATCCTGATGCAAAAATGATAACCAAAAATGCGAAGGAAAAAGATAACTGGGCCGTCAAGGTTTTAGCCGGGACAAAGGGTGTTAGTGAGGAGGTAAATGCTGAAGGTGAAAAAATCCTTTATGTTTATTTACCTATTACCGGCACAGGCTGGGGGCTGGCTATTGAAGAGCCCTTAAATGATGCACTTGGTATCTTCTCCCAGACAAAATGGTTAATTGTAATGATAGGAATACTGTCAGGTTTGGTTGTTTTTCTCCTTAGCCTTTTAGGAGGCAGACGTTTCTCGGCACCCATTTCCCAACTCTATAAAGGAGCCGAGCTCATCGCTCAGGGTAACTGGAATCTGAACCTGGAGATAAGAACGGGAGATGAAATTGAACAGCTAGCCAATCAATTTAATAGAATGGCAGCAGGGCTAAAGGAATCCTATAGCAATCTAGAAAAAAAGATAAGAGACCGAACAAAGGAATTGGAACTTGTCAACCAACAGCTCTCGCAGGCAAAAACAAAACTTGAAGCGGTATTCCGGCAAATGGCTGATGGTCTCCTGGTAATAGATGACGGCGGCCGAATAATCGAATTCAATCCAGCTATGGAACAACTATCTGGCTGGAAAGCTTATGAAATAAAAGGGAGATATTGCTATGAGGTTCTGCAAATTGAAGATCAAAATGGAAACAAGCTCTGTCAAAATAAATGTCCTCTTATAGAAATACTCGAAACAAACCAACTTGTTACCAAAACCGATGTTACCGTTCTTAATAAAGATGGAATAAGGATAGACATTTCCTATAATGGAGTACCCCTTCTGGACTCTTGCGGAGAGTTGAGCGGGGCAGTTATAACCTTTCAAGATATGAGAGAAAGCAAGGAATTGGAGAAATTAAGAGAACAGTTTGTTACCATGGTCACTCACGAACTTCGTGCACCCATAACTAATATAAAGGGCTGGCTCTCAATGCTTATGGAAGAGTGTAACAAAACAATCAGCGAGAAGGAGTGGGAAATTTTAAAAGAGATTAAACAAAATAACGAATACCTTCTTAATCTGGTAAACGAGATGCTTGATGTTTCAAAAATTGAACAAGATAGTTTCATCGTTAACATTAAAACATGCAATCTAGGTAGGACACTAAGAAGAGTTGCCAGTGAGATGAAGGTTCTAGCCAGAGAAAAGGGTCTATCCCTTGAGTTTCTAGAGAAAGAGCTTCCTCCTGTTCTTGCAGATGAAGAAAGAGTTGTTCAGGTATTATACAATCTTATCGGAAATGCTATTAAATTTACTAATCATGGCAAAATAGAAATATGGTGCGAGGAAGACAAAAATAGTCTCATCACGCATATTTCCGATACAGGGCAGGGAATTCCTCCTGCAAATATCCCACGTATATTCGATAAGTTCTTTACTATGCAAAATCAGCAGTTGCACAAAACTAAAGGCACAGGACTTGGCCTCTATATCTCCAGGCTTGTTGTAGAAAGGATGTCAGGTGAGATTTGGGTAAAAAGCCTGGAAAGAAAAGGGAGTACCTTTAGCTTTAGTTTACCCCTTATCCCCAGTTTTCAAAAAGAAAGACCTTCTTCAGTAAAAACTACAACACAATCCTGAGTTACTGAAATCATATGAAAATATTGTAATAACTAAATTTTTGCTATAGAATTAAGTAAAATTAATAATTCACGGGAGCTGCTTTGTAGCAGCTGAGAGTCCTACCAGAGTAGGAGACCGTTTGAACCTGAGTCGTAAGACCCCTACTAATAGTGGGGCTGGGTAATGCCAGCGAAGGAAACGAAAGAAATTATTTTATCTGCCGTATCTTCGCTGAGATACGGCTTTTTTATTAAAAATTATACTAGTTAAATCAAAGCTTAATGGAGGTTAAAGTGGAGCTGCATAAGCAAATTGCTAACGATTTAGGAGAGATTAGAAGAAAAAAGCCCCTTCTTCACCATATCACCAACTTTGTGGTAATGAACGAAACTGCTAATGCAACGCTTTGTCTTGGTGCGTTACCTGTTATGTCCCATGCGAAAGAAGAAGTGGAAGAGATGGTAAGGGCGTCCGGAGCATTAGTGCTCAATATCGGAACGCTTACTCCAGAACTAATAGATTCCATGGTCCTCGCAGGAAAGAAAGCAAACGAACTCAGCATTCCGGTAATTCTTGATCCAGTTGGAGCAGGTGCAACCATGCTACGCACAGAGGCAAGTTACCGTTTACTCAATGACGTAAAAATTGACGTCGTCCGCGGTAACTCTGCAGAAATTTCCATCTTGGCAGGACAATCAGCTGAGATTCGCGGAGTAGAAGCGATATCAAACCAGACAGATCCTAAAAGTATTACACAGAAATTGGCAAAGGAGAGGGGTATGGTAGTCGCTATAACTGGAAGGGAAGACGTTATTAGCGATGGGAGCAAAACAGCTCTAGTTCAAAATGGGCACGCCATGCTTAGCGCAATTACCGGTACCGGCTGCATGGCTACTACCGCTATTGCAGCATTTGTGGCTGTCAATAAAGATCGTTTTCAAGGAACAATTGGCGGCCTGGTTGCCTTTGGGCTTGCTGGGGAGAAAGCGGCGAAAGCTTCGAAGGGACTTCCAGGAACTTTTCACACAAAGCTATACGATGCTCTGTCGCAACTGCAGGCAAGCGACATAATCACCTCAGCAAAAGTGAGAATCTACTAATGGACTTAAGCCTGTATGTCATAACTGCAGAGATTCCAGAGAAGAACCGTACTCACCAAGATGTGGCGAAAGCAGCAATATATGGAGGTGCATCTGTTTTACAATTCCGGGAAAAAGAGAAGAAAAACCAGGAAAAATTAACTATCGCATATGAGCTAAGAGAAATTACAAAAAAACACAGAATTCCATTTATTGTTAATGACCACCCGGAAATGGCTCTGGCTGTTAATGCCGACGGACTTCATTTGGGACAAAGTGATATGCCTTTGTCTGAAGCACGCAATATTTTTAGCTCTGGAATTATTGGCATTTCGGTTACATCCGTTGATGAATCCATCAAGGCAGAAAGAGAAGGAGCAGACTATCTGGGAGTAGGACCCATCTTTGCAACACCAAGTAAAAGTTATGCTGGAGAACCCATAGGATGTGGTACATTACGGGAAATAAGAAAGAGAGTGAAGATTCCCTTAGTAGCTATTGGAGGAATAAACATGAACAGTTTAGAAGATGTAATTAGAGCAGGTGCCAACGGGATTGCTGTTATTTCAGCTATTGCTGTCGCTTCAGATATGGAAAATGCTTCGAGAGAGCTAAAAACAAGGATCTTAGAGCTTAAATCAAAATTAGGAATTCGAAATTAGAAATTGGGAAGGGTTTAACTAAAAGCGAATAGCGAATTACTAATTACGAATTGCTAATTCCGAATAACGAATTCCTAATTTCTAGTAACGAATAATTAATTAGGTGAGAGAATGACTCTAATAGAGAAATTAAACCTTGGCGAAATTCCAAAAAAGATAAGAAAAGTAGCAGCATACGAAAAGATAGAGCCTTATATGCTGAGTGAAAAGGTGCTTAAAGGAAGAGCTATTCTCCCTTGCAATCGCAAACACAAAGAAATAAGAGCTGTGGCTATAGGAGAAGGTCTGCGTACCAAAGTGAACGCCAACATAGGTACCTCAGAAGATTACCCCTACCTGGAAGATGAGCTTAAAAAGTTAAGAGTCGCTATAGAAGCAGGAGCTGATACAGTTATGGATCTAAGTACAGGTGGAAATCTCGATCAGATAAGACATGAAATCATCGCTAATTCATCCATTCCTGTAGGAACAGTGCCAATATATCAAGCTGCCCTGGAAGCTAAAGAAAAATACGGAAGTATCGTGGAGATGAGTACTGATCTTATCTTCGAAGTTATCGAAAAGCAAGCCGAAGACGGAGTCGATTTTATGACAGTTCACTGCGGGGTAACTCAGAGAGCTCTCCAGTCGCTTCAAGAACAGGGTAGGATTACTGAGATTGTGAGTAGGGGGGGTGCCTTTATTGCTGCCTGGATGCTCCGACATCAAAGAGAAAATCCCCTCTATGAAGATTTTGACCATTTACTTAAAATTGCTAAGAAGTTCGACGTGACTCTCAGTCTGGGTGATGGCATGCGGCCTGGTTGTCTGGCTGATGCAAGCGACCGTGCCCAATTTGCCGAACTTCTTACCTTGGGTGAATTAGTAGGAGAGGCACGAAAGACTAGAGTCCAAGTTATAGTAGAAGGTCCCGGACATCTTCCTTTCGATCAAATAGTAGCCAACGTCCAAATGGAAAAGGAGATCTGTGAAGGAGCACCCTTTTACCTCCTCGGGCCTCTGGTAACTGATGTTGCACCCGGGTATGACCACATTACTTCAGCAATTGGAGGCACGATGGCTGCATATGCTGGAGCGGATTTCCTCTGCTATGTAACGCCGCGTGAACATCTCGGTCTTCCCACCATAGAGGATACAAAAGAGGGGGTTATTGTGTGCCGGATTGCGGCCCACGCTGCAGACATCGCAAAGGGTGTAAAGGGCGCAGATGAATGGGACTTGAAAATGGCTAAGGCACGTAAAGCACTTGATTGGAGCAGTCAAATAGCGCTTTCTATAAACCCGGAAAAGGCCAACAATGCCCATCAAGAAAGAAAAGGTAACGAGCAGGAAACCTGTACTATGTGTGGGGAATTCTGTGCTATGAAATTGGTATCCCAATTCCTCGGTTCAAAATATCAGGAAAAGTGTCTCTAGTTGCAATGAGAATAGAAGAAATCGGAGAATTCGGTTTAATAGAAAAAATTTCTGAGCTTGCAGGAACTTCTTCTGATGATGTGGTGCTTTCTATCGGGGATGATGCAGCTGTAGTGAAAACAAGCTCTAATCTCTACACGCTGCTTACAACAGAAAATTTTCTAGAAGGGGTGCATTTCAAGTTAGATTCTATCTCTCCTTATCAACTTGGTTACAAGTCCCTTGCGGTTAACTTAAGTGATATTGCTGCCATGGCAGGACTTCCTCGCTTTGTTCTGGTCTCTCTGGCTCTGAAACCTAAAACAAAGGTGAAATTCGTAGATGAACTTTACAAAGGTATGCTGCAATTGGCTAAGAAATTCGGAGTAAATATAATAGGGGGAGATACTTCCAGCTCTATTCAAGTTTCAGTAAATGTAACTGTAATCGGTGAAGTAGAACCTGAACTCTTTAGAATTCGGGGAGCAGCTCAGATAGGAGATAAAGTTTTAGTAACTGGCAATCTGGGAGCTTCCTCCGCAGGCCTCGAACTTCTACTTAAATTTGCCGACAGAAAAATATCCGAATTCGATAAAGAGCTTAAGAACGCTCATCTTCTTCCCCAACCAAGGATAAAAGAGGCACGTATAGCAGCCAAAATGGGAGCTAAAGCTATGGAAGATATTAGCGACGGTTTGGCAATAGAGATAAAACACATCTGCCAGAGTAGCGGAGTAGGAGCACATTTACTAAGCACCGAACTCCCAGTCGCAAGGGGCGTAAATGATGTTGCGGCAGAGCTTGGAAAGAATCCTTTGGACTTCGTCCTTGCCGGTGGAGAAGATTACGAGCTGGTATTCACCGCTTCTTCCAAATTGGCAGGTGATATTACGGACGCTGTCGAGAATGAAACAGGTACCAAGGTTACTGTAGTAGGTGAAATCATTCCTTCTCCCAAAATAACTATAGAAAACGGAAAGGGAAAGATTGAAGATCTTCCCATTAGAGGTTACGAACACTTTTCCTCTCTACAGTAAGATGGAGGCCAATGACAATCCCTTCTGTTTTAACAATCGCTGGCTCTGATTCTGGTGGTGGCGCAGGTATTGAAGCAGACCTTAAAACCTTCGCCCGTCTAAAAGTGCATGGTCTCTGTGCTATTACCGCTATAACCTCCCAAAATACTCACTCAGTAAAAGATATATTTTACCTTCCAGCGGAAGTGGTAATTTCTCAAATTGAGACCGTTGCAAGAGATATTGAGATAAGCGCTGTTAAAACCGGTATGCTGGGAAGAGGTACACTGATAACACAGGTTTGTAAAGTGATCAAAAATCTCAAACTTCCCAATCTTGTAGTCGACCCTGTAATAGAAAGTAAGAGCAAAACCTTACTTATGAATGAAGAGGGAAAGAGTCTGATAAAAACAAAGCTTATTCCTTTGGCGACAGTTGTCACACCTAACATCGAGGAAGCAGAACTCCTGTCTGGACTGAAGATCAACTCAGTAGAGAAGATGAAGGAAGCCGCAAAGACAGTAAACAATTTGGGAGCCCAATGGGTTGTAATTACAGGAGGACATCTTGAAGAGAAAGCAACTGATATCTTGTATAACGGCTCTCAATTCTGGGAATATGCAGAGAAAAAAATCCACTCTACAGGAGTCCATGGAACAGGTTGTACATTTTCCTCTGCAATCGCTGCTTATCTAGCTAAAGGGTTGGAAGTACCGGATGCTGTATTAAACGCCAAAGAGTTTATAAGCAAAACAATACAAAATGCCCTGGAAGTAGGAAAGGGATACCCACTCGCTAATCAATTCTATGATTTATAAAACAAGAGCCCCGCCGTTGGCGGGGCTTGATAGACAAACCTTTAGCCGATTTTCACGACTTTGGTTGCCTGTGGCTTACCGCGGTTTCCTTCAGTAATTTCAAATTGCACACGTTCACCCTCTTGAAGAGACTTATAACCCTCGCTTTCAATGGCTGAAAAATGTACAAATACATCACTACCATCTTCCTGCTCAATAAAGCCATAACCTTTAGCAGCATTAAACCACTTGACCTTACCTTCTGCCAACTTACAAACCTCCAATCATACTCCCGTGTCCAAACATATTGGGCATCCAAGATTACTTGTGCTTTAGGCACGCTACTAAACGATACACATATAACCTTAAAAAGTCAAGGTATATCTGCTGGCACAAAACAAGTTTCTTAACCTTGAAAATACTTACGCTTGATATAACCCAGCAGGTTGTGTTAATAAAAAGTGAGCCGTTATGTCAATTGGAAAAGAAATGCTCAGATATAAATGTCTAGGCGCGTTAATTGGTACCTTTGTAGGTGATGCTTTAGGTATGCCCTTTGAAGGATGGCACTTTAAGGCAATCGAACGAAGGTACGGAAAAATTAATAGAATGTATAATGCTCGTCTGGGAAAAGGAACCTATACAGATGACACTCAAATGATGATAGCAGTGGCTGAATCTCTAGTTGAGAATAAGGGCTTCAATGGTAAAGATATGGCCAGTAAATTCTTATTGAACTACGACCCACGACGCGGTTATGGGCAGGGAACTGTTCGTTCTCTTTCGCTGTTGAGATCTGGAGTTGACTGGCAGGAAGCAGGTAAACGTGTCTTTAAAGGAGGCTCTTTTGGAAACGGTTCTGCCATGCGGGTAGCACCAGTTGGAATCTTTTATGCGCAAAACACGATGAAACTCAAAGAGGTGGCTTACAAGAGCAGTCAAATCACCCATGCTCATAGTCTGGGTAAAGAGGGTGCAGCCCTACAAGCTTCAGCAGTGGCCGAGGCTTTCCTGCGTTCTCCACAGGATAAATTACATCCAGAGGACTTCCTGGCTAACCTTATACGCAAAATACCGAGAGAGGCAGTAATATTTCACCAGAAACTCAATATCATAGGACACCTTCTAAAGGAGAAACCCTCGAAAGATGAGGTAGTAGAAAAACTGGGTATTGACAGCCGCGCTTTTCAATCCATACCCTCGGCTATTTATTGTTTTCTTGCCAACTCTGAAAGTTTCGAGGAATCATTAGTCTATGCCGTAGGTCTGGGGGGTGACGCAGACACCATAGGCGCGATGACTGGTGCAATTGCCGGCGCTTATCATAGTCTTAGCAATATTCCTGTTCAATGGATTGATGAACTGGAGAACGACTATAAAGGTAAAGATTATGTTATGGAGCTTGGAAATAAAATTTTTGATTTAGTTTATAAATAAGAATTAAAGGATTCGAGGGGTAATAGAGTCAAGGGTTCTAGTAAATGCTAAAAATTCTAAATCCCAAACACCAAATTGTAATAATCTCTTCTAATCCCTCTTTAAAAAAGAGGGGAACATATAAAACTTCCCTTTCCTAAAGGGAAGTGGGATGGGACACAGTGCAGGAAAGGCTCCTCTTATGGTCAAGATCGACTCAACTGCATTTGGAAAGGTAGTAGTTAATGGTAATAAATACGAGGATATTCTAATAATAGGCAATAGTGTTATACCAAGAGATAAAGAGAAAATTAGAGCTATTTATGGAACGTCGCATATGCTGAGTAAGGAAGAGGCTGTGAAACTGCTTAAAGATAATCCAGAAATAGTAGTCATTGGGAACGGTCAACACGGAGCTTTAAAAGTAGATGAAGAAGCAGCTGGAGTTATTAAAAAATCGGCTGAACTGATTGTTGCACGAACTCCCGAAGCCATCAAGAAATATAATGAATGCTCAAGAATGAAACGCACAAATGCTTTGATACATGTAACCTGCTAGCGATTCACTTTGCTACAGACAGCTTCCTAAAGTTTAGCAAATATAATACTATCTTAAATCCTTTGGATTACCAGGCACTTCAAGATATGGCTAAGCTATGTCAGTATTCCTCGTCACCTGAAACTCAGCCCTTCTTCACATAAGTGTCGAAGGGCAGCTCTTAACCTTGGAAGTACATACGTGCTCTTTGACTTGAGAAAAGCACCTTAAACTTATTGAAGGCTTCTAAATTAAGCGAAGCGACAAGTCGAATGGCGGGAGTGTGTGGGAATCGAACCCACCTAGAACGCTTCTAACGCTCTACCGTGGTTTTGAAGACCAGGCAGCCCACCAGGACTACTCCACTCCCATATCAGCTATTAGGAATTAGTTATTCGTAATTCGTTGTTAACATCTGTTCTTAATTTCTAATTTCTAATATCTAATATCCCACTATCTCAGAACTCTAAAGTCTCCCTCTCTGCGAGTTACTTTCTTAGAATCAAAATACTCCAAGAGTGGAACGGCATATTTCCTTGAGGTATTAATAAGGTCTCTAAACTGGCTGACTGTCATTTTTCCATTCTTTTTTATAAATTCCCTAAGCTTCTCTTCAATCTCTTTTATGGCCTGCTTATGAAAGTAGAGATTCTGCTTTACCTGAATCACTGCACCTTGTGAAATTAGAATATTCATCAGAAGTCTTGTCTCTTTTGTCTTCTTTTCACCCCCGTTAATCAATTCCTCAGGACTAGGAGGAGAGAATTTTTGCCTGAGCAATTCTTTTTCAATCAGCCCAAGTATCGTGTGCTGCTCTTCACTCAGTTCCAGCCTGGCATCAGCATGATATACCGACTCTCCTTCCAGACGAATCAGTCCCTCCTCCTTCAATAAATTTAAAATTGCCTGAGCCGCTCTGTCCGAGAGATTGGACATGTACTTCTGACGCAAGATCTCCCTTGACATCCCTGGACTTAAAGGATTAGCTTTATGATACTCCCTAAGCGTCTTAATAATCAATTCTTTCCACTTGTTTAGAGAGGCTGAGAGCCAATAGAACTCAATTCCTTCAGTCTTCAGGGAACTAACATCCTCTGCCACTAGCAGCGCCTGCAATCCCTCTTTAACTGTTGAACCCTCTAATTCACAGTGCCCTACAAGCTCTCGCTCAGTTAATGGTACACTTTTCAGCATAAGACTTATGAGTTCTAAAGGATCACCCCTTCTCAAAACCTCCAAATCTTCCAAAATGCTTAAATCTTTTTGCCGATGTTTGGCTGCATGGCTGTTGAGAATCTTTCCTCCCCCAATTGTATAAGCTGGAGAATAGGTACGGATAATAAAATGATCATTATATTTAGGTACTATAGGTGACTCCAGACGAAACTGAATAAAAGCATCCTCTCCAGGAAAAACTTCGTCTTGCCCGATGAGTACGGCTCGTGCCATAACTTCACTAGTTCCATGATGAAAACGTACCCTTGTCTTGTTCTTAAACTGCTTTGCTGAGTGGAGAAGGTGGAAGTAAGTATCAACCATGCTACTTATCGCAAGATAATCCGGAGCCACAACTACATCCCCCCGGTAAAGTTGCTCTGGCTTGACTCCCGCAATATTTAGAGCAACCCGCTGGCCAGCATATGCCTCTTTGACCTCTTTTCCGTGAACCTGAACACTCCGCATACGTACATCTATTCCCTTGGGAAGAATTCTGGCTTGATCATCTGTTTTCATCTTCCCCGACCAAAGAGTTCCAGTAACTACACTACCTACTCCTTTAAGCACAAAGACACGGTCTATGGGCAGTCTAAATGGCAGCTTTACATCCTTCTCTATTACTTCATCAGCAAGTTCATCAATCTTAGTAATCAGCTCAGAAATACCGCTGCCTGTTACTGAGGATACGGGGATTATAGGGGCACCGGCAAGAACAGTGCCCTGAAGAATCGTTCGAATATCCTCCTTGACAACTTCAAGCCACTCCTCATCCACCAAATCTGCCTTAGTTAAGGCAACGATTCCACGAGGAACTTCCAGAAGGTCAATGATAAACAAATGCTCTTCTGTTTGCGGCATCACTCCATCATCAGCTGCAACTACCAGAAGAACTATATCAATACCAGTAGCTCCAGCAAGCATATTCTTTACAAAGCGCTCATGGCCCGGTACATCTACTACACCCAGAGATTTCCCGCTAGGAAGTCTCATTTCAGCAAAACCCAGGTCAATAGAGATGCCGCGCTTTTTCTCTTCCTTCAGGCGGTCAGTGTCAAAACCGGTAATAGCTTTTATGAGTTCTGTTTTGCCATGATCAATATGGCCTGCGGTTCCCAGAATTATATGTCTCATAGCATTTGTTATCCTGCCCCAACTTGTTTAAGTTAGTATTTTGCCTGAAGGTGTGCGCCATTGGTAATAGTAAGATTGAATCAGTGGGGAGTTTGTCAGCTGGTAACCGGGAGCAAAATTCTCACTCTTGACTCCCGACTCCTGACTCATGACTTTCTATCTTCTCAAATCCCTCTACAACTTCACTATACTCTTCAGGAAGGATTGTGCGGGCATCTAAAAGTATCTTTTCTTCTTTTATGCGAACAATTATGGGTGGGACATTTTCCCGCAGTCTTTGCTCTACTTCTCCAACTGTACTAAATCTTGGTTCCAGCAACACCACATAGGTAGGTAATTCTGTTAGAGGAAGAGCCCCACCTCCAGCACGGCCTATTTCGTCTTTCACTTCCACTTTAAATTTGTCCGGAACTTTCGCCCTCAGCATATCTGCTAATTCTTCGGCCCTCTTCTTCAATTCCTCAAGCGGGATGGTTATCATTCTTAGAGTCGGGATGTTCTCAAACGATTTTTGTGGATCAAAGTAAGCCTTCAACGTTGCTTCGAGCGCTGCAATTGTAAATTTGTCAACTCTAATTGCACGAGCCAAGGGATGTTTCTTAAGCCTGGAAATATATCTGCTTTTACCAATTATAATACCGGCCTGCGGCCCACCAAGAAGTTTGTCCCCGCTGAAAGTGATAACGTCCACTCCTGCTCTTAGCGCACCGGCAGCGGTAGGTTCTCCAGCCAACTGCAAGGATGGTAAATCGGCTAAAACACCGCTGCCTAAATCATACATAACGGGAAGGTTAAACTCCCTTCCCAACTGAACCAGTTCTTCAATCATTGCTTCGTGGGTAAACCCTACAATCTTAAAGTTCGAAGCATGCACTTTTAAAAGCATCGCTGTATTTTCATTAATGGCAGCCCGGTAGTCCGAGACATAGGTTTTATTTGTAGTTCCCACCTCCTGTAAAACAGCTCCACTCTCTCTCATAACATCAGGGATGCGGAAGGAACCGCCTATCTCCACTAGTTCGCCGCGGGATACAATAACTTCTCTTTCTTTAGCAAAGGTACAAAGAGTCAGCAAAACTGCAGAGGCATTGTTGTTAACCACCATACCATCTTCTGCTTTAGTAAGAGTCCTAATTAGCTCAGTTAGATGGTCGTGCCGAGATCCTCTCTCACCTTTATCCAGGTCAAACTCAAGGTTGGAGTAATGACTGGCCACCTCTACCAGGCCCCTCACCGCTTCTTGAGAGAGGATTGAGCGGCCTAGATTGGTATGGATAACAACGCCGGTAGCATTTATCACTCTGCGTAAACTGGGAGAAACGATGTCTTCTACTTTCCTCTGTACCTGCGGAACCATTGCCTCCGAGCTCAAATCCAATTGTAAGAGCTTACTCTCATCCTCCGTGGTAAGAATACGTTCCCTAAGATCATCTATAACAAAGCGGGTTGCATCAACGACTACATCACGCGGATACAGTTCCATCATAAGTTGAATTTCTGAAAGCTTCAGTACCTCATCGACTGCTGATAGCCTGCGTAGATATTCTTTTTTGTTTAAATTCAATTCACCGTTCATAATTTTACGTTCTCCGTTCGCAGTCCACCGTTCACCGTTTAAAAATCAGCCATCATCTATAAAGTTTTTGCAGGCGCTTCATTCTTGAGCTTCAGTCTTCAATTTTTTCAGGCTGACCGAGAATGTTAAAATTTATATTTCGAGCCCGCCTGCCGTCGCCTGCGGCTCAGCCAATGGCGGGCAGGCAAGGTCGATAACATAAATTTTGTGTTAAATACGGTAGTTCTCGATTCGCTTCGCTCACTCGAACAATAAAATTTCTTCTTAATCTGTACAGTCGCCTGTTTACACTTGACTCCTGACTTATGACCTATGACCTTTGATTCAAACAGCTATTACTTTATCTGCCTGTATAAATGAGTCAACAATGTCATACATATTAGATATATTACCTACACTAACCTTTTCTTTCAATTGAAAAAAATCAAGGCAGGTGCCACAAATCAGAATCTCCGTTCCTGCTGATTCTATCTTCTGCAGATTTTCCAAAACCGGTGATCCTTCAATGGTAAGCTTTACTCCACTATTCATAAATATAATCTTTTTGGGTTTTATATCCTTCTCTGTCAAGGTATAGATCAAACTCTTTATCAAAACTCTTCCTAATTCTTCATCTCCTCGTCCTACAGTCTCGGAACTAATAAAAATAACACTTGGTTCTACAGATGCTTTGTTCTCTACGTTTTTTTCTACTGACTTGTTAAGCTTTAAAACAAAATCTTTTCCATCTTTTGCGATATCCACAGAAAACCCAAATTTTTCTCCTAATCTGCCTACGTTTTCCTTAGCCGCATCGCTATCTACCAGAACCTTCAACGTTTTCTCTCCAGACTCAATTGCTTTCCTGGTTAAAATAACTGGCTGCGGACAATCCAGCCCTCTCGCATCGATTGATTTTGCCATCTATTCCTCCCTCTCAATAACCCTTATCGTTCCCGGTTTTTCCTTAAGCACCCTCCCTATGACTGCTCTTGTATCGACACCCCTTTGAGAAAGCGCATCTAATAAGGATTTCTTCCGTTCAGGCGATACACTCATAAGCAAGCCTCCGGAAGTTTGGGGATCAAAAAGGATATCAAGCCAGACTTTCTCCAAAGCACTGTCAGCAATAATCTGATCTTTCAGAGCATCACGATTACTTTTTGCCCCACCCGGTACTACTCCCATCTCAGCATGCTCCTGTGCCTTTGGCCATATGGGTATATTATTTACCCATACTTCAGCTGAAGTCCCACTCGCTTCCATCATCTCAAAAAGATGACCTAAAAGACCAAATCCAGTAATATCTGTCCCTGCATTAACACCAACTGCAACCATTGCCTCTGACGCCCTCTTATTAAGCTGAGTGACGCTCTTAAGCTCACCCCTAATATCATCTTCCGATATCAATCCGCCTTTCAGAGCTGTCGCCAATATTCCAATGCCCAATGGCTTGGTTAAAACTAAATAATCACCCTTCTTAGCGCCGTTGACTCTCACAATACTCTTCTCTTCAACTACACCAACCACAGACATCCCAAATTTGGGCACTTCATCTTCTACTGAATGCCCACCTACAATCAATACCCCAGCTTCTTCCGCTTTTTCCCGTGCACCCCGTAAAATCTCAGCTAAGATAGAAAGATCAAGCCTGCAAGGAAAACAGACTATATTAAGAGCAGTCAACGGTTTTCCTCCCATAGCGTAAACGTCACTGAAAGAATTGGCAGCAGAAATCTGACCATAAAGGTAAGGATCATCCACAACAGGAGTGAAGAAATCCAAAGTCTGAACCAATAAAATGTTTTCCGTCAGACGGTAGATGGAGGCATCATCAGCTGTCTCTATCCCCACTAACAGTTCTTCTGCCGTTTGTACCGGAAAGTTCTGCAATATGCTTCTTAGGTCTGCCAGACCTATTTTAGATGCTCAGCCGCTCTTTTTTGAAAGCCTTGTAAGTTTAATTTCTTCCAGCTTATACCTCCCTCTAAGTTCCTATGGACATTTATGTTTCATAGTGGTGCCGATGAATACGCAGAAAATATAAATAAACATTATACTATTTATAACATATTTGCATTTAAAACAGAATGCTGCTTGGAGATTGTTACCGGCTATTTTAAGCTATACGGTTCGTTATCTTAAGACCTTCTCAATATATAGTGGGCAGTAACAATCTACTATTTAGTTTAGACAACAGTAAAATGCGAGCCCAGTTAGCCCGCATTTCTCTAAAACACCAATATTACACTCAGTTTGTGCTATTTCTCCTCTTTCGGGGATTCAATAGTCAAATCTGTCTTTATGTCTTTTGAAGCCTTTCGAAATTCTCGTATTGCCTTACCCACGGCACCACCGATTTCAGGTAATTTCATCGGGCCAAAAATTATCAGAGCGATGACAAGAATTATCACCAGCTCAGGGACGCCCAGGCCTAACATTAAGTTCACCTCCTGTACAGGAAAAACAAAGTAACCAAAGTTTCAAGTAATACTTGTCTCTAATATTGATTCTTCTTGTACTGTCTTTGTTTTGCCGATTCTAGACAGATAGTAAAGAGTGTGAAGTAGTTCTTTCACGGGGTCACTGACGTGAAGATGAATATGTGAAGGGATTTGTAGCATTACTGGGGCATAGCTAAGAATTACCTTCACTCCTCCTTCAACCAGTAAATCCGCCACCCTTTGGGCTCCTGCCGATGGAACGGCAATGACTCCGATCGATATGTCCAATCTTTTAATTGTTTTTGCAAGGGTACGTACGTCTCTAATAATATACTTGTCAAGCTTCTTTCCAATTTTATTGGGATCAGAATCAAATACTGCAACAATTGGGAACCCGTGTTTGGGAAGTGCTTCATATTCTATAATAGCTGCTCCCAAATTACCTGCTCCCACTAAGGCAATCTTATGCTCTTCACCGAAACCAAGGATATTTTGAATTTTGGATATGAGATATTCAATATTGTATCCAACACCTTTCTTTCCAAAGGTACCAAAATACGTAAAATCACGCCTTATTTCAGCGGGATTAACGCCTACATACTTGCCTATCTGTTGAGAAGAAATAGTTCGAAGACCTTGATGGCGAAGCTGTATCAGACATTCAAGATAAGAAGGAAGCCTTTCAATCACGCCATCAGGTATACAGGAAGAAGGTGTGTAACCCTTCATAATACAAACCCCCAATAATAAGTACAACTATAATACCTTCAACATATTTATTAAAAAATCCTGCATAATCTGCAACATTTGTTACAAATCTTTTTATACCAAATAATACCAAAATTGAACGTGGAAATCTACACTTTTACCCACTAATACGCTTTCACTACCAAAATATGCCTTTAGGAACTGGCAAACCCTGTTGTCTTACTATACTCCCAATTCAGTCTTTACCTTTATGAGCCGTATAATATCACTCCTTGTAACCAATCCTACTAACCTGTTACCGTGTACTACAAGAAGATGTCCAATTTCACCTTGAGCCATTCTTGTTAATGCGTGCACTGCCTCGTCCTCAGGTGATATTACTATTACTTTCTCTAAAGGAGTCAATACATCCTGGGCAGTTTTGTAAGCCCATTCCTCACGAGGGATTTCTTTTATATCATGAAGCGTGATTATACCCAGTAGCTCACCATCTCTTACCACAGGAAAACGGCCAAATTTGAATTTTAAAAAATAATCATTGACTAGCTGATCCAAAGTATAATTGGGTTCAACCGTCTCAACCTCTTTAGACATAATATCTCGAACTCTTACTTGTGAGAGGGCTTTTTCAAAAACCAAATGCTGATAGCTGCTCTGTGCTGCTTGCTGCAGGAACCAGCCAATCAGGATAAACCAACCTAATCCCCATTGCTGAGTGAGTACGCCTAAAAAACCCGCGAAGATTAGAATATAAGCGAAAACTTCACCAGCCCTAGTCGCAATGCGTGTGGCGGCAGTAATATCCTTAAGCCAACTCCAAAGGCCAGCCCGTAACACCCTGCCCCCATCTAAAGGGAACCCGGGGATAAGATTGAATACAGCAAGAAGCACATTTATGATACTTAAATATTGAGCTGGGGCAGTGAAGAATACGCTTAAGTCAAGAATCCGGGATATGAACCAAATAAATCCAAAAATAAAGGCAAGTCCCAGACTAGAAAGTGGGCCAGCTACTGCCATTTTAAATTCAACGCCTGGGCTTTTGGGTTCTTGAGACATTTGAGCTACACCGCCGAAAATAAAAAGAGTAATTTTTCTTATAGGAATATTATTAAGCTTCGCTACTAAAGAATGGGAAAGTTCATGAAAAATTACCGAGCCAAAAAACAATAAGGAAGTAACGACACCAAGAATGACGTTAGATATTGCGGACAGTTCAGGGTATTGATTGGGAAAGTAAGCTGTAGCTAGACTTAAAGTAACCAGTACAAAAATTACAAACCATGTAATATTTATTTCAATAGAAATACCGAAAATTGATCCAATCCGTATTCCGCCCATTGGAAGAGGCATAGTCTCCTCCTTAATCGGTCTATGATTCTATAACTACTTACGATTCCCTTGAAACTGATATTCCCTAGGTTTGAAAAGGGTAAACCTGACCTAAGATAGAATGAGTACCAAAGAGGGAGAAGAAGATGAAAGATTTCATCGCTGATCTGCATATCCATTCTAAATATAGTAGAGCAACAAGTACGGAGATGGATCTTGAAAATCTCAGCTACTGGGCTAAGCTCAAGGGAATAACTCTTTTGGGAACAGGTGATTTTACTCACCCGTTTTGGCTAGAGGAACTGGAAAAGAAACTTGAGCCGCTGGGAAATGGGATCTTTCAGTTTAAACAGTGTTATTTCACCATTACCGGTGAGATAAGCTGCATCTATAGTAAAGAGCGGAAAACTCGGAAAATCCACCTTCTTCTCCTTGTTCCTGGTTTTGAAGAAGCTAAGGAATTATCTAAGAGATTTGGGCGCATTGGAAAAATAGAGTCCAATGGGAGACCTATCTTGGGTACCGATGCAAAGTACATTGCTCGGGTTGCCTGGGAATACGGCTGTATAGTTATACCCGCCCATATCTGGACTCCTCATTTTTCTCTTTTTGGTGCTCATTCAGGATTTGATACAATAGAAGAATGCTTCGAAGACGATTCCCCGCGCGTCAAAGCTATAGAGACAGGGCTCTCCTCTGATCCTGCCATGAATTGGCGCCTTTCTAAACTCGACAGTAGAGCTATTGTATCATTTTCCGATGCTCATTCGCCATCTCGTATTGGTAGAGAAGCTTGCATTATGAGAACTGAGTTAAGTTTTGAAGGTATGCGAGCAACTCTAACAGATAGAGATAAACTCCTTGCTACCATCGAATTCTTTCCCCACGAGGGAAAGTATCATTTCAGCGGGCATCGCAATTGTGGAATAGTTATGTCTCCAGAGGAGACCCAGAAATCTCAGCTTTGCCCAAAGTGCAAAAGAGAGGTAACTCTAGGAGTTACGCATAGGGTCGAACAACTTGCCGACAGGCCTTCAGACTTCCAACCTTCAAATGCCCCTAAATTCTATAGCCAAATCCCATTAGAAGAAATAGTAAGCGAGGCTCTCAATAAACAGGTAGCTACGGTTTCCGTAAGGAACGAATATCTCAGACTAATCTCGACTTTGGGAAATGAGTTCAATATTCTTCTTGATCGCTCCATTGAAGAGATCTCCGGAATTAATGCTAAAATAGCTGAAGGTATTCAAAGAGTAAGAGAGGGTCGTATTAAGATCGAACCAGGTTATGATGGTGTTTATGGAAAGATAAGCATCTTTGAAGAAGGTAAAAAATCCAGTCAGCTAGATCTATTTAGTATATAAAGGTATTGTTTATATCTCAGTCTAAATGCCTCATAAGGAGGAAAGCGAAAAGTCAAAGTTCAAATTTCAATAATTAAAAGAGGATAGGGTTCGAGGATTCGAGTAAAAATTAAGAATTCTACATCTTAATTACCGCTCGAATCCTACATTCTTCGTACCCTTCCATTTTCAATAGTGCATCTTTGCTCTTAATTTTTAATTAATGTTAGTCATATAGAACTCGCCTTTATAAAAAGTGCAAACAAACAATGGAGGCATTATGAAGATTCTAGTTGTAGGATCCGTGGCGCTTGATACAATTGAGACACCGTTCGGGAAAGTTGAAAATGTCTTAGGAGGAAGTGCGGTACATTTTTCCTGCTCTGCCAGTTTCTTCGCATCAGTCGCTCTTGTTGGCGTGGTGGGGCAAGATTTTCCAGAAGAATATCTGCAATTTCTATCCAGCCGCAATATTGACATCTCGGGTCTGCAGGTCTCCAAAGGAAAAACTTTCCGCTGGAAAGGGTATTATGAATATGATTTAAACCAAGCTCATACCCTCGAAACCCAGTTAAACGTCTTTAAAAAATTCCACCCTAGGCTCCCGCAAAAATATAAAAATGCAGATTTTATTTTTTTAGCAAACATTGATCCCGATCTTCAAAAAGAAGTATTAAAACAAATTAAAAATCCCAAGCTCATCTGCTGTGATACCATGAATTTCTGGATAGAAAATAAACAAAAATCACTACTGGAGACTATCGAACGTGTGAACATTGCCCTTATGAACGATGCTGAAGCAAGGGAGCTCTGTAAAACATACAGTTTACTTGATGCTGCTCGCAAAATCATATCTCTAGGTCCTCGTACTGTTATCTTTAAGAAGGGTGAACATGGAGCTTTAATGTTCACTGATTCCTCGCATTTCTCTGCCCCTGCTTTTCCACTTGAGGAAATAAATGATCCTACTGGAGCCGGGGATAGTTTTGCTGGTGGCTTTATTGGATATCTGGCAAAGAGTGAAGACCTCTCGGAAACTAACATTAGGAAAGCTGTTATTTATGGAAGCGTAATGGCTTCCTTTAATGTTGAAGGGTTTAGTGTAAACCGCCTGAGAAGCCTCACTCACAAAGAAATAGATGAGAGGTATGAGATATTTAAGAAGATAACCAACTTTTAGTCTGGCAGATTTAGCTTGGCGGTAAATGTCTAATGACGAATTTTAAAAGTTTAGGACATTGGTCATTAATCATTACAAGCTTATTCTAGCTTTGCACCAGCCAAAGCATTACTACATATACAGTCTCGTTCCACCGGTATCTTAGGAATCATTTCAAAAAGAAGCTTCCTTACCTTATCATTGTTTTGCTGTAGAATCTTTATAATATCTCCCGCAGACACAGGTTTAATATCAGGTTCGCCTTCAAGACCAACGTCATAATCTGTTATAAGAGCAATACTTACGTAGCAAATCTCCAGCTCACGTGCTAAGTATGCTTCAGGATACTGTGTCATATTAATAACTTCCCAGCCCTGAGATTGATACCATTTGCTTTCAGCTCTTGTACTGAAACGAGGCCCTTGAATAACTACTACAGTACCCTTTTTGTGCACTGTAATTCCTAGTTCCTCAGCTGTATTGATTGCAATTTCCGCTAGCTCAGGACAGTAAGGATCAGCCGCACTTACATGTGTTGCAACTGGGCCGTCATAGAAGGTATCCTGTCTTCCCCATGTTCTATCTATAAATTGATCGCAAATAACAAATTCACCTGGTTTAATATGAGTCTGCAGACTACCACAAGCGCAAGGAGCAATAATTCTAGTAACCCCGAGCTGCTTCATTGCATCAAGATTTGCACGATAGTTTATCATATGAGGAGGATATTGGTGCTTTGCTCCATGTCTTGGAAGAAAAGCAACCTTGTATTCCCCGATTTCTCCAATATGAACCTTGTCGCTTGCTCTCCCGTAAGGAGTAACTATGTCGTGCTCCTCTACATTTTCCAAAAAACTGTAGAATCCCGAGCCCCCGAATACACCAATTTCAGCACTCGCTTTCTTCCTTTCAATCATTTACTACTCCTCCCATTGCACAGTTTTTATTCCTTCAATTCCAGAAAGATTCTCAATAACAGTCTCTGTGAATACACCCCTGGGAATATCAACAGTTAACCTTATACTGGCTATACCTTCTTGTTCCTGAGTCATTTCAATATTTCTAATATTTACAGATAGTTCTCCTAGATTTGCCCCAACTTTTCCCAGCATTCCGGGTCTGTCTTGCATTCGAACTACTATAAACTCCGTGCCTTTTGTCTTAAGAAATCTAGTCTCAATGATTTTAAATCCAGATAAAACAAGAAGGACCAAAATAGTGGTAGCTATAGCTGCAAAGTAGAAACCAGCCCCTATTGCCAATCCTACACCAGCTATAGTCCACAGGCTCGCTGCGGTAGTGAGGCCTTTGACTATCGATCCCTGTCTTATGATTGTACCCGCACCAAGGAAACCAATGCCGGTAATTACTCCTGATGCAATTCGACTGGGATCAGCGCGCATTTCACCGATAAAGGGATATATAGATACCATCATTATCAGTGCAGAACCTATGCAGACGAGTACGTGAGTTCTGAACCCAGCAGGTCTATCCGCGATTTCTCTTTGAAAGCCGATAATGCTTCCGCAGATCGAAGAAATAATTAAGCGAATTATTATATCAATACTGCTTATCATTTTACATAACCCATGCTTAAATTCTATTACTTTATATTTTATCCCTTCTCAAATACTGCTCAAAGAACAAAATAAAAAGGGCTGCAAGCAGCCCTTTAAATATCCTCTTATAACTCAATCAGCTACGAGTTCCGGTTTTCGCCCATATTAGCTTTTTTCTTAACGTTTTCTCTGTACCCTCTTCATCATTCGTTCTTGCCAAAACCTTTATTTCTTTTTTTATAAGCTCTCTAAGTCTATTCAGACAATTCTTACAGTACGCGACTTCTTTATAATTTTCAGTTCCACAATATGGACATATAATCAAGTTAATCTTTTCCTTAAAATAATAATCCTATTAATTACCATATACCAAGTATTCTAAAAAAATAAACTTATTCCTTTTTAATTTGCAATTAAATTAACAATCATTTAAATCAACTATAACTCATTCAATAAAAAGGATTTTATAAGCTCAAATTGAATTTATAAATTGTTTAATCTAAAGGAGATGAAATGATGAGGCTTAATTATTCATCTATATCAACATACCAAACATGTCCACTTCAATATAAATTGCAATATATCGAAAAAATACCACGCAAACCGTCCTATGCTCTTAGCTTTGGAGATAGTCTCCACAAGACTATTGAATACTTCTATAGTGTCCCCTACCCAAAACCTTATAGTCTTGAGCAGATTCTTGATCATTTAAAGAAAGTGTGGCGATCCGACGGATACGCCAGCCGAAGCGAAGAAGAAGCTCATTTCAATCATGCTTTGCAGGTGCTTACTATTTTCTATCAGAGCAACTTAACAGATTTTCAACTCCCGGTAGCTATTGAATATCGCTTTGAGTTAAAAATTGATAATCTTACTTTAACTGGCAAAATTGATAAAATGGATAAACTTAAAAGCGGCGGTTTCGAAATAACCGATTTCAAAACTAATCGGCGCCTTCCACCCCTGCAAAAGATCAGGGCAGATCTCCAACTTTCAATATACCACCTGGCTGCTCAGCATATTTGGGGAGTAGAACCCGAAAAGCTCACACACTACTTTCTCCTACCCAATCAAAAAGTAAGTACTACAAGATCACAAGAGCAAATTGAGGAAACCCTAAATATTATTAGATCTATAGCTGAGGATATAACAGCCGAGATATTTAATCCACACGAAAATAACCTTTGTCCCTGGTGCGACTACCAATGCTATTGTCCTTTATACCGTCACCAGTATATAAGAGAAGAAGAGGCTACGACAGCAGAAGCTGAGACTGAATACATTGAGAAGATAATCGATGAATATGTAGAATTGAAAAAGCAGGATAGAGAACTGAGCCAGAGAATCTCCGAACTACAGGAACGTATCCACAAATATTGTGAAGAAAACAATCTATCACGTCTATATAGTAACCGGGCGATGATTTCGCGTACCACACGAGAAAAATACACTTATGATTTGAATCGATTGCGAGAGATTCTCGAACCTCTCCATTTATGGGAAAAAGTAATCAAAGTAGACAGTAAATCTCTAAAGGAAATGGTAGAAAAAGAGAATTTCACCGAAGAGATCAAGAGGGCTATCGAAACGTCAAGGCAGGTTGAAGAAATATCTTATGCATTATATTTAAGAGAACTTCAAACCAGCAACACTTAACAGGACATAAAACAGAAGCTCAAAATTATACCAGCAATGAACAGGGTTGATTCAATATTAATATAAACATGAAAGCCCTCTGGGGCTTTCATGTTTGTATTTTTCAAATAAAACTACTATCTGCCTATTTCTGACTACCAATTTTAAACATCTTTGTACCGCATGTCGAACAGGTTCCTGTTGTAGCTGGCTTTCCATTTTTCATTGTAATCTCAGTAGGATTTGCCATTTCTCTTTTAGTCTTACACTTCATACAATATGCTTCCATTTACGCCTCCTTTAACTTATCCTTTAAGATCTTGCTTTACTTGTTGCCATATCTATTAACATAAGAGCAACGGCAAAGAGAAGCGAGGTGTCAGTAAATCGCAAAAAAGCTACTGGTGCCAGTTCAGCAACTGGAAAAACTATTCGTGCCAATCTTAGTATTATTGCAACAACAAGACTAATAGCTGCTATAACGACAAATATCCTGGCAATAAGTGTCATCTTTCCCACCCCCTTCAACAGACTTTAGCCAGCCTAGAAAAGGTTTCTACTTTAATCAAAAAAATCCTAGAATTTAAATAGTTTTTGTTATTAGGATATTTGTATATACTTAGGGTATGTTCAAGAATCGGTTAGAAGCTGGATACAAGCTGGCTAAAGAACTAGAAGGGTTTGTGAACAAGAAACTCTTCTTGATAAGTATCGCACGCGGCGGTGTGCCTGTCGCTTTTGCTATCTCCCAAAAACTGAATGTTCCCATTGATGTAATAATCCCTTGTAAAATACCTATACCCTGGAATCCTGAAGCTGGATTCGGAGCAGTTACAGCAGATGGTGCTATTGTATTAAACGAACCTATGGTAGCCAGTCTGGAACTTACACCAGAAGAAATACAAAGGGAAGTTGCTAAAATAAAAGTAGAAATCGAACGTAGAAATAAAGAGTATAGAGGGAATAAACCTTTCCCCTACCTGGAAGGGAAAACAGCAGTCATTATTGACGACGGTCTCGCTTCTGGTTATACAATGTTAGCAGCAATTGAATCAGTTAAAAAACATCATCCTGCAAGAGTTATTGTTGCCGTACCTGCTGCCTCAAATAGTGCGGTTCGTCTGGTTAAATCACAAGTTGACGAGCTAATCTGTCTCATCTCTCAGGATAAAATTGCTTTCGCTGTTGCAGATTATTATGAAGAATGGACAGACCTTAGTGATCAAGAAGTTATCCAGTATTTAAAGAAAGCGGAAAAGCTTCAAGCTGGTTCCAGTTAAGAACATACTTTTATTTTTCCAGATCCTTAATCTCCTTATCGACTTCCTTTAGCTCTTCTTCTAAATCTTCCTTATATTCTTTGAGCATTTGCAGATATTCCTCTTTTTTGGAGAAATACCGTGGCTGATGGAAGTAAAAGCCCCACTGAGGAAAAGCAAAATCGACTATTCTGCCCCAGGGCCCAAATCTACCGAATCTCCTATAATGGTGCATCATTTCTTAACACCTCCATCATAAATTCTACCCCCTGCCATGGATCAAACAAATAAAAACTAGATTTTGAAGGACTTTGTTTTCCGCCACCGAACACTATTTTCGTGAAAAATGGCATGCAAACAAACAGGAAAACAAAGATATTTCTACTCCTAATTGCAGTTCTGCTTCTCCTTGGCTGTACGTCCAAAAAGACTATAAAAAGAATCAAGCCCCCCAAGCCACTCAAGTACGAAATTAAAGATGTAAACGCCCTTGTCTCCGATGATATGGAAGCAGTGAAACCTGATCTTGACTCCAATCTCTCTGCAGAAAGTCAAAAAATTGTGTCACTACTAACAGATTATACAAACAAAGCCTTTCTCAAGCCTAAGGAGCGTTCGCTCCGAAATAATATCTTCCTTGCCCCTTTCTCGCAAAAACTTAAGGAACAAGAAGGAGATCAGTGGGATGGTCTCAGCCTGGGAGATGCAACATCTTTGATAAAGAGGCTTTCTAAAACCGAAGGCGAGATTCCAGGGTTATGGATCTATTTTAACGACAACCTGCAACCACTTCTAGCTTCTCTGGATTTCAACTTCATGGCTACCTATGAGTTAAAAGATGAACAATTGGCTCATCTCAAAGGTCAGGGAAATTTTGTCTTAGAAGCTCAGAATGAAAATAGATGGAAGATTATTGGTTATCAATTTAGACATGAGATAAAAAGTCAAATTAGTCGACCTGAATCCAAGAATGAGCAGAATTATCCTCTTAAGCTGGAGCGAGTTAGAGAATCCACCAGCTGGGAAGACAAACGTCCAATAACTATCCTCCTCTTGGGAAGCGACTCCCGAACTGAAGACATAGGAGGAAGAAGTGACGCCATTATGCTAATAAAGGTCAACCCTATTAGTAAAAAGGCAATCCTTGTTTCTTTCCCACGAGATGCTCGCATCAACATTCCCGGATATGGCGCTACCAGGATAAACAATGCTATGGCCTATGGGGGACCACAGCTTGCTGTACGTACTATAGAGAACTACAGTGGAATTTCTATTGACTATTTTGCTGTTACGACTTTTAAAGGCTTTGTAAGAATGATGGACAACATAGGAGGTCTGCAGATAACTATTAATGAACCAATCCACGACCGGTTTGCCGGAGCATTTCTTCCTGCAGGTTTTCAGAAATTAAATGGTGGACAAGTGCTTGCATACTCTCGAGCTCGGCATATTCCTGGTGGTGACCTCACACGAGCATCTCATCAACAGCATATAGTAACTGCCCTTTTTGAACAGCTCCAAAACCATAATTCTGCATTCGATATTCTGAATCTCATTCCATTAATCACTAAGAACATAACTACCAATCTTTCTGCCAAAGAGATGTTTATCTTGGCTAAAGGAGTGTTTTCAGTTAAAAGGGAGAATGTAGAAGCAATAGTCCTACCAGGATATATGAAGACAATTGGCGGTGCTAGTTATATCATCCTTAATACCTCAAAGGCCGAGGAGGTATTTGAGAAAGTAAAGACTTTATAGTTTATAATTCATATCCTAAAGCCGTAATCTGATATAAAGGAATTCAAGGAGCCAAAGCACCGAGCGTAAATCTTAAAAAACAAAAACTTGAATCCCGCAATCCCACCAAGCAGTTCATCTAAAAATATTTTTAGTAACCTGCAATAATTGTTTAGTTATTTAAGCACCAAGAATAAAAATCCCCCTAAATATGGCTTATTTCTGCACTTTTTCGCTGCAGGAAAGGAATTTACATTTTTTTTAAAAATTTAAGATTAATACTTGACAAATGCAAATAGAGGTGTAACATAGAGTATGTCCCAAGAAGCCATTAGGCAACCTTGCTGGAAGGTGTCAAGCCAGAAGGCAAGAGTCCCGAGGGTTTCTTGGGACTAATGGCCCTAGAGGATCAGTAGGGGGAAACCCTGAAAGTTTTCTGGGGCCATTTGTTTTTGCTCCTTTTCATAATTTTGTAGTCATATTATAAAATATACATCATATAAGCTGCATGATTACTCTGAAATCCAAAAATCAAAATGAATAAATCAAAATTATAGATAAAAATTTTAAATTTTTGGATTTTGAATTGTGATTTCACATTTTGAATTTTTAGTTTTGCTTTTCTTAACATACCTCAATCTCAAATTCCTCAGCTAACTCTAAAGCTCGCTTTTTTTCTTCCAGGTTTAAGATCCGATTTATTTCCGGATAGTTATGTGCCTTATATTCTGGATGATATTGAAACATAAGATTGAAATACACAGTTGGGATATTTTCGTGAACCCACTGCATAATGGACTTTGTGCAACACTCAAGATGGTTAGGTATGACTAGATGCCGAAGGATTACATCGGCTTGTTTAAAAGCCCTGCTAAAATTGCGAGAAACTACGAAAAAATAATTTCCCACATCAGAATATTTACCTGCGCAACGATCATTTCCATAACGTAAATCGGCTAAATATAAGTCCACAATCCCTTCTAAAAGTGAAGCAGTTTCCGATGAGTGATACATATTAGAATTCCAGATCATTGCTATATTAAGATTAACCTGCTTAATTATTCTTAAAATGGTAAAAAGATGGGGATCAGGGTTTCCACCTACAAAATTCACGTTTTTTGAACCAAAAGCGTGCCGCATCTTTATGATTCTTGCCATCTCCTCTAACTCGATCACTCTTCCTGCAGAGGGACAGGCAGCAATTTCCCAGTTTTGACAGTAGCAGCAGCTAAAGGTACAACCAGAGAAGAAAATGGTATGAGAAGGTACTAATTCTGGTTCTTCTCCCCAATGGAGAAACTCCGAAGAATAGTAAGAAGTGCTATCAACTCCACAGTAACCAGTTTCTCCTTGAATTCGATTGGCACCGCACCGTCTTTCGCAAAAATGGCAATCGGAAAGAATTCGCCTCGCCAGTTCAATCTTCAAATCAAGCATGGAAGGAGCGGCTGGAGCTATTTTTTCTACGAATTCTTTATTTTTATGCCTGAGCTCTTTATGCTCCAACACTGCTCGGGAATGTGCCGCCCAAAGATTCGATTCGCTCTGAGAACTGAGCTCGTCAAGATCAATCTTCACTCTTTTAGCAATTAAGTTATTTGCCAATCGTCTTTTATCGAGAATAGCTTGATAATTTACAAGTTTATTTTCAATTTTTCTCATTGATGTCACTTTGTACTTTATTGCTATATATTTATATAATAACAAAATAGCAACTAGATTTTGCTGTGCTTAACGGTATATTGTAATCCTTAGTATGAAAAATGCATATGTGATAAGATTAATCAAAAGTGTAAATATAGGAATGATAAGTGCCTTTTGGGTCAAGATCCAAGAATGGGAGTAATGGGATGCCAAAGAAGATTTTAGTAGTCGATGATCAACCAGACATTGTAAGGTTGGCAAAGACTAAATTAACCAGCGAAGGTTTCGATGTCGTAGAAGCATATAATGGAGAGGAAGCCCTTGAGAAGGTTAATTCAGAAAACCCTGACTTAATTATTTTAGACGTAATGATGCCCAAGATGGACGGATGGGAAGTAGCTAGACGATTGAAATCCAGCGACACGACTAAAGATATTCCCATCATAATGCTAACTGCGAGAGGGCTGGGAGAAGAATCTGTGGATGAATTTAGTCAGGTCGAAGAATATTATACCAAACCATTTAGCCCCCAGGGGCTTGCGAAGCTGGCAAAAAAGCTTTTGCATCAATCCTGATACAGATCCTAATCTTTCTATCTAACCTCTTTCATTTATTCAATAAACCTGACTATCTCTTTCAAAGACCTGCGTGGTTGAGGTGGGGGTATCCGAGCAGGCCGTCCCAGAGGAACCAGAGCCATCAAATTACTACCATCCTCTATATTAAGTATTTCTTCCAATCTTTCAATTGCAACTAAAGGCCCGGTCATCCAGCATGCTCCGTAACCCAGAGCATGCGCCGCTAATAATAGATTCTGAACGGCAGCAGCAACACTCTGCTCATCACTATGGTGGTAAATTGTAAAACCTCGTTTTTCCAAAATTTGAGACATTGAAGACTTGTAATGTCTAACAACTATTGCTATAACTACAGGCGCATGCGTGAAAAAAGTGAAGAGATACCTATACTTTCTCAGATCTTTCTCACACCCTTTTGTCTCTGGCCAGTTAAGCAATTCATCCATTCTCTCATGAACTGCTTGTGCCATTTCTTCTATGACCTTCTCTTTTCTAATAACAATGAAATTCCATGGCTGTCGGTTATTACCCGAGGGCGCTTGTCGTGCAGCATCGATTATTTTATAAATGTCCTCGTCATAAACGGGTTCATTTGTAAATTTTCTGATACTTCTTCGGCTTTTCAGTGCCTCGAACAGTTCCACACTTATCCTTTAGCTTTACGAATAATCCGTATAAATTCAGCAGGTCTTACTACTTCTAATCTTGCCACCTTTCCCAACTTCAACATATGCACATCATTAGTAACAATATAATCAGCATTAGCTGTAATAGCACAATCCATAAACTTGTTGTCTTCTCTATCTTCCTTAATAAGCATATGTTTTCTTGCTTTGCTTACTTTCTTGCCTTGCCTAAAGATATCATTTATCTTTTCCTTATATTTCTCGGATGCACCAATATTTCTAAGAATAAGTCCAGCTTCCTTAAGTATGCTTCCCGTATATAGAACTTTAAAATTGGCTTTGCTAAGACAGAGTTTAATTATTGCAGCCGAAGCACTCCTGGGATTGAAATAGCCAGCTACCAGAAGGTTAGTATCCAGAACTATTCTAATAATCTTTCTCTTTGTCAATGACTTCGGCCCATCCTTCTGGCTGCCTGAATTACCCCTTCTTCTCCCTTTAAAATACGGGCAATTAGAGCTGATTTATTGCCCTGATTCCCTATTAAAATACGCCAGTTCTCTTTAGGTCTAGCACCCCACCTATATTTGTAAGCTTCAGCTCCTCTTAAAAAATCAAAATATTCATATTCTTCTTTGATTAGCTCTCTAATCACATGGGCAACAAGAACCGTCCCTGGACTTAGTCTGCTTAGGCTGGGGTCGAAGCCACCTAAATAGTAGTAAAATATTTTTTTATATTTAAATCCATATAGAGAGGCAGCTATTTTTTTATTTAGCTCCAGATTGTATAAAACCAGCTGTCCGTCTTGATACAATGTGGATGAAACTGCCCGGTGGAATTTTTTAAAGCGGGGCTGGATAAAAAGCCCTGGTTGATACTTTCTAAACCATCGTTTTTGGTGAAGAGACATAAAAACATTTAGGCTTTTTTCAAGAGATTGCCTTCCATCAATATCTTTCATATTCGCATTATATGTCCTATTTATTCTTCGTGTGCTGTACTCTATATTCCACCTCATCTTTTTACTAAGATTTTTCTTAAAGTCGCTCCAGCTTGCAGGAAGGTTAACCTTCAAACAGTAGTCCTGGACAATAGTATCGATCCATATTCCTTTATTAAGCGGTTGTTTTCGGAGAAACTCTAAAGCGGGACTGGAAAGGGGTATTTGCTGAAAATCAATAAGATGCCAATTCTGTTTTGTTCCAAAAAGATAATCAAAGAGAGAAGTAAGAAATTGTTCTTCTCTACCCGGACTATAAATAAAGTCCAAGTAATCCGAAGGCCCAAGACCCATAAGACCAATAATTTTGACAGGAAGTCCTGCATAGAGTGACGAGATAAAAAGAGGAGCTATTCCAATTATCTTTTCTCTATCCCATACGAGAAGAATGAATAACTCCCTACCTGACCCATAGGCCTTCCACCATTCCCAGAGCCAATCCCAGGTCTGAAATATGGTAACATGCCTGGATTTCTCTGCCAGCTCCTCCCAAAGCTGTTTAATTTCGTTGAACTCTGAGAGTGTATTTATCTCCTCAACTCTTAAATTTCTTCTCATAGTTAAGTATCGGCTCCCAAAGTTTTGCTATCCATGCTGAATAGCATGAATATATCGTTCCCTTCGTGGTAAAATGTCACATCTAACTGATCTCGCAGAAGAGATTAAGAAAGGAGGCTAAAATAATTGCCTCCTCGTTTACATCGGTTTGCAAAATGATTTATTCCAACTCTAGCATCCCCAAGATGCTTTACAAAAACGCACAACCAAAACAGCCACCAGCAGAGATATAAGGGCATCTCTTATTCACATTCCAACGATCCAAATTCTTTCTATAAACCTTGCAGTCTATGTAGTGACAAGCTAGACAGCTCTTTAGCTCCCAGCACTTTATCTTTATCTTTATCTTAACCCCTTACACATTCAATACTATTTCTTCCTGCGTTTTTTTGCTGCTTTGGGTTTATATTTGGCCATTGCCTGCACAATGCGGGTCTTTAGCTCATCTTCAGTCTTTATATTTCGGGCATCTACATCGAGTTCCATTAATACGCTTACAGCTGCTCTTACAATAGCAGTATTTGGTAGTTTTCTGCCTCCCGTAACTTTTGACTTCATGCTCATATTTTCCATGAAGCTTATCATCTTATCCGTCATGGTAATAGGAACTCTAATATAAGGTTTTGTCACCATTTCTCATACCACCTCTTCCCTAATTAACATTACCTCCGTGATTCTATTCTACCCAAATGAACACCAGTTCAAAACATCAAAAGTAATTTTTTAATAAACTTAGCCAACTACGCTCTTTACTCTCTCCTGCTCCAGAGGAAAAATCATAATGATCGACTCCCGGTTAATAGTAACAAAATCCGCTGTATATAACACCCTATCTTCATCAGACGACCAAACCTTTGCATTAGTAATGGGAAAGAAATCCTTCCCTGTCTTTATGTTAACAATATCAGTAAGTCGGCTTCCAGGTAAAAGATGCATATCGCCCTCAACCCTATAAAGAGAGGTGCAGACCATAACCCTGAGCTTATCTTTCTGAGTATACATTTTTCACTCCTCCATAAGACTAACTATTTTATTTATAATTCTTGCTTCCACTAATAATACCTTCTATTTCTTTAACACATAATCCATTTAATCACTAACTTGAGATACTGCAATATTTTCGAAAAAAAAATGATAACCTGGTGATTTGTATCTCCAAATTATCATTGAGACTTGAATATTCGATTACTCAGCTCTATAGTGGTTTCTTACAAGTTTGACAAAAAGATAGTAAATTAATGCAATAAATGGAAAATCCAGGCCAAAATATGGGAAGTGCACTAATCTTAACTCTGCTACTAAAAAACACTAATTATTGCTTGAAAGACTAAACAGCTACCTCATCAATTGCAGCTTTTAATTCTGCCTCTACTTCTTTAGCTAATTCTATAAGCTCCTGCTTAAAGAAAAAGCTCGCAATTACCGAAGGCCTGGCAAGCTTAACTATGGATTTACCACTAGACTCATAAATAACAACCGTGCAGGGAAACATCAAAGCGATATCTTCTTCGACCGAAAGTGCCGATTTTGCGCGATGGGGGTTGCAGATTCCCAAAATAAGAATCTGACGGCCGAAATCTACACCTTTCTCCTTCATTACCTTGGCTACATCAATCTCAGTTAAAATTCCGTACTTCCTCTTTTGTAAAGCACTCTCAAGGTCTGCCCTTAGTGTGCGGAAGCCCTTTTGGCTATTTTTAACATATGCTATTTCCATATAAATCTACCCTTCCCAATCCTCCTTCTTTTTCAGGGCAATCTTTATTTTTTCTACCCGTTCTTGTACTCGTTGTCTGTCCTTTTCAAGACGTTTCTTCAATTGCTCGCGATCGCCAGGATTTAGGTGAACTCCAGTTAATGAAAAATTCATTTCCCATTCTAAGTCCAAATCTTCAAGCTCTTGCAGGCTCTCCTTTAAAAGATCCTCAAGTTCTTTCTGAGAAAGCTCACTAAATTTTTTTCTATTCCGCATATATTCTTACGTTCCTTACCATAAATCTAATTCCATATTTAATTCAAAGTTTGTAAAGCACACGGCTTAATCTTTTAACCTCATCCAAAAGACTCATTACCGCAGCTATCCAAATCTGAAAAGTCGCCGATTCCAAACGAGGAGAGCAATTTTTTAATCTCTCTACTTCCACATTTTGGGCAAACTACGTCATTTTCAGCAGACTCCCAGTTTTTGAATTCTTCAAATCTTTCTCCACAATTTTTACATTCAAATTCATACAAAGGCATTCGCTTCACTCCTTTTCCCAATTTTCCTTTAAATTAAACAAGATTAGCCAGTGTTAAACAACTCGCTGATGAACTCATGCAAAAATTGTATATATTATAGTTTGATAGCAGTTTTAATTGCTTCCTCCAGAGCCTTGGCTTCCTTAGGTGTGGTTTTCGCGCTCTTACCAAAGCAGCGCTCAAATTCGTTGCTAACAACCAGCAACCCCACTTTCTCCACCGCAGACCTTACTGCCATTAACTGTCCCAATATTTGTTGACATTCACGACCTTCTTTTATCATTCGCTGAATACCGCGCAACTGTCCTTCTGCCTTTTTTAATCTAGTTATAAGTTCCTGACTTACTTCGTTTTTTCTCATTACACTTACCTCAACTCAACGATATTACTTTATTGGGGCATGCATAAATAAAGACTCCACAGCCATTGCACTTTTCTTCATCAACCTTATAAGAATTTATTCCTCTTTTGATTGCTCCTT
>CAYGBL010000011.1:0-63962 GCA_964348135.1 uncultured Actinomycetota bacterium
TAATTCCTTGGTCAGCACAAATAAGGACGGATGCTACCAAAGACGGAGAATTCCTGTCCTTGTCCAAAGAAACCAAATGCTTCCTTTTTCAGATCGGAATGGAATCTATTAACCCCGATACTTTAAAAGACTATCATAAGTTGCAGGATGTAAAAGATATAATCCAGAGCAATGATGTCCTGCAGAAAAACGGGATCAGGACTCATGGTATGTTTGTTCTCGGTTCTGATTCGGACGATGTTAAAACAATCAGGGACACTGTCAGTTTTGCAAAAAAGCATAAAATTTTCACTGTTCAGTTCCTGGTTCTGGTACCGCTTCCCGGTACTGAAACTTTCCGAGAACTTGATACAGCAAATAGGATCTTTACTAAGGACTGGTCACTTTATGATGGCCACCATGTAGTCTTTGAGCCGAATCCGGAAAAAATGACAGTTTATCAGCTCCAGAAAGAATCCTTTCTGGCAATGAAGAAATTCTACTCTCTATGGAGATGCCTGAAGAGTCTTATAACCTTTAGAGTAGTGAAAGCATATTTCAGGTATACGGGGCACAGCATTGTCAAAAAGTGGGGTAAGTCCAACCGGAGTCTACTTAAAAACCTCAAGGAAAGATTTGCCGTTCCTAAAAAGGACAGTTCATAAGGAAACCTTTTTACCTTATTCAATCTCAATCAGAAATGTTCTGTTTTAAATTTTATCTAGTAAGTATGTCCTTTGCTGCATACAGCAGTGCTGCCACTTGCATTTAACTCATACTGTCCACCAAATGGCTCTTCAGGATTTTCCTTAAGATATCCGCTGCTCACAAGATGCTCTAAGTCTGAAGGATAAGTGTCATTATTTGTGTAATAGGTTTGAATTGCTCCATCAATTGTTCTCAGATTACCCCTGCAGGTGTTCTGCTTGGTCCAATTTAAGGTTACAATAAAAGTTGGTATTGCTAGCGAAACAAGAACAGCAATTACGGCTATTACCACCATCAATTCAATTAGTGAAAAGCCCTTTTCCCTTTTTTCGACTTTTATCCTCCTTATTAAGAACCTAGCTACGGGTACGTATGCTATATAAAAAGTGCTTTTGTTTTCGCTCTCTTTATTAAATTCTCCTTTAATAATGGTGTGGAAGAGGTTGGCTTCCATATACTAAAGAAGTTACAAAGATAAAAATCTGAGATTCACTCTACCAATCTCACATTTGGTGCCGGTAGAACACCCGTCTAAAACCCTTTATTGTTCCTTATGATATAATCACTCTAAACGATAATTCGAGTTTGGTTAAACCGCTTAACTGAAAAGGGTGTCTATTTTGGAAAAAGAGACTAAGAAAGGTAAAGGAACAATTTACAGGAAAAAGAAGAAAATTGGAGAAGCCAACTACCAAATAACAGCTATACCTGTTGTAGGATTCATCGGCTTTATGGGCGGTCAAGATAGTAGCGAAAGAACTGAAGAAATATATGGATACCTTACTAATATTAACGCAAAAAATTTTAATGAGGATGATGAATTCGTGCTGCGGTTAGCAGATGGAAGCAGAGTACGCTTTAAAGCTATTGATTACTATCCACCTGATAAAACAAGTGGAATGAAAATAAGGGGCAGTATTATGCGCAAACGTTCTCGTAAACTACAATCCGAGAATAACTGATGGGGGAAATATCCTGTCAGCTTAACCTTTGCTATTCTTTTTCCTAACAACATTAGTCAGAGATTTCATATGCAGACTACCCACTATAGTCATAATCACCACATCTAAACCCTTTTTAAGATTCGTATGGTGAGTTTATCTTCTTTCCTTTATTAAATATTTATATTTATCCCAATCAAAAGACTCCTGTTCTTTATATGAGCCTTTAGTTGCATTTAAAAGCCCTTTTCAACAGCATCGATATCTTCTTTCAGCGGCATTGGGTCGTCAAAATTCTGCTTTCCTATAAGACGGTACATTATGGAAGCAGGATCATCCGTATGTTCTGCGCCAAGAGCATGACCAAATTCATGCATGAGAACCAATCTAAGTTCATTTTGATTTCCAAACATAAAGATATCAATCTTCTTTTCCGAGCGCTTGTAGCTGCCCTGGGCTTCAACTTTACCCTCGTTTTCTTTCAACTCATTTTTAAGGCTTGACAAATCGCGATTATACGTCTGAATGTTACTGTTCAAGAGCTGGATAGCCTGTATCAAGTTATTCTGTCTGTTTTCTAATTCCAATTTCTTTTTTTGCAGCATCTGGTATGTTCCTCTTGGAGCTCCACCAATATTATTCCAGTATGCAACATCACGATTGTGTTTCTCTAAATCTCTTTCAAATTCTTCAATCATATCTTCAAGCTGTTCTTTTGTGCTACTGATGCTGGTATTTGCAAGGTTGAGGCCCGAGACTTCCGTCCTTAGTTTTTCAAGATTGGCCTGTCGCTGGTCATATACTAAATTTATTTTGAACGGTGCATTGGGATCATAAATGAGGACGTCTTTATCTAATGCCCAGTTCCATCGATTTGCAGCATCCTCTGATAGACGAGTCATTTCATCTTGCGATATGTTAAACCTACTATCAATCTGACCGATGCTGTATTTTACCGGAAGGTCTGCAAAAGCAAAATAAAGGAAAATAATTAATATTGACGCAATGACCGCAAAGATAAAAAATCGCTTCATTTTGGCAACCGGACTCTTACTCTTACAATTTTTATAAAAAGATATGCTTTCCCCTGTGGAGTACTATGGAATTTGAAACATTTCATAATTATTAACTGTTAAATTTTTCTCCATGATCGGGTCCTTGGATTCTTATTTACCCTCATTTAGTTTAGTCTGAATTTTTTAGAATCTCAATACGACAGCAATACTTCTCCCTCCCATCCAATCTGAGTGTTCATATTCACAGTTAGCAACCAGATGATCTATTCAACATTATTGGAACAAACTTGGCTTCACTACAACGGCTACTCTACCTTATTACAAAACAAAAAGACCCAGACACACTATCTGGGTCTTTTTGCAGTAAACTTGTACAAATTCGCTATGTGCTGAAAGAGCTATAAAATTTTTGCATAGCAAATATACCAGCGAGAAGATTAGATTTCTGCTGAGTGGCTAGATTGCGCTTCTTACTCTCCACTAAATGGTATTGCCGCCTGAGCTGTAGCCGCTCTCCTCCAAGATGAGTTCATCGCTATACCTGGCTCAAAGCCGTCCAAGGTGACGTTAGTACCAATTGTCGAAGCTAAAGCCCTTATTGACTCTCCATTAACTTCTGGATACTCATCACCAGCTTCCATCCAGCAACCAGACAGCTCCTGCTTGCTAGCAAGCCAGCGGCCTAGATCATTCGCATACTGGCGTGCAGCTCCACCCACTGCAGTAAAAGCCATCACAGCATAAGCTGTATCTTGGATAAATCCACCAACACCATTCTCATCATCGGCGAGAGCTATTAGCTGGTTGAGAAGTGAAACAACTTCACTATTGTACTGGCCAGCAAAGCCACAACCAATCAATGCACGCACTGCACCACTTACATTCAAAGCGTACCACGAGGTATCGGTCCCGTAGTAAAAAGTATCATTGGTATTAGCAAGAATAGCCGCTGCCTGGTTAGCCCAATCCGTGTCACCAGACATATGGGCCGCCTCAAGGAAGAAAGCCATATCCCAGGCACTACGCCGGTTAATACTACGAAACAGGCCATCAAGATCACCTGCGGTTGGCCAGAAAATGATGAGATTGTTCCATTCGAGATTTGCCCTGGCTGCATATGATGGGTCACCAGTTACTTGACTTAAACAATGCAAGAATATGATATCCGGTGCAGTTGTGCGAACATGATGCTGTGTTCCAGTTGCACCTGCCCCCAGGTGAGTCTGAATAAAACTCGCTGCATCAATTGCAGCATTTAGGTATACCGGGTCTTTCACATCTCGATAAGCTTCTAACAATCCCAAGGCAGTGACACCGGTAAGATTGGTCGCATTATAAGAGGAGCCAACATACCAATACCAGGTGCCCTCCCATTCTGTATCCGTTCTCTGCAACTGAAACACACGGTTCGCGCCTGTTTCAATAGCAGGTCTCCTCGCATTTCCTGCTGCAGCCCACACTAGTGAAGTAGTGGCTACCAAAGCTATTATGACAACTAAAGCAACAAATATTCTTCTTTTCAATGTTCTCCCTCCCTTCATCTATTCAAGTATTGCAGATTGTGAATACCCAAATTCCTTAGAAACTTCACCTCCTCCTGAATAGTCTGAAGTAAAAATCCTCGAAGCTTAAAAATCACTATTTCAGGTTGCTAAGAGATTAGTATCTGTGTATCTCCTTGCGCGTATTTGGTGATAATAGAAAGTAAATCCTGAACTGCAAAATAAACTAAAGATAATTTGGAACTCTTGTCGCAGGATTTGGTATTCTCAAATCAAAGATTTTTGATAATGTAAATTGAGTTACGATATGCAGTTTACTGATTGTGTATACTAGGTGCGAGAAATGCTACATTGACTTTCTATATAAGCGTAGCAATAGAAAAACAAGCTTGTCTATGAGCCAAGTGGCTATTATTGGGAAGAACATGGCCATTCTATAGTCCGTATGGACTATTATAAGGAGTTTTCGATGGTATAGAGAGCAGCTCTCGCAGCACCTTAAGCATCAAGGCCCAGATGGTTTGTCTGGGTCTTTTTGCAGTAAACTTATACAAATTCACTATTAAACTTCATTCTTAATTCCTTTTTAGCCACCCTCTTCTGCTTCAAACAATGCATACCTCATTTTCAGTTGGGTTGCGTTTCAAAATAAAAACCAGCTCCACTGCGCAGATTGGTTTCTTACCGCAAACAGCATTCAGGTACCGCTGCCTATATATATTTTTTTGTTAAAATAAGCGTAGCATTATCACACTCTGCTTGCTGCTCATAAAATAAATATTTATTTTTATATGTCTAACTGCCAAGGTGACATACAGTAGCTGAACTAATGAACTAAGCCACCCGGCGGGGATTTACTGGAGGTTAGAGAGACATCCAGATGGATCAAAAATTGGGATTCAGCAGGAAATTACGACTTGCCAGTATGGTCAAGCTGAGAGAAGGTTTAGTTCCTGATAATGTAAATCAATCTATCCTGTATATTTGAGCTGACATCATATCCGTTTTCAACGGCGCACTTGAAATTCCTTAAATCAGACAGATTTAAAAGCAATCTAAATTCCGCATAAGTCAAGTATCTCAAATAATGGCGTTCTCTTATAGTGTCCACCAATTTCTCATTCTCATATATTTCTAATGTTTCATCATGCGTCCAAATGTTCTTTGTGGTATCGATATAATACTGGATATGGTCTACAACCCTTAATTCATTATCAACAAAGGTTTTCGAAGCTTCTTTTCCGCAGCCCTCTACAAGATTGTGCAGGAAATTACATGTATCTATGATAACAATTCCTCTGACGCCCTTTAGTGCAGAAGAAAAACGATTCAATGTATCTACAATATCTTCGTCCCTTGTCAGGTAATTGAAAGTAGAGTACAAGCATAGAATAACATCTACTTTTTTGTTGACGTTGAAGTTCTGAAGGGTGGCAGTGAAGTACTCTATTCTATCATCAGATAACTGACGGGCTATATCTAACATCTCCTCACTGGCATCAAATCCTTGAAAATGGCACGGAAACATCTTTGATAAGCTTCTGATAATCCGGCCTGTACCACATCCTGCGTCTAAAACAGTAATGTCCGGGTCTTCAAGAATAGGACCGAGAACTGAAACCAGGAAACTAATTTGTTCACCTAATATATTGCCCCACAGTAAATCACTATATTTTGCTATCTTAGCATACGGTATCATAAATAACTCTCCCAATCTTCGGCGATACTATCAGCTATATACTCACATAAATCATCAAGATTGCACACCTTGGACAAGTTTCATCCTAATAACAAAAGGCCAACTCTTCGGAATCGGCCCATATTGTTCAGCTGGAATACAAGCACTGCTACGCTTTCATTTTCTGTGAATAAAAAATTTAAGTCAAGAGTAATAGGTTTAAATAAACTACAGGCAGGAAAGAGTCACCTTTACTCCAAACAAAAAGACCTAGATGATCTATCTAGGTCTTAAAGCAACATCTTTGTTTTATCACAATTCTCTCTAAGTTAAAAACTTCCGTTGGTAAGCTCTATTAAAAAGAATTTCTGCCTGCAAGATTCTAGGGATTAATTGCTTTTATGAAACTAATTCCAAGATACTTTTCATCACTTACTAACCATTCTTTTGCTTCTTCTATGTCATCAAACCTTGGGAAACCCCTTATTTCCTTATGTGTGTCACTATCGTCCATCGAGCGTCTTTTTAAGAACCCTATAATCGTATCATAAAACATACCCTGGAGTTCACCTATTCCAACAACAGCTTGTTTTTTTATATTATAGGCATTATCTGCTATAAAACATTCAAACTCTCTAACTAACCAGTGATCAAACTCTGCGTTCGTTGTATCCACTAAAAGTAGAACCGAGCGGTCCGGTTGTCTCTTTATAGACTCTGCGGCCTTCAAAATAGCCTCAAAGCCATCCTCCTTGGTAATATCTGAGAAATCCAGAAAGAGAATTTCTTTCCCCTTATATTTTATGAACCTTATTCTATCCACTACCACACGGTTTTTGACCACTACCCTTGTCATTTTTTTCCTTTCCAAACCTTTCGTTAATATATTTCGGTTTATACTCCCACCCCTTTAACCTTCTTCTTTTATTCTTTTGGTAGTTAAATTTGACCAATCCTATATTTCAAGATAAGGATCTTTCAGTTAGTTGCACAATAGCTAAGTAGTAGCTCTTTTTCTAAAAAAATTGGGACTTGAAGTAGTAGTTCCGCAGTTTATTACCAATCTGTTTGGTTTTTTTCCAAATAAAAAAGCCCAGATATTGGGCCTGAACCTTAAGTGCAATCTCGTATCACTATTACCGTCTCTTATGTATTATTATGCTTTTCCTTGCACATTCTCTTAGCGACAGGATGGATTTCTCTTCTGTTTCCAGTAATCTGCTGATTACCGGTCTTTATTCATTTTTATGTATGGAGCATTAGCAGTTCAGTAGCAGTAGTAATATGAATTATAAGAGCACTTCTGTAATTCTAAACTGGAGAGGTCTGCTTTACGAGCTTTACTGATATTTCACAACTTGGTGTACCTTTAATAGTACAGCTCCTTTCAGTTACACGTATATGTTCATTGTAGTGACTAGCGAATCCTTGAGCTAACCCTATGGCTAATTGACACAGTCTATCAGCAGAACTGTAGACTAAGACCAGTTCATCATTACTTATCCGAGTGCAGCTGAAATCTGGAGGCGGTGCTTTAGGGTTCGCATTTTGAATCTTCTTGTGAATAATCCCTGAAATATTTTGTAATAAGTCAAGCGTCTTCCAGTTGGGATCAATGAAAGGATTGTATAGTTTTATCATACCCCGTGCTATGAACTGGCCTACATCCTCTAAAACATTGGGAACAGACATCCCTGTCTTTTGAGAAATAGCTGCTACAAGATCAACCATCTCTTGGTCCGGATACTCTAAGGACGTTATATACACTCTTGGTCCTAATTTAGTCTCTTCCAGTAACTGTTTCCATGTATCTTCACCAAATTTTTCTACAACATACTTAAATAGTTCTGATAAAAAAATACCAAGCACAATTACCTCCTCCCAGATAAGAACCCTTGATTATTTACTTAGCGGATATTGCTAGTTGCTTACTAACCAGTCTTTTGCTTTTTCAATGGTATTGAACAGCGGCAAATTCCTTCTTGTAATTCTAATAAGACCATCATAGATAATCTTTTGAAGCCCGCTGAGGCCAATAATAGCACTCTTCTTAACATAAGGTTTATTATGCACTAGAAAAGCTTCCATCGCTTTTACTACTTCAGGATCAAAAACTGCACCCTCTACGTTGGTCAAAACTAAAAGCGAGTGTTCTGGCTGTGTTCCTATTTGCATTTTACCCTCTTCAATGGTTTTTAAGACTCCTTCACAGGTACAGTTTGAGAAATCTAGATACAGGATTTTTTTCCATTGTGTTCTATGAACTTTACTCTATTTTCTACCCTGGTATTTTTAAATCCTCCCCTTTTCATATCTTCCCGTGCAACCCCGTTGGCCATTTGTAATTAATATTTCAATAACTCTAAAGTTTTCCCTTTTTAACTTTCAATACTTCTTCTTAACTATTTCTATAGGAGTTTTTCACCTGGCAGGAAAGGCGAAGAGCCTTTTATGTCTGAATGGTAGAAAAGCTTTAGGTCAAACAAAAAGGCCCAGATGTTTGTCTGAGCCTTTAGAGAATTTCTCTTGCAAAATATTAGCGGCAAGTTTTAATCGGGGGCCAAAAATCTCTTACATCTTGAGGTAACTTTTGATAACAGTTCGGGCAGATTATAATATACCCGCACTCCGCAGCATTATCTCCGTTTTCTAAAAAAGGAAAACAATGCCACCCAGGGAGATCTTCTCCCTCAATCTTACTACATATTACACAAGTATTTTCAAAAGTTATTTTCCCCATTTCCGTTTCCCTGTTAACTCTTCCTATTCCCACTAAAAACATAGAAAGGCTTTCCTTTTTTGCCTTAAAGAAAACCCAACCCTTTTCTCAGGTTGATCTCTTGCTTCAAACAGCATTCAAATATTCCTGCTTTGTACTCTCGTATTTTGTTTATTCGTGTGAGTTTATTTCACCCTCCGAGTCTCTTATCTCTGACTCTTTGATATAAAGAGAGTTAACTTATTTTAGCCAAACTGCACCCAATCACTTATACCAAACAAGTCGAATTATTGAAAAATTGTTGCCCTCTTCTTTACGGACAAGCCAGAAGAAACCGCAGCTAGTGCAAAGAGTTAGATCCTCACCAAAAAAACATTGAGCTTGCCCTCTTCCTAATGTGCCTGCAATATCCCAGCAAATCCTTCCACCATTTTTTCCTCCATTTAATCCGTTAGCAGATATATCAGTTGCAGCAGGACATACGCCAAGTTCAGATTCCTTTCCTCCTTTTGGTTCCCTGCCGCACTTTTTAAACTCCCAACAGTTTTGCTTTGGCACTATTGCTTTACCTTCTTTTGATTTCAATCCTTAAAAGGACGCCTCACTATACTTTTAAAACTATCATGTTGTCTGCATTTTGCTTTTTGAAACTCTCACCTCAGATGATAAAACCAACCTTGCTCATTTAAAGGTTGGTCTCTTCCTTTAGAAAGACTTTAATTGTTGTTACCTTGTGAATTTAATGTAGCACTACTTCAAAGAATCATACATAGGCCAGGTGGCTAATATTGCTTCTCATTTTGCTATTTTATAGGCCAGATGGACTATTAATGAGGATTTTTCCAAACAAAAGACCGAGATCCTTATCTGAACTTTCTGACATATGGTTTGTAGATTACACACATAACGACCAAGCTCACCTGCCGCTATGGAACACAACGGAATAGTGGTCAGGTGCAACGCTTTGTCAGATTTTGTTATTATGCTCCACAGTTATTACTACATTTCCCTTTTTGTGCCCTTTGTCGACATACCTATGAGCCTCGACCATCTGTTCCAACGGATAGCTTCTATCAATAACTGGCTTTATCTTTCCCGCCTCAATAAGCTCTTTTAAGAAAATTAAATGTTCAGCCTTTTCGGCTGACATGGCAATAGTGCGTAGATAGCGTCCATTTTTTGTTAGCAATCTTTTACACTGTGAAGACGAACTTTTGTTAATCGCGTCAAAGACAACATCATAGGTCTCACCGCTTTTGGTGAAAGCGCCATTGATAAGGACTTTTTGTCCGCTCTGGATATTTCCTTTTCTAAGAAGATACAATGCTGTCATTGCTCCAACAGGAACAGCAGCGGCTTCCTCATATGTTAGGTTGGCCGGTTTTTTGGCCAGTATCCCGTCTTCACGCAGACACATGTACTCAGCATGAGCACCAGTACTCATCCCAGTAGATGCAAAAACCTGGTCACCTTCTTTGAATAATTTTACACTTTTACCTACTGCTTCGATTTCCCCGGCTAACTCACACCCCAATATTTTTTTTCTCGGTCTTATAAACCCAGTCATTATTCGCATGGGGAGCCAGTACATAAGAGGGATTGCGAAACTTCGGGTTAGCACATCCCCTTTTGTTACTGTTGTCGCAAATATTCTTACCAATACTTCATTGTCCTTGGGAGTGGGTTTTCCTACCTCTTTGAGCCGAAGAACATCCGGTGGTCCGTATTTTGTGCATACAATAGCTTTCATTTGGGTATCCCTCCTCATCCTAAATATACTCTTTTAAGCCTAGTTTATCTGTTCAGGCAGACTCGGAAGCGATTACAGACAGATTGAGTCCTTTAACTATCAGCCATATCCCTAGAAACACCTGACACAAGCCTAATGGCATGCCATATATTTGCATGCTTATATTAGAACCGAACATATCAAACACAACTCCTGTTAACATTATTACGGCTGCAATGAAACCCCAGACTGTTATAAAACGGGGAACAAGTTTATTTTAAATAATGAATAAAATAATATCAAAGAGCCCAAACTATAAAAGATAACGTATATCTGATAGGTGAAATTATTTCCTTCTTTCAATAAAGCACCTAAAGTTTGAAAATGGGAAGCATCTGGAATTCCTACTTTTATATATTCCTGACTTAATGCACACATTATTAGATGGCTGATTGAAAAACCAGCAGCAATAACGTTTTCAACAATTCTGAAACCAAAGTAGCCAAGAGCTATCGTTTCATTATGTCTTTTATTATTGCAATCTTTCTGCTTGTATTTATTTCTTCTTTCTCCTTTTATTTGCCATTATGCTCTACAATTATTACTACATTTCCTCGGACGTGTCCTTCTTCAAGATACCAAAGAGCTTCAGCAACCTCGCTTAATGGGTACGTCTATCAATAACAGGTACTACTTTGCCGGCTTCAAGAAGCTTTTCATAAAAACCAAACGAAAGGGACATTTCCCTTATAGTTCTAATTTAACTCTGCGAATCGTCCTAACCAGAAGTATTGTAGAAGACGTGGTAACAAAAGAACAAATTATAATACCAAGAAAAGTCGAGCCAGAAAAACTTAAGAAAATTCAACTCGCTAGACAATCCGTTTGATGTTTACTTCAAAAAGTAAAGGGACTTTTTACCAAGTCCCTTTTTCCTTGTAGTTATGCGGTATTTTAACTGGTAGGGGTGGGGGGATTCGAACCCCCAAGGTATTGCTACCGACGGATTTTAAGTCCGTTGCCTGTACCTATTCGGCTACACCCCCAGATCTAATGCCATTTTCAAGAATTTTACTTGTGAAAACTAAGACTCTTTTTTTCGCTCAGGGTGACACCTCAGATCTCACATTTAATATATCACTAATGCAAGTGGATTCAACTGGACTAAAAAATCATAAAGACTTAACAGCTCATAATCAATAAAGACAGCTTATCTTAAATTGTACAAAATTAAATTCGGAAGGGCACGGGTTCCTTCCCTACATTTTTTGTTTTTATGGAGATGACCTTTATGGTCATACATTTATTTTGAAGGACAGCCTGTAAACTCCCTTTACAGGGCAATCGGATCCCTTCTCCAATAGCACACATTCTTAACTATATTTTTGGATGGGCATGGATCCCATCCCTACAAAAAGTCGAATTCTTGTTCTTACAATAGCATCTTCAATTAGTCCCTATCTGGTTTAATTTTGATAAAAGAAGACCGTCCAAAATGTCATGTTCGCTTACCGTTATCCTGCCAAGATTTACGCTTTTCATAAGCTCCAATAAAATCTTTGCCCCTGCGACAATCACATCCGCCCGCTTTGGTTCAAGCCCAACAATATTCTTTCTTTCTTCAAAGCTAAGAGATATAAATTTCCTGAAAATTTGATTCACTTCCTCAAAAGTTAAGAAAGAGCCGTGAATCTTACTGGAATCGAAAACACTCATCTTTTGTTTGATGGCGGAGAGTGTTGTTACCGTGCCAGCCAATCCCATGGCATAAGAAATAGTGCCCCGCCAGAGTACCTGCGGAGCCTTTTCCATCTCCTCCCGTATATATTCTTCCATCTTCTTTAAATCTTCTACGGCTGGTGGGTCATTTTTTAAAAACATCTCAGTTAATCTTACGCAACCTATATCCAAACTGCAGTGACAGATTATATTATTTTTCTGTCCTAAAATAAGTTCGGTGCTTCCTCCGCCGATATCGATAACCAAAACTTCCTCTATGCCCTCTGTCAACCCGTTCGTGGCACCAAGGAAAGAGAGCCGTGCTTCAATCTCCCCTGAAAGAATCTCTGCCTTCCAGCCCCATTTATTCTCTATCCTCTCTAAGAAATCGTAGCTATTCTTAGCCTCCCGCAGCGCACTGGTTCCAGCTACGATAACTTTTTCAATCTGGTGTCTTCCTATCTCCCTGGCATATTCCTGCAAGACCTCTTCGCTTCTAGTCATAGCGGCATCATTAAGCATTTTATCTTTATTTACACCTTCGCCCAAACGAGTAATTTTAGCTCTTCGAATCAAGGAATGATATCTTCTTGGGGAGGATATCTCAGCTATTAACAGTCTGATGGAATTGGTACCTATATCAATTGAGGCAACTCTCATAGCAACAAGTAATGGATAGTGATTCCTGGCTAGCAGGCGACCTGTCGGCTACCAAGGAAGCTTGTAGCTCATGGCTCACAGCTTATATTAGACTTTACAGCTTATTAAGATAATTGCGAATCTTCTGCCAGATACCGGAATCTTTCTTTTCGGCAGCAGGCTTTTTGTCCGAAGCTGCAGTGGGCTGCCTGGAGGGAGGTATTACCACATATGCTTCTTCTCCCTGCTTAATCAGCCCTAACTCCTTACGGGCAACCTGTTCAACATACTCATCCGTATTGAGCTTAGCTTTTTCTTCCTCCAGTTTAGAATTCTCTTTTTTAAGCTGAGTGATTCTTTGGTTTAATAAAGATATTTCCTTGCGCTGCCTTAACCATTGCTGTGCAGGTTCAAGGCACCAAAGCAGCACCAGGAACAATAGGGCTAAAACTAGTAATCCGTAAAGGCGGGGTCTTAGAGACCTTTTGGTCCGCGGCTGGACCTTCTTTTTTGAAGTTTTAGCACCTACTTTTCTTGCTCCTTTTCTTGCTCCTTTTCTTGCTCCTTTTTTTGCCACGATTTCTGCTCCGTTTCTGCTGACTATTGTTCAATATCTAGAGCCATATTTTTAATTCTTCTATTCCCGCGAAATTCAAGCAGATGCCATTCCTTTCATCTAAAAACTAAGATTATAAAGAGCATTCATCCCCAAATATCTTGCCCTTACTCCTAACTCTTCCTCAATCCGCAGAAGTTGATTGTATTTACATACCCGGTCGGTTCTGCAGGGTGCACCTGTCTTAATCTGTCCTGCATTAGCAGCTACTGCCATATCAGCAATAGAAGTATCTTCTGTTTCTCCAGAACGATGAGAAACTACCGCTGCAAAATTGGCACCTTTAGCCATCTCTATTGCCTCCCGGGTCTCGGTAAGAGTCCCTATCTGGTTTAGTTTAATAAGGATAGCATTGGTAATCTTCTCATCTATTCCTCTCTTCAACCTTTTAGTGTTTGTGACGAAGAGATCGTCGCCTACCAGTTGAATCTTGTGTCCCAAAGCCGCGGTAAGATTCTTCCAACCATCCCAATCTTCCTCTGCCATTCCGTCTTCCAGCGATATAATAGGATATTTTTCCACCAAATCCGCATAGTACTTTACCAGCTCTTTTGAAGATAATTCTCTATCTTCACCTTTGAGTACATAACTTTTCCCGTTATAAAGCTCGGTAGCTGCTACATCTATGGCCATATGAATATCAGTACCTTCTCTGTAACCCGCAAGTCTTATTGCCTTCAAAATTATTTTTAGGGCTTCCTCGTTAGAGTTGAGATTGGGTGCAAATCCACCTTCATCACCAACGGCAGTTGCCAGCCCTTTTTCCTTTAAAGTCTGTTTTAAGCAATGATATATTTCAGCTCCCATGCGGAGGGCTTCCTTAAATGAAGGGGCGTTGGTTGGCATTATCATAAATTCCTGAAGATCAACATTATTGTCCGCGTGCGCTCCGCCGTTGAGAATATTCATCATAGGAACAGGCAGAACTGTCGCCTCACTGCCTCCTAAATAGTGATACAGCGGCACGTTTCGATCCGCCGCTGCCGCTTTGGCTGCCGCAAGTGATACTCCCAGAATAGCATTAGCACCCAGCTTGCCTTTATTTTTTGTCCCATCAATTTCAATAAGAACTCTGTCTAACGTGTCCTGATCAGTGCCATCCATTCCGAGTATCCTTGGGGCAATAATCTGATTCACATTTTCAACCGCCTTAAGGACACCTTTCCCCAGATAGCGCTTCTTGTCCTTATCCCTCAACTCCAGAGCCTCCAGAGCCCCTGTTGAAGCACCTGACGGAACAGCGGCCCTGCCATAGACCCCGCTTGCAAGATACAAATCTACCTCAATGGTCGGATTTCCGCGTGAATCAAGGATTTCTCTTGCAATTACTTTTGTTATACTGGTCAACTTTTCTTAGACATCTCCCTTTAGTTTTACATTCTTCAGTAGATTTTAAATAACCAACTTAATGCTTCACGAAAAAATCTTTTCTGATAAATAAATCAAAAATCAAAGGCCAAAAATCAAAATACCCTACCTACCGGCAGGCCGGCAAACTAAAATCCCAAAAATAAGGTCGGTAATAGAGCAAAAGAGTAATTAAGTAATTGCACATAGCCAATTACACTGTTACCCTATTACGCTATTACTTTCATAAGAAATAATTTTTAATTTTGAATTGTAATTTTGCATTTTTCATTTTGAATTCTCAATTAAATTTCTAAGCGTATATCTTTTTCGCTTCCTCCCACAATTTGTCCTTTTCCTGAAGTGTGAATTCCTCTATTCTCTTACCCTGTTCGGCTGCCAGATTTTCCATATGGTTGAACCGTTTAATGAATTTCTTAGCGGCACTTCGCAGTGACAGTTCGGGATCAACCTTAAGATGCCTCGTTAAATTAACTATTGAAAAGAGTAAATCACCTATCTCTTCCGTTATCTTCTGGCGGTTCTTTAAGGTTTTCAGTTCTTCAATCTCTTCTTCTACTTTTTCAACAACCTGATGCGGGTCTTCCCAATCAAAACCCACCTTTGCTGCTTTCTCTTGTACGCCCCGTGCAAACAATAATGACGGTAATGCTTGTGAGACTCCGTCAAGTGTTCCTTCCCGCCCCTTTTCCTCTTTTTTAATCTCCTCCCAGCGAATTCTTACTTGCTCAGCCGTGGATGCTTCGGCTGTACTAAAAACATGGGGATGACGCCGTTCGAGCTTGGAGATAATTCCTGAGATAACATTATCAATGTTAAAATACTTTTCTTCAGATGCAATTTGGGCATGAAAGACAATCTGCAGAAGGATATCGCCAAGCTCTTCTTTTAGATGGGTATAATCACCCCGGTCAATAGCATCAATTGCTTCATATACTTCCTCTACCAGATATGGCTTAAGGCTGGAATGATCCTGTTCCCGGTCCCAGGGACAACCATTGGACGACCTTAAAGTGGCCATTATCTTAACCAGCTCTTCAAATTTTCTTTGGGCTTTTTTCATATCAGCCGCTCCTTTAACAAATACAGGTCTTCCAAAGCTTCATAATAAACGTAAAGAGCCCCCACCGGGGGCTCTTTAAGACAATTCTATCTGAAATGCTAAATCATTACCTTTATCTTTGCTTTTTTCTTCAAGTCCTGTACAAAAGCGCTAAATTTATTCTGCTTCTTCTGCTGTAAAAGTCGGTTCTCTACATCCTTCTTTGCTTCCTCATAAGTATTTTTTCCCGCTGGTTTCCTTTCTCCTGCTTTAATTATATGGAACCCATAGGTTGTCTTTACAGGATCGCTTATATCTCCTGGCTGAAGCTTAAAAAGAGCTTCCTCAAATTCAGGAACCATCTGGCCGTGACTTACCAAGCCGAGATCGCCGCCCTTGTCTTTGTTGCCCGGGTCTTTAGAGTATTTCTTAGCCAGCTCGGCAAAATCCGCTCCCTTTTCGAGCTGGTCCTTAATATCCTTAGCTTGAGCTTCATCCTCCACCAAAATATGGTTTGCCTGTATTTGTTCTTCATGTTCAAATTGAGCCGGATTTTCATCGTAATATTTGCGAGTTTCCTCTTCCGTTACTTTTAGCCCTTTGGTTACCTCTTCAGAGAGTTTGGATATCAAACCTTGCCTTCGTATGTTCTCCTTAAGTTCGCTAATTTCTATGTTCTCTCGCTTCAAGGCATCCTGGAACTGCTTCTCATCGGGAAACATTTGCCGTATGCTGTTCATACGATCGTTAAGTTCCTTTTCAGTCACCTTAATGCCTCTGCGGTCTGCTTCACTCAGCATAAGCTCCTGATCAATCAAGCTGTCTAAAATGCTTTTCTTATATTCTTTCTCCATTTTCTTTTGCTCAGACTGAGGAACACCACTCTGTTGATGCTGCTTTATTAGGCTCTCATATTGCTTCTCCACTTCTTTAAGATAGATCTTCTTACCATTGACCGTAGCAGCAACTTTTGCGCATCCAATGAGGCCGAGGACAAAAACAAGCCCTACTGCAAGCAGCATTACTAGCCTAAATTTTTTCATCTCTATTCCCCTTTTTATTTATTAATCTGCCGCATTTCCCCATTGGGATGCTGCGAGATTTAAATTATTATATCACTAATTAGTTGATGAAGGAATTTTAAAAGATATTTACCGTCAGGAATTCTTACAACCAGGCTCTGTCTGGATGGTTTGAAAATAATATCCCGGTACCGGGACGACAATTTCTTTTCAAGACTGGGTGTGAGTCTTACTGGTCTTAAAGCAACCTTTTCTCTCTCCTGAACAACCTCCCTAATTCCCCTTTCTTTTGCGAGGATCTTGAGATCACAAATCTGCAAAAGATCACCAGCTTCTCTGGGAAGAGGTCCATATCTATCGCGTAACTCTCTCTCAATTTTCTGCCTCTTTTCTGGAACATCAATGGCGGCGATTTTGCGGTATGCTTCAATGCGCAGCGTCTCTTCAGGTATATAAGAAGAAGGGATATACGCACTAACAGATAATTCAACCTTAATCTCCGGAAATTCCTCCAGGGTCTCTCCCCTTAACTCATCCACCGCCTCCTTTAGCAACTGGCAATAAAGCTCGAATCCTACTGCCGCCATATGACCGTGCTGCTCCGGTCCAAGGAGGTTCCCAGCGCCCCTTATTTCCAGATCGCGAAGAGCGATTTTTAAACCTGAGCCTAACTCCGTAAACTCACTAATAGTTTTCAGGCGTTCTCTTGCCCCACTTGTCAAATTTTGAGCTGGCGAAAAGAAAAAATAAGCATAGGCTCGATGATGAGCCCTCCCTACTCTTCCTCTCAATTGGTATAGGGTGCTCAGGCCAAATCTTTCAGCCTGGGTCACTATTAAGGTATTAACATTGGGCATATCCAGACCTGATTCGATAATAGTAGTGCAAACCAGGACATCGCACTTATGCCCTATAAAATCCTGCATTACCTTTTCTAGCCCACGCTCTGGCATTTGTCCGTGCGCTACAGCAATTCTAGCCTCTGGAACCAAACTACTAACATAACGGGCAGCAGATTCTATAATTTGAACTCGATTATTCACGTAAAAGACCTGGCCATCCCTTGCCAGCTCCCTGCGAATTGCCAAGGCCACCATATTCTCATCAAATTCACCTACATAGGTAAAAACAGGATAACGGTCTTCCGGGGGAGTATCAATGATGCTTAAATCCCTTACGCCACTCAAAGACATTTGAAGTGTACGCGGTATAGGAGTAGCGGTAAGAGTCAGAACGTCTACATTTTTTCTAAGCTCCTTTAGCTGTTCTTTATGGGCTACCCCAAAACGCTGCTCCTCATCGACTATAACTAATCCTGGATCCTTAAAATCAACGTCTTTCTGGAGCAGTCTATGAGTACCAATTACAATATCAACTTTTCCTTCTTTCAGACGATTGAGAATCTCCTTCTGCTCCCGGTAGTTTTTAAAACGGCTTAGTACGTTTACGTACACAGGGAAAGTATTCAACCTATCACTGAAGGTAGCGTAATGTTGCTGCGCAAGAATTGTAGTAGGAACCAGTACAATTACCTGCTTACCATCCATTATGGCTTTAAAAGCCGCTCGCAGTGCCACTTCGGTCTTTCCATACCCAACGTCACCGCAGATGAGCCGATCCATAGGCCTGAGTTTTTCCATATCCTCTTTAACATTCTCGATTGCCTTCATCTGGTCGGGAGTTTCATCAAAAGGAAAGGCGTCTTCAAGTTCTCTTTGCCATACAGTATCCGGAGAAAAAGAAAAGCCCTTCACCTTCATTCTCTGAGAATAAAGTTGCAGAAGGTCAATTGCCAAAGATTTGACTGACTCTCTTACCCTTTTCTTGGTATGCGCCCAATCTCTGCCCCCTAAATGTGTAAGCCTGGGTGGTTCAGCCCCAGCACCGATATATTTCTGAATCCTGTGCATTTGATCGCTGGGTACGTAGAGTTTCGCACCTTTTGCATATTCAATAAGCAGGTAATCTCTAACCATACCGGCAACTTCCTGGGTTGTAAGCCCTGAAAAGCGGCCAATTCCGTGGTTTACATGAACCACATAGTCTCCTAATTTCAGATCCGCAAATGAGGAGATGGGAAGATAGGTTGTTGTTTGTTTCTCCTGGCGTCTCTTTCTCCGGGGTTTAAAGATATCGCTCTCGTTCAAAAGGGCAAGTTTAAGAAAGGGAGCGATAAATCCTCGAGTGAGTTTACCATGAGTAATAACCACTGAATTTGAAGCTGGTTTCGGTTTCTGGGGTTGAAAGTGAGCATTAAATTTATGATCTTTGAGGATATCGGTAACACGCTGACCTTGACTTTCACTCTCCAAAACAAGAACTACTCTATACCCTTCATTATCAAGTTCCGCTATCAACTTTTCCAGACGCTCAAACTTTCCCAAAATGGGCTCGACCGTTTCTACATTAAAGTTCGCTATGGGACTACTATCATTTGCTTCAAACAATGAGGTAAGTGATACCATCTTCTGTTTTCTTTTACCGCTCAGCTCCTCCCAGGAAGCATAGTATGAAGAGATATCAGCTATGGCCACTTTTCCCCAAAATGCTTCATCGAAGTATTTCCTCTGCTGTTCATATAGAGAGTGTGCTGCATCTTTGAGCTCTTTTGGTTCATCCAAGACAATGACTCCTTCTTGAGGAAAGTAATCAAGGAAAGTGGCCAGATGTGGGTAAAAGAAGGGTAAGTACCTTTCCGCACCTTCAAAGTAGATTAGCTCTTTTAATTTCTGCAATTCCTCTTTGGAAATCTTATCTTGTGCCATCTTCTTAAGGTGCATCTCGGCTTTTTCTACTAAATCTTTGGTTAATACTACTTCACGACAGGGAAATATTGTGGCTTCCTTAATATCTCTAACTGACAACTGAGAGGACAGATCAAAAGCTCTAATCGACTCGACCTCATCTCCAAAAAACTCGATGCGCAATGGGTGTTCACCGGCCGCCGGATAAACATCAATAATTCCCCCGCGTGCACTAAACTCACCACGCCCTTCAACCATATAGTTTCTGCTGTATCCCTTTCGCACCAGCTCTTCTAAAACACGGCTAAAATCAACCTGGTCTCCAACCTTAAGAAGTGTGGGAGTAAAGAGCTTCTCAGAGGGAGGAGCAATGCGCTGTAATACTGCATGCAAGGACGTAATCACCAGAAGAGAATTTTTATTAAGCGAATAAAGAACTTCCATTCTGTCCCCAACCAGTTCCCGGTTGGGCGAAAGCTGTTCAAAAGCAAAAGTTTCCCAGCTTGGGAAATACCTCAGTGTGTCAGAAGATATGAAGTTGCCCATATCTTTATAGAATTCCTCTGCTCTCTCAGCATGGGCCGTTATGAGCAAAAGTGGCTTTCCCAGAGATTTGAACAGGGAAGCGAGAAAGAAGGACCGAAACACAGTAGAAACAGAAATGTTTACAGAGCTCTCCTTTAATATACAATCTACTGCTTTCCTAAATTCCTCATTCTTTTGGAGTGAAAATTGCAAAACTTCCAGACTCATTTTCTTTTTCCTTCATCCATTGTTATCACTTATTTCCGTGCATGACGAAAGGGCCTCGACTTGCTTAGCCCAGACCTGTTTTAAACTTTTCTTTTGAATTTATATTAGCATATTCTCCGATTAAGTATAAATCTCCAAGTAGTCCGGCTACATGGTCTGAGCTCAAGTTAAAAGACACATGACCCCAAGACTTAAAGGGCGTAAACCTCAAACCTATGGTTTCCGGATACATTAGACCTAAGCGTTGCAGGGCTAAAACAAAACCTGGTGAAATGCAACTTATAAACTGTATCTTATAGCTTGCACCTACCAGGGTTTCCACACTTAACCCTTCTGGTGCACTCTAACCATAAAAGAAACAAAGACAGCCTATTAATAAGTTAGGTTAACACTTGAATAAACAGAGATGGAAAAGCAAAGGTAAATCAAGGAGAAGATCGCATTGCAGCCTTGCTAATTCAGGTCATTAGAATGCTTTTAAAAATGTTTATAGAAGCATTAAATTTTGTACAGGTAAATACCCAAAGAAGAATCGGATTTCTCTGGCTCCCAATTCTTCATCTGCCAAACATAGGAAACGAGCCTGGCCCCCTTCTTCATTTCCGTTGAAAGCTTCTCCTTAAGGCGCTCATTTGTTTCTTCTCTCTGAAAGAGGACAAGCACGTCGGCTTCACTTATATCAATCTTGAACATATCAGCCCCTATAATTTTCACTTTATCGTTCAACCTCTTAGCCCAAACTCTTAGACGAGAATAAAGAACCAGAAAAGGGTTGATTTCAATTCCAGTCGCCTGTGCTCCAAACTCTTCAGCGGCCATAATAAGTATTCTTCCGTCCCCGCTTCCCAAATCATAAACCTTTTCCCCCTGCTTTAGTTCTGCCATTTCCAGCATTTTTCGTATACTTTCAACTTCACTCGGCTGCCAGGGAGCACCGTGGAACATCAGAGGGAGCACATCCTTAAAGTAAACTATTACAAAGACAACAAGGATTAGGAAACCGATTACCAGGAGAAACAGTATCATTCGCGGACCAACTCAGGAGCTAGAATCCACTGAAGACTCCAATTCCCTTCTTCGCTGCGTTCCAGGCATATTAGGGCACCATAGGAGAAGCGCACTACTCCAGCGCGCTCATCTCCGCAGAGGACAAGCGATGTAAATTTTTCCATAAAAGGGAGGTGTCCTACTATCATAAGATCCTCACCATATTCCAAAAGCTTGGAAAACCAGATCCTAACATCATCATTAGGATTCAGCCCTGAAGCAGCTTCAGGTGCCTTTAAAGTTTCCAGCATGCTTGCCATAATCTCGGCTGTTTGCCTGGCTCTCATTTTCCCGCTATGGAAAATAAAAGCAGGTCTAGGTCTCAACCTTTTGGCTGCATTAGCTACCTTTTCAACCTCATTTTTCCCTTTATCCGTAAGATGGCGTTCAGGGTCTTCTTTTTCAGACTTGGCTTCCCCATGCTGAACCAGATACAGTTTCATTGCTTACCCCCAAAAAAAGCGCACCATATATAAAATTGAGTTCGGAATGTGTTTTATATACGAATACGCGAGATAAGATAATAGACCACTCCAAGTACCAAAACAGCTACTAAATAGACACCCAGCTTTAAAAGTGATTCACCGGAAATGCTTGCAATTAAGAGTTCTCGAATAAACGCAACCAAGGCTACGGAAACAAAAACCTCAATGTGAAACTTATCCCCTTTCAGATATTTGATCTCGGTACTCATAAGCTCAATCATTACCCAGATAATGAGAAGGGTACCCAAGGCAGAGAGAATACCTGATGAAAAACCAACGCTGGAAAGGCTATAGATTTCACTAATAAAGAGACCGACTACGCTTAAAGAAATCCCTATAAGTGCCATAACCAGAACAATATTAAGCCCGTATGTGAAGCGTTCGGCAAAAGAAATGAGCACCGAATCCATGTGGTGGGTAATAAAAATCCCCCTCATCTCCTCTTCGTGATAGGATGAAACGAGAACATCAAGGTTGATGTCAAGAATTTTATTCAGAGAAGTAGCAAGTCTTTGAAGCTCGGGAGGATCGGTTTTTTCCTTGCCTAAGATATCCAGAAGATACTGACGCTTATAATTCATTGAAGCCGTAACCCAGTGGATTGGGATACCGCTTTTTACATGAATTTGGCCTATACTTTGCAGCTCCATGAAGTAGCGGTTGTCATACTTTCCCTGAAATAATTTGGTAAACCATGCCTTAATTGTTTCCTTTCGCCTTTCAACCGATTTCTCCGTAGGAAAGAAGGAAGCAATTTCAGGAAAACTCTTTAAAAAATCGTAGAAATCCTCTGCAAATTGATCAGCGTAGGGAAGAAAGACATCTCTCAGAGCAACAAGATCCTTTACATCCTCCTCACTGAAAAGATAGTGTTTTCTAACTTCTTCCTCAAGTTGAGCCATGCTCCCAGCTTATCAAAAGACTTAAGATTTTGAAAGTCAAAAGAATATGAGTCTGCATTGGAAAGGAGATGGCTTACCGTGCAGCAACAGAATCATATAGAGAATCAAGTGCAGCAAGTGTGTTCTTTCGGTTAACAAATCGTCTACTTGAATACTAGAAATTGTTTGTTATAATTATATTACAATATAAGAATATTAATATAAACTAATTATGAAAAAGGATTTTTACTGTCTCCAATCAGACCTCTGTAAAACTCTGTCAAATCCAAAAAGACAGGAAATTTTGGACAATTTAAGGGAGGCAGAGATGTCAGTAAGCGAATTGGTTGAAAATACCGGTATCTCACAAGCTAACCTTTCACAGCACTTAGCTATCCTTAAATCCAAAGGAATTGTGGCTGCACATCGGAAAGGACTCAATGTCTATTACGCTATTTCTAATCCCAAAATAATTAAAATTTTCGATTTGATTAGCGAGATATTGCATGAGGCATCCTCAGCGCAAAATAAGACAGTCGGTGCAGGAATGCGCCGTAAAACTTAGTTAAAGAAAGGGGGTCAATATAAGAATGGCGGAAGAAAAAAGAAAGAAGGTTACACTGTTAGTCTTTAGTGGAGATATGGACAAACTGTTCGCTGCCTTTACCATAGCTACGGGGGCAGCCGCTTCAAATATGGATGTTACCATGTTCTTTACATTCTGGGGACTCAGAGCCCTTAAGAAAAATGTTCCAACTGGCAAGAGTCTATTTGGACGGCTGCTCGGCTTAATGTATGGCGGAGACATCAGCCGGGCTACACCAAGCAAGATGAGCTTCGGTGGGATTGGCCGCTGGATGTTTAATAAGATGATGAAAGCTAAGAATGTTGCCTCTCTAACAGAGCTTAGACAGACCGCTATAGATTTGGGAGTTAAGATGTATGGCTGCACAACTAGTATGGATGTAATGGAGATTTCAAAGGAAAAATTACTTGATGGAGTAACTGATTGCGTGGGAGTAGCTGTTATGATTGAGCATGCTCAGGAGTCCGACTTTACACTCTTTATTTAAAAACAATAGATTTAGAAAAAGAGATCAGGCGGAATCAGGCTGACCGATAACTTGTCATTCTGAGACAACGTCGAAGAATCTAAGAATTCACATATGCTTTGAATAGGAGATTCTCCCCTTCACTTCGTTCATAGTCAGAATGACAAATGCACGATTTTCAATTCTCGGTCACTCTGTAGGTCAACTTGGAATTAGCACATATGCATCTGGCCGGTGAGTTTATGCCTTTCTAATAAATGTTCCCCAATAAACACATACAATCTCAGATTTACTCCGTTTGCGACTCCATTACCAACTCCACCCTAAAATAGCGTTGCTTAAACACAAGCGCCAAATTAACCAGGCTTATTAACACGGGTACTTCAACTAAGGGGCCGATAACCGCTGCAAAAGCAGCACCAGAGTTGATACCAAAAACAGCAACTGCTACCGCAATTGCCAGCTCAAAGTTATTGCTTGCCGCTGTAAATGAAAGGGTGGTGGCCTTGGGATAATTGGCACCCACCTTCTTGCTCATATAAAACGATACCAGAAACATAAGTATAAAATAAATAAGAAGTGGTGCTGCAATACGTAAAACATCCATTGGAATCTTGACAATATACTCCCCTTTTAGTGAAAACATAACAACGATAGTAAAAAGTAAAGCAATGAGGGTTATAGGGCTTATATATGGGATAAATTTCTCATCATACCAGCTCCGCCCTTTTATTTTAATTAATGTGAAACGGCTTATTATGCCGGCGAGGAAAGGAATACCAAGATAAATAAAAACACTTTGGGCAATCTGCCCGATACTTATGATGACAGCTTCGCCCTTCAAACCCAAAACCGGAGGCAAGATTGTAATAAATATGTAAGCATACAAGGAGTAGAAAAGTACCTGGAAAACCGAATTAAACGCCACAAGGCCGGCAGCATATTCGGTATCACCTTCAGCAAGCTCATTCCAAACTATAACCATTGCAATGCAGCGAGCAAGACCAATCATAATAAGCCCCACCATATACTCCGGATAATTCCGTAAAAACATTATTGCCAAAGCAAACATAAGGATGGGGCCGACTACCCAATTTTGCACAAGCGAAAGGGTAAGTATCTTAAGATTCTTAAACACTTCACCAAGCTCCTCATACTTTACCTTGGCGAGAGGCGGATACATCATAAGAATAAGACCTAATGCAATGGGAATTGAGGTTGTACCTACTTGGAACCTAGTAATAAGAACAGCAAGACCAGGTATGAGGTAAAAGGAACCAACACCTGCTGCCATGGCCAAGAATATCCACAAAGTTAAGAAGCGATCGAGAAAAGACAGTCTCTTTTTAATAATTCCACTCATTTTCCATTCCTCTGCCAATTACGCAAAAATCTAATTATGCATATTTAATTGTCCATATTGATTCTTCACAATTTATTCTCTTATGAACAGCATCTTCAGTTATTAAAATCCGGAAATAGGGCAGGTAAAGATGAAACGGTAAAATTATCAACAAAAATCTGCCGGCCTGTGCAAGGAATAGCTTGCAGGGATACCTTCTATCCCTCTTAAAATAACTTGTTGATACAGGTTATCTAGATAATGGATTTTTTTAAAATTTATGCTGTAGTAAATCCACTTACCTTCACGCCGTGCAATTACCAGTCCCTCATCTTTAAGCGCTTTTAAGTGATGCGAGGTAAGATTTTGCTTTAAATCAAGATCCTTATAAATCTCACAAACACATCGTTCACCTTTCTGTAAGAAGCATAATATCTGCAGGCGGTTTTCATCAGAGATGATCTTTAAGTACTGCGCAAGTTCTTTTATTTTTTTAAGTTTAGTCGAACCTTTAAAGTATAATTTTTTCATAACCACTAACATATCAATAAATATTGATATGTTAGTTTAAAAATTTTTTAATGTCAACAACCTCTGGACAGTTCAGACGCCCTTTACCCCTTTACAAAAAAGCATCATTCCATCCATATGCTCAACTATTTCCAAAACTTCAAAACCGCAATCTTGGTAAAGCTGCCTAAGATAATCTTTTGAAAACCGATGATTATTAGTGGCTGCTGAAAGCCAACCGTAAAGTGCGTCCCCTTCAAACTCAGATAGATTCTGCCCTTGAATGAATTTATCTATCCTTTCTTTTGTCATCTTAATCGAAGGATCCAAATTAGCTGCTATTCCTCCCCGCTTAAGGACTCGTCTTATCTCCTTTAAGCCTCTTTCAGGTTCAGGTAGCAGGTAGAGGACAGAAGTTGCTGATACAAGATCAAAAGTTTCGTTGTCAAATGGTAGGCTCTGTGCCCTGGCAACTTTAAATTCTATGTTGCTGACCCCAGCGGTGCGCGCATTCCTCTTAGCATGAACGACCATATGCGTGTCATAATCAATTCCCACTGCCTCTTTTACCTTCTTTGCTATTTCGATAATGAGAGCTCCAGGACCGCAACCTATATCAAGAGCTCGCATATCGCTTTTAGGATTCAAAAAAACGAGAAATGCTTCCAGCCTTTTCCGGTAAAAACCGGATCTTTGAACCTTCTCAAAGAAGTGTGCAAAATACATCATTTTTATAAATTATTAAAAAGTCAAACGAAGATATATTAAATAGTTATTTATTCCTTACCGACAGAAACTTGTCAGGATTTTCCTCGAACTCTCTAGCGCAACCTTTGGAGCAAAAATAAAAGGTTTTCCCATTAAATGTTAGAGCTGCTGCAGCTTTTTCTTTTTCTATTGCCATACCACAGTTGGGGTCAGTTACCATTATTGCAATATCTTTAAATTCTCCATCTTCCAGCCACAGAACTCTGTCTGCGTGCTCTTTAATACGTACATCGTGGCTTACAATCACAACGCATCTTCCCTGTTCCCTGGCAATTTGCTGAAGACTCCTTATTATGTCATGACCTATCTTCGAATCCAGGTTAGCCGTAGGTTCGTCACATAGGAGAATTTCAGGCTCGTTCGCCAAAGCTCTAGCGATAGCAATACGCTGTTTTTCTCCCCCAGAAAGCTTGTCAGGACGAAAATTTAAACGCTCTTTTAGCCCAAGGCCGGTCAGCAGCTTTTCTGCGCGCTTTTTTGCCTCCACACCCTTAACTCCAGCCAGGTTGAGCGTCACCTCTACATTCTCTAAAGCAGTAAGTGCCGAAAGCAGGTTGAAATCCTGAAAGATGAATCCTAGATGCTTTATCCTTATATCTGGAAGTTCTCTTTCGGAAAGCACAGTCATATCTTCACCACTGAGCTTAACCTTTCCAGAGGTTGGTTTAAGCAATGCTCCCATTATAGAGAGCAGTGTTGTTTTACCGCTCCCTGAAGGTCCCATTATCAACACAACTTCTCCTTTGTTTACTTTAAGGTCAACACCCCGTACCGCAACTACTTCTGTCGCACCTTCACCGAACTTCTTGACAAGATTTGAGACTTCAATTACTGGCTCTTCTCTAGACAATTCGACCCTCCTGCTAATGACGGAAGACTTCAGCTGGTTTAAGTCTTCTGATCCTAAAAATAGGCAAAAACGATGCAAAAACTCCAATAATGCTTGAAGCTAAAACAACTTTAAGGATTGATTGAAACTCAACTACCAGTAAAATATTTGATTGCGCGATACTTAATCCTCCTATTATCAAATAGACAAGCGCTAGTGCGATAACAAACCCAATCACAACACTAACCATAGCCTGTTCAAACACAATGATAAACAGCTTGAGGTTTCTAGAACCCAGGGCTTTGAGAATGCCATATTCACGTATTTTAAAAAGGGTTGCGGTGTACACGGTTAACCCCAGAGCAGATAAACCGATCATAAATCCAATAAAGTTCATTATCCTCATTATATCTACACTCATATCGCTAATTATGCGCCTTTCGCTATCTGCAAATTCCTCTCTTGTTTGTACAGTAACTCCTTTAACTTTTTGACGAATGCGCTCCAAAACAGCTTCCGTATTCTTGCGTTCTTCCTTGTTTACAAAAGAAAAGCTCACTACTCCTTGCAAACGACGTATGCGTTCAAAATCATCAAAGCGGACGAAAGCAATTGAATTGATGATACTGACTGTATCTTTAGTCAACCCTCCAATTTTAAAATTTTGACCAAGTACTGTAATCCGGTCGCCAATCTTTAATCCATGCTTTTCCGCAATCCGCTTGTCAATAATAATTTCCCCTTTCTTAAGATTGACTGAACCTTGCGCCATAGTCCAGGGTCCCCCTAATCTACCGGGTTCATAACCGATTACATAGGCAAGACTTCTATTATCACCTGACACGATGAAATCAGTCGTGTATAGAATGGAAGCTTCACTCTTGATGCCTTCCGTTTTCTGTACCTCTTTGACCTTTGAAGCAGAGAAAAAGGAGGTTGTCATATGAAGATTTTTCACTCCTTCCTGAGAAATAACCAGATCATATGGAGTGTTATCAATATATACTGTAACTTGCTTCATCGAGCCGGCAAATATTCCGTCTAAAGTAAGTACTAAAAGAATTGTTAGAGCCACCCCTCCTACACTAATAATAAATCTTGTTCTTCCTTCAAAGAGATTTCTTAGAGCAATGGGCACAGCCACTGTAACTTATCCTCCTCTTCGAAAAACAATAGCTGGGTCAATTCGTGCAACTGTACGCACAGGAACATATGAAGCCAGAATACTTATCAGCACTGAAACCAATAATACCTGCATGATATAAGTCCATTCAATAAAGATAAAAAACTGAGGGGCGAAACTGTTAATAGCTTTTGTGGCTCCGGCAGAAAAAAGTATGCCTAAGAAAAATCCAACAATAGATGAAATTAGCGCCTGTCCGAATACTACCTGGTAAAGTTTCCAATTTCTTGCACCAATGGCTTTCAAAACACCATACTCTTTTGCTCGCTCAACCGTAGCCGTGTAAATAGTTAAACCTACCAGCATTGTACCTATCAGAAAGGCAATAATCACCATAAATCTTAACGGCCCGCTAAAAACTCCGGCGAAGAGGTCAACATCATTATCAGCTACCTCTTTCTTTGTAGTCACAGTAAGGTTTTGCACCTTCTGAGAGATCTTTGCTTTAATAGTTTCTATCTGGGATTTCTGATTGACCGAAACCAGAAGAAACCCAGCAGATTTTCTGGTCAAGAGCAATTTCGACGCTGCATCGAAAGTGATAAAAAAAGTACCTGTCATCCAGGAAGATGTTCCACTGGATAACCCTACAATCTTAAACTCCTCACCCAGTATCTCCACTCTGTCCCCAAAGCTCAAACCATAACGATTGGCTACCACGCTGTCGAAGATTACCTCATCATCTCTGATATTCGACCTTCCGCTTCTTATTTCCCACGGGCCTCCTCCTTTTTCCGGATCAAACCCTATTAAAAGAGAAAACTCCCTGCTTCCTTCAAGGTCAAGCACAACATAGGAAGCAAAAACAGGAATTACTTTTTTAACTCCTTTTACATTTTCAATCTTCGACATAGCTGTCAGAGGCACAATTGAATTTGCACCTAAAAAATTCCGCAATTTCTTCTGAGCAACAACAAGATCAACCGGGGTGTTGTCTAAATAAGCCGTTATCTGCCGGTTCATACCCGAAAATATGCCATTTAGAATAAGAATAAGCATAACAGCAAGGGCAACACCTCCACTGCTTATAGCAAAGCGTAGCTTCTCTTGAAATAAATTTCTCCTTGCGATGGAAACCATATAAATTCCTTTCGAGGTCTTAAATCTCTAGATTAAAAGCACATGAGGTTGTAGTGAAAATTTCGCTAAAGCTTATTAGCTTTCTTTGACCCTATGGCCACCAAATTGTTCTCGCAGAGCAGAAAGAACTCTACCGGTATAGCTGGGATTTTTCTCTGACTCAATTCTAAACCTTAACGCTTCTTCAATAATCTTTGTCTTTACCCTAAGTTCTTTAGCCGTTTCCACTGTCCATTCTGCCTCGCCGGTATGTGTCACTGAACCGGAAACATCACTCAAATCTTCACCGTGCAACTCAAATGCTTTTTGCAACCACTCCACAAGTCTGGATTCAATCACACTGCCATGGTTATAAACCTCAGCAACTCGCTTCAAATCAAGCCTGAAGTCTGTTTCTCTTAAAATAGTGAATCCTTCGGCAAGTGCCTGCATCATACCATACTCGATTCCATTGTGAACCATTTTTACAAAGTGTCCTGCTCCTACATCTTCGAAAAATTGCACTCCCCGTGCAACTGCCAGCTCAGTAAAGAGAGGTAAAAGATGCTCGAATGTTTTGCGGCTACCTCCGATCATTAATGATGCCCCTTGACGGGCACCTGCCGGCCCTCCGGATATTCCGGCATCCAAAAACTCAATACTCTTATCTGCCAGGCGTTTGCTGCGCTTAATTGAATCCTTGTAGAAGGAATTACTACCGTCGACCACTATATCTCCTGGAGCTAAAAGGTCATAAAGCCCCTCTTTACCAAAGAGAATCTCATCAATAGCCTCGCCGCTTGGAACCATCAACCAGATAGTGCGCGGTGGAGAAAGCTTGTCCACTAATTCCTTAAGTGAATAGGTGCCCACCAGTCCCTCTCTTTCTAAATCCCGGGTCTTTTGCGGTGTTCTATTAAATCCTGCAACCAACCATCCTTTTTCAATTAAACGACGGGCGATATTTGCCCCCATCTTTCCAAGTCCGATAACACCAATTTCCTTTTTAAAGGTAGTTTTTGCTGCTGGATATTCCTCAACGAATTTTGAATTAATCAATATTTCATTTGTACCTGGTTCATACATCTCGAGGGGCACAATGTTTTCCTGCCAGGCTCTTCCAATTGGATCAACATACTGCCACATAGCAATAATCTCGTCTGTGCTCACAAAAAGAGTCTGGTCCCCAATAATGCAGTCATATAAAAGCTTTTGGTATTCTTCAATGTATTGAATTTCCTTTTTTTGCGTTTGATAAAGGTCAAAAAGCCGCTCTTCCATTTTCATCTCCAACCCTGGTCTTTTTGACCAGAACTGAACGGTGATTTTCGGCATGGGTTCTAGGGAAAAAATTAGTATGTTTCTGTAGTGTTTATCTTTAGGGCAAATGCACCCCGGTAAATGTCTAAAAGTAACCATGATATCCTTTTTTTCATAAGCCAACCTTTTCCCGCTCTCCAAAACAATTTTTACTCCCTGCCAGCGTGGTGACTCAACAAAAGCTTTCACTTTAAAATACGTTTCTGTATCAGAATCAGGACTAACTTCAGGAATGCTGCGATAATTTTTATACTGAGCGCGGAAACTCGATTTTTTGATCTCTTCCTGTGATGGTTTCTTTAATGTTTCCAGTATTTGTGTCCGTTTCAGCCTGATAGCATCTCCATCATACCCACCTGGATTGTCCATAGTCACTAAAGCAAGCATCTGTAAGAGGTGATTCTGCCCTACATCTTTAAGTGCCCCTAAGCCATCATAGAAGCTCCCCCTATTCTCCACGCCAATAGTTTCCAGAAGTCGAATATAGATACTCTCTATAAACTGGTTATTCCAGGCTTGCTCAAAGATATCGTTGGAAAATCTGAAGGCGAGTATATTTTGCAGCATTTCCTTAGCAAGATAGTGATCAATGCGGTATATCTGTTCTTCCTTAAACAGCTGTCTCAGAAGCTTGTCCAGTCTCTGAGCAGTCTCTAAGTCTTTACCAAAAGGTTTCTCAACTAAAATCGATGTCCATCCTGCTTCTGGGCTGCAGGCTTCACACAATCTTGAAGCAGAGAGTTGTCTAAAGATATTTTCATAAAACTGTGGAGGTACAGCGAGGTAAAAGAGCTTATTAGACCGAGCGCCCCACCGATCATCAATTTTGTATAAAGACTTAGCTAAGGTCAGAAAATCATTCTTGTTTTCAAAAAACCCTCTTTGGTAGAAAAATAGCTGAAGAAAATCAAAAAACTTGTTTTCTTTGTCTTTTATATCTTCGTGCTGTTTAAGAACTCCAATAATGTAATCCTTAAAACTTTCAATACTAAGATCCCGGCGCGAGAAACCTATAATCTTAAAAAGCTCAGGTAGTCGTCCTACCTCGAATAAATGGAACAGCGCGGGCGTTATTTTAGTAGCCATCAAATCACCAGTTACGCCGAAAATGACCAAAATTGTTGGCACATTTATTTGTACTGGTTTGTCCATATTCCGAGTCCCTTATACCCTTAATCTTTCCTGCAATTGCCTAAAATAATTTATCTGCTTCGGGTAAACAGCTTCTCAGTCAGCTTACCTTTACTCCTTCTTTGCATGAACCGTCTCTTGATGTTCCTTAAATCCCTCGTCAGTATAATAGTCTACGCCACAGCAAGTGTGCTTTACCTCAGATTCTATTCCATGAACTTCTACCTCGTGTCTTAAAAGATCTTCTTCTTTCTCAAACGACACTCCGCATCCTTCTATTGAACAAGAATATTGTGCCACTGGATACCTATTCCTTTCTTTTTGTCTATGTGATGTAGCACCGGCGCATATTTTCTCAGAAAAAATATTCGTCTTTAATGCTACATCTTTTCCTGTTTTTGCCCAATTAATAATTTAATTAAAAGTAACTCTGGGAATTTTAGGAGCCTTGAACTGTATTCCTGAGTAGCTTATTAAATTCCTTTTCTTCCATTAGTTTAACTCCCAGTCTTTGAGCCTTATTAAGTTTAGTATGAGGGTCTCGACCAACAATTAGGAAATCAACTTTACGGGTGATCGAATCAGTCACTATTCCACCCAGAGCTCTAATTGTCCTTTCCACCTCAGATCGGCTGTAGTTTTTCAGCGAACCGGTGATGGCAATCCTCTTTCCTGAAAAAGGAAGCTCTCCAGAGGCAGCCAGTAGATTGAAATTGACCTTAGCGTTTTTCAACTTCTTAATCATCTGCCTATTCTGTTCCTGCTCATAAAAAGCTTGGATTGCATGAGCCGCCTTTTTTCCTACACCGGGGACTGCTGTAATCTCTTCTTCAGATGCAGAAAATAGTCTATCAAGAGAAGTAAAATACTGTGCTAACATCCGTGCAGTCTCTTCTCCTATACCTGCTATTCCTATTCCAAATATAAGACGGGCTAAATCTCTATTTTTGCTTTCTTGTATTGAGCGTAGAATGTTGCTGGCACGCTTCTTTCCCATATCAGGAAGTTTCATTAGTTCCTCCCTCTTAAGGTAATACAGATCAGCTACGTCCGTAATTAAATTTGAATCAACCATGATATAAGAAAGAGCATCACCTATCCCCACTATATCCATAGCAGGTTGAGAAGCAAACTGCTTAACCCTTTGATAAATCTGAGCGGGACAACTGCCATTCGTACAGCGCGCAAGTGCTTCCTCGGGCAGATGAATTATCTTTGTACCACAAGCTGGACATTTTTTGGGTAACCTGAATGGCTTTTCCTTCCCTGTTCGCTTACTCTCAACAGGTCTTACCACCTCCGGCCTTACGTCTCCTGCACGGCGAACAATAACTGCGTCGCCAATAAGGAGCCCCTTTCTCTTGATTTCTGCCTCATTGTGCAAAGGTGCAACTTTAAGAATTGCTCCTCCTACCTTTACCGGCTTAAGAACTGCATATGGACGTATGGCACCTGTGCGGCCTACTGTCACAAAGATATCTTTAAGAACTGTCACAGCTTCTGCCACCGCAAATTTGTAGGCAATTGCCCAACGCGGTTCACGGGCGGTAACTCCTAACTCCTGCTGAAGCATAAAAGAGTCTACCTTCACTACTATGCCATCTGCTTCATATGGAAGTTCCAAATGTTGCTTCTCCCAGCTTTGACAGAAAGTCCATACTTCACTAATATTTGTAAAAGTTTTAGAATGAGGAGTTACCGCAAATCCTAGTTCCTCAAGATATAAGAGAGCTTGAGAATGACTATCAAAAGAGAGTCCTTCAGCAAAGGGGATATCCCACGTTAATATGTCCAAAGGGATCTTTGCTGTTGCGTTTGGATCAAGCTGTCTTACTCCTCCTGCCGCCGTATTACGAGGATTGGCAAATAGAGGCAAGCCTTTTTCTTTTCTCTTTTGATTAAGCTCTTTAAATCCAGCGACCGGCATGTAGATTTCACCGTGAACAATCATATGTGGTGGAATTTTTCTGGCTTTAATTTTTTTAGGTATTGACCTAATGGTCATTATGTTGGGAGTTACATCCTCACCGACAAATCCGTCTCCTCTGGTAGTAGCAGTTAAAAGTCTTCCTTCTTCATAATTAAGAGAAATTGCCAATCCATCTATTTTCAATTCTGCCACCAAATTAATATCCTTCTGCCCCAGTGCTCTCTCTATTCTCTGTGCAAACCCATTCAGGTCCTCATATGTGAAGGCATTGCTGAGCCCGAGCATTGGTAAGGGGTGTTCTAGCCTCTTAAATACCCTAGCTTCTTTAAATGACGGAAGAGCTCTTAAAGAAGATCCAATACGGTGCGATGGCGAATCAGATGTATCAAATTGCGGATATTGTTCTTCTAAATCCTTAAGCTCAGTCAACAGACGGTCAAACTCAGAGTCGCTTATTTCCGGCTTATTAAGAACAAAGTAAAGGTAATTGTGTTTCTCTATCTCTTTGCGAAGCCGCTCTATTCTTCTGCGAACTTTGTCCATATTCTTCATACTAATATTATGCCTCAATTTGGATCCAATTTGATAATACATTAGAAAGAAGCGGGTAAGATAGCATGTTGCGAACACCAGAAGCTTTCCAACCACAAATTGCTGGTTTGAATGTATGCGATTAGGGGAAAAGGAGTATTTGTATCGCAGTAGAAAAAAATAAGAAGAAAACTCTCGCATCTACAAGAAAGGAGCAACAATGAAAATGCTACTGGTTTTCTTTTTAGTATTTAATCTTTGTATGTTTCTCTTTATTCCTTTTGCAGAAGCACTTGAGTTCGGAGGAGGTGACAACTTCCTTTTAGAAAAGGACAAGGTTATTCGCGACAGTCTTTACGTAGGTGCAGGTAGCGTAGTAATCCGGGGAACAGTGGAAGATGATTTGGTTGCCGGTGGAGGAACCCTATCTATTGAGGGCGATGTTCAGGGAGATATTATGATAGCCGGGGGTACAATTACAATTAACGGAGATGTCAGTGATGACGTAAGAATTGCCGGTGGCCTCCTTACTATAAACGGGAAAATTGGAGGGGATCTACTAGCTGCTGGCGGAAATATAACCTTGAGCAATAGTAGTATGGTCGGCGGTGATTTAGTCGCAGCCGGAGGCACAGTTAATTCTGCTGGTACGGTCAGCGGTGATGCAAAAATATCAGCGGGAGATCTTGAAATTTCTGGGTTCATGGGAGGAAACGTAGAATTGATGGCAGAGGAAGCTCCCGTTATTTCATCAACCGCTACTATAGCTGGAAATTTGAAGTATACCAGTGAAGACAAGGCCGAGATAGGAGAAGGAGCAAATATAGGTGGAAAGGTAACCCACTTATTGCCAAAGGTTACCACCAAAAAGCCAAAAGTAGGTGCATTTCCAGCAGCGCTTCTTGGACTGCGTTTAGTGTGGAAAGTAGTCTCATTAATAGCAATGTTTATAGCTGGAATAGTTTTAATTGCACTCTTTCCCAAATGGAGCCATAAAGCATCGAATAATATCTCCGTAAAACCCTGGTTAAGTTTGGGATGGGGATTTCTACTTCTTATCGCAACACCGACTGCAGCTCTAATACTTATGATAACAGTAATAGGTTTGCCTTTGGGCTTCTTTGTAGGTACACTCTATGTAGTATTCCTCTATATAAGTTGGATCATAATTGGAAGATATGTTGGAGGAAAAATAATCGGCTTTTTCCAGAAGGAAGGAGAACCTTCTCCTTATTGGTCGCTCGCCTTGGGCCTGGTAATCCTGGCTCTGATAATGCTTCTTCCTATTATCAATATCTTTGCCTACTTTTTATTTGTTATAGCAGGGATCGGTGCAGCAATTCTAGCGGCAAACGATTCCTATAAAGAGGCAAAAACAGCAGGAAGGGTATAAAATTATTTCTTCCAAAACTTGAAGATATTCTTACCACTGGTGTCGCTTAGATGCATATAGCACTCTGACTTTCTTTTCTACTAGATTTCCTCATATAAGCAACTATATCCAGCATACCCGAACGACACTAGTTTGTTATTTTCTCTGTTATGTATCTTCCTTCAGAGAAATTAAAGCTCACAGAGTTTCTAGATTCAAGCTTTTGCTCTCTGCTCTGTCTTTGCTTTGCGATTGTGTTTGTTCATAGCTTTGGTGAGACCTTCGGTGGAAACAGTAAGTGCGGCTTCTGCAGCTTCTTCGATAGCAACTTTTATACTCTCTTTCTCCTTCTTAGTAAATGGAGCGAGAACAAATTTAGCTGGATCTTGCTTTCCAGGAGGACGGCCTATACCTATCCTTACTCTTCCATATTTATTGGTGCCTAGATTCCGAATAATAGAATCAAGCCCGTTGTGGCCTCCGCTACCGCCGAATCTCTTGATTCTTATTTCGCCTACAGGAAGATCCAGATCATCATGAATTACCAGAAGCTTTGATGAATCAATATTGAAATAGTCAAGCATGGCCTTTACACTCTGGCCGCTTAAATTAACAAAGGTTTGTGGTTGGGCAATAACGAGCTCAGTCTCATCCCATTTACCCTGCCCAAATTTTGCTTTACAGCTGTACTTATCAATTGGGATCGTACACAGCCTGGAGAGCTTATCTATGACTTTGAATCCCAGGTTGTGACGAGTCGATGCAAAACTTCTCCCGGGATTTCCTAAACCGACGATGAGAAACATTTTTAACCTTGCGACTCTTCCTTTTCCTTACCTTCAGCTTTCTCAGGCTTCTCTGCTTCTTCCTCCTCTTTTTCTTCCACTCCGATGACTTCTGGCTCAACTACTTCAGCAACCTCAGCAGCTTCAACGGGAATCTCTACTTTGGTAGGCGGTAAGACGGAAACCAAAACTTCATCAAGTGGGGATACAAACTCTACCTTATCTGACCTAGGAAGATCTGCCACCTTGATTGAATCTCCAATTTCCAAACTGCTAACATCCACCTCAAAGTGTTCCGGAATATCAGCAGGCAAACATTGCACCAGGACTTCCCAAAGACTGTGCTGCAGAACTCCTCCAGCCTTGACCCCGGGAGACTCGCCCAGTACAGCTATCGGGATGGTAGCTTGAATTTTTTCATCCATAGTTATTTTGTGGAAATCCACATGTAGATAATTGTCCCTGATGGGATCTTTTTGTATTTCTTGAATAACGGCGGTCTCATTTGTCTTTCTACCGGTACCTTCAATTTCCAGACCCAGAATAACATTCATGCCAGCTTCTGTGCGAATAACTGATTTCAGTTCTTTCAGATCTACCAAAACAGGTATTGTATCTATCTTCTTTCCATAAACAACACCTGGAACCTGACCCTCACTTCTCAATTTTCTAGCTTTGCTTTTTCCTTTCTCTTCTCGATATTTAAGCTTAAGTGGTATAATTTTCATCTATATCCTTTCTCCTTTTATTAATAAAATTTTCTGTCACCTGCAAGCTGAGCAGCTACGCAAAAGTCTAAACATCAAAATCTCATTCTACAGGACCACGGAATCTTTTCGAAGAATATTCAGGGTTTGTGGCTTGAAGCTCTTAAGCTATGTGGCTGCTTTTTTACATTTGATTATCGCCTTCAAAGAGTTCGCTAACTGATTCCTCTTCATAAACATTCTTTATTATCTGAGCAAAGACAGGGGCAATAGAGAGTACTACAAATTTGTCGGTTTGCTTTTCCGGAGGTATAGTAATAGTGTTGGTCACTACTATCTCCTTTAATTCTGAAGCACTCAATCTTTCTACTGCCGAAGCAGAAAAAATGGGGTGAGTAGCGCAAGCATATACATCTTTGGCCCCTGCAGTTTTAAGCGCTGCCAAACCCTCTACCAAAGTTCCTCCGGTATCAATCATATCATCTATCATAATGGCGTTTTTACCTTTAACCGCTCCTACTACTTGCATGACTTGAGCTACGTTCCGGCCAGGTCGGCTTTTGTGCAGGATAGCCAACTCTCCATGAAGCCTGTCTGCGAATTTCTTAGCTGTTTTTACTCGACCTACGTCTGGACTTACTACCACTAGATCTTTTATCTCTCGCTCCAGAAAATAGTTTGCCAGTAACGGTATAGCAGTCAAATGATCAAGAGGAAAGCTAAAAAACCCCTGAATCTGTCCTGAGTGCAGATCCATAGTTAGAACCCTCTTTGCCCCTGCCGCTGTTAATAGATCGGCTACCAGCCGAGCAGTTATGGGTTCTCTAGGTTCAGCTTTATGATCCTGACGTGAATATCCATAATGAGGAATTACTGCCGAGATTCTTTTCGCTGATGCTCTCTTGAGTGCATCAATCATAATAAGCAGCTCCATCAGATGAGTGTTTACAGGTGGTGATAGCGACTGTATTACAAAAGCATCTGCGCCTCTCACGCTTTCAAGGTATCTGACATAGATCTCCCCGTTGCTGAAGTATGAGAGATCCATTTTGCCCAAGCCCATACCCAGATAATTAGCTATCTCTCTACCCAGTTCAGGATTGGAATTTCCGGCAAAAAGCATCATTCTTTTTTTAACATTATCTTCCATATTAGCTTTTTCTCCTCTTTTTTCTGGAGGAACTCGGTCCCTTTTACTATATTTATGTTATTTCTTCTTTCTCCGCTTCTTTACCCAGCCTTTTATATTCTTCTGCTCTGCTCGTTCCAACCCCAAGCTTTCAGGGGGAACATCCTTGGTGATAACTGAACCCGCTCCAGTAATAGCGCCTTTTCCTATTTTGACTGGAGCAATCAGCATGGTATCGCTTCCAATAAAGACATTGTCTTCAATAATTGTCCGATGTTTCTTTTTACCGTCATAGTTGCACGTTACAGCTCCCGCTCCGATATTTACGTTCTTTCCAATAATAGCATCACCTACATAGCTTAAATGTGGCACCTTGCTCTTCTCCCCAATCTTGCTCTTTTTTATCTCTACAAAGCTTCCAACCTTACCTCCCTTCTTCACTTCAGCACCCGACCTTAATGAACAAAACGGACCAAGACTGGCTTCATCTTCGATGATGCTTTCCCTGACTACTGCATACTGCATTTTAACTTTGCTTCCAACTTTAGTGTCAATAAGCTTAACAGAAGGGCCAATATCACACATTGTTCCAATGGAAGTTTTACCTTCCAGGAAAGTATAAGGGTGCAAAACGGTATCCTTACCTATTACGACCTCGGCTCCTACAAAGGTTGATGATGGATCAATAAAGGTTACTCCTTTATCCATCCACTTCTCTATGATCCTGAACCGCACTACTCTTTCTACTTCTGCAAGCTCCTTCCTGGAATTAACTCCTATAATCTCTTCCTCATTTGTTTCGAAGGAAACAACCTTCTCGCCCGTTCTGTTTAAGTGTTCCACAACATCAGTTAAGTAAAACTCCCTCTGCTTGTTTTCTCTTTTTAGCAGAGGAAGCACACTCCTAATCTTCTTCATCTCAAAGCAATAAATACCCGTATTTATCTCGTTTACCTTTTTCTCTTCTGCTGAAGCATCTTTATCCTCAACAATCCTCTCAACCCTCTCTTCCGTTCGAATAATCCTTCCATAACCCATAGGGTTATTAATCCTTGCTGTAAGGATAGAAGCTGCCGTTTGACTTGACTGGTGGAATTTCATAAAGGCCCGCAAGGTTGACGAAGTAATTAAGGGAGTATCACCGCAAAGAACCAGCAGTAACCCGTCATAATCCCTAAGAACTTTAGTAGCCTTTTCTAAAGCATGGCCGGTTCCAAGTTGTTCTCTTTGAACTACCAGTTCGATATTATTAGCTACAGGAGTAAAGTGCCTCTTAATCTTCGGGCTTACCACCACAATAATTCTTTTTAATCCAGATCCCTTAGCTGCATTTATCACATAGTTGAGCATCGGTCTTCCCGCGATAGGATGGAGCACTTTGGGAAGTTCGGATTTCATTCTCTTTCCTTTACCTGCAGCAAGAATAACTGCTACCATTTCCAATGTCTACTTCTCCTTCTTCTTAAATAAAAAAAGAGCTTGTGGGCTCTCGGTTAATATGGCTGGGGCGGCAGGATTCGAACCTGCGCATCCAGGCTCCAAAGGCCCGTGCCTTACCACTTGGCCACGCCCCAAAAGGCTGGCTTTCACCCAAAAAAAGTATAAGTCAGAGCTGAGAAAAGTGTCAAGGCAACTACATTGGCTGGGCCTGAGCTCTTTGAAATTCCTCCAGTACTGCCGCCTGTACATGCTCTCTGGTTGTAGTATTGATAGGGTGAGCTATATCACGGAATTCTCCATTGGGAAGCTTTCGGCTTGGCATAGCAACAAATAGACCTCTCTCTCCTTCTACAACCCGAAGATCATGAACTACAAACTCATCGTCGATGGTTATGCTTGCCACTGCCCTTACTTTGTTCATGTCTACATGTCTTATCATAACTTTTGTAATCTTCATTGTTCACCCCTTTGTTCATTCAGGTTTGCCAATGCTATCACCGAAATTTCTATATCTGCATCCCGCGGCAATGCAGAGACCTCCATTGTCTCACGGGCGGGAGGAGCTTCCGTAAATACGTCCTCAAATACCGAATTCACATCTGAAAAATCACCCAGTCGTTTTAAAAATACCGATATTTTTACTATTTTGGAAAGAGAACTATTCGCCGCTTGAAGAATTGCTTCAATATTTCGAAAGACTAATCTAGTTTTTTCTCTGATATCTCCTTTTACTACTTCTCCAGTTTTTGGATCAAGAGGAATCTGCCCGGAAACAAAAATTAAATTCTCTATTTTAATAGCCTGAGAATAGGGACCAACTGGTAAAGGTGCCTGCTCTGTTATAATCACGGTTTTATGTCCCTGTTTCCTTTTCACTTCCCAAAACCTTCCACACCAAATTCAAATCTGAAATTTTGTCTACATCCACTCCGATTTGTGGATAATCTGTAACCACTGCTTTACTCTTAGAATTCAACAACTGTGAAACTGCCTCCTCTAATTCAGATATGGCAAGACGCCGAAAAATAAATTTCAATATAAAACGCAATCCCAGGATTCGTAAAAGCTTGACCGGGCTTTTTCTCATCTTGTAAGCTCTCTGAATAGTCTCCATATTATTAAGAATCGCCTGCGAGTTTACCAGTCCCACATTTCCCCCAGTATAAATACCCTCACGTAAAAAAACATAAGTTCTACTGACTTCCGGAAATAGTGACTCCACTGACTTTTTAGAAATTATAGGATAGAAGATATCAACATCTTTCTTTTTGCATTGATTGATAAAATCGTCTATGGCTTCAGCGGTTATCAGAGGAATATCTGAAGAAACAATCAAAACTGGATGCAGGGAGTTAAGAGTGCTCAAACCAATTTTCATATTTTCTGTTAAAGTGCCTTCCGATGTAATAAGAAGGTCAACTTTGTCCAACCAGCTGCTACTGTGAGATATGGGTGGTGCGACTACAGCTATTTTGCTTACTGATTTCGAAGCCTTAAGGCTGTCAATGACATACTCCACCATGGGCCGACTGTTAATCTCAATTAAAGCCTTAGCTGTAACTTCTGATTTTAAATGCTTTGAACTTCCGCATGCCAAAACTAAGGCATCAACTCTCACTCTGTCTCCCAGCAATTGTAGTTGGTTATTCGTTAAATATTACTTCTTTCCCTTCCTCCGCTATGAATTTTTCACCTTAAACCTCTAAACTTTGAGGATAGCTGGAAGTAACAATTACTAAGATATTATTGCTGCTTAAAGATTCAGAAATTCTATCACAAGGCTCGCGGCTATCAGCTAGAGCAAAGACTGCTGATCCACTTCCTGTCAGCAAAGAACCTTTAGCTCCTGCTTCAAGCATTTTATGCGTTAATTCCTTTAACTCTGGGTATCGTCTGAAAACGGCTTCTTCAAAAACATTGTACAGATTACTATTTATGTTTTCTAAACTCCCTGTTGCCAAAGCTTCAATCATGGGCAATACTTTCTTGGGAATCCCCTCAGGCCTATCAATCAATCTGTATGCTTCTTCCGTTGATATAGAGAGTGCGGGTTTAACGATGACTATGTAACAAAAGGGTAGAGATGGTATGGATTTCAGTTTTTCTCCTTTTCCTTGTGCCAGCATTGTTCCACCGTGTAGAAAAAATGGGACATCAGCTCCTAATTTCTCTCCCAATTCTTTGAGATAGGCTATTGGAAGATTAAGATCCCAAAGTTTATTTAAGGCAACCAGGGTTGCTGCGGCGTCTGCACTTCCCCCTCCCATACCTGCACCCAGTGGGATTCTTTTTTCAACCTTAACGCTAATATTTTCACTTATACCGGTCTCCTTTTTTAGAAGCCCGACTGCCTTTAGTATTAAATCTTTATCAGGCGGGATCGCTACCGGGGGCTTATAGATAATTTCAATTCTTTCCGAAACACTAAAAAAGAGGGTATCGTTGAGTTCAATGCTTTGAAGAACGGTTTCAACCTCATGGTAACCATCATTTCTCAAACCAAGAACTTCCAAAAAAAGATTTATTTTGGCATGTGCACAAACCTTAATCTTTTTCATTTTATTTAACTAATCCTTAAGAACCATGTCTTTTTGATTATACAAAACGGACAGTGGATAACATAGAGAGGAAGACAAGAGTGAAAGATCACGCGTTACAGGTCATATAGTGCCACACGTCATAAAGCTCAAGATGCAAGTTTCAAGCTACAAGCAAAGTGAAAGGCTTTACGCTCAAGGCTGCAGGCAAAAGGCTCAAAGCTGATAGCTCCCCTAGCCACAGAGCTCCAAAGCCGCAAGCTAAAAATAATAAGACATCATTCCTACAGCTTTTTGCGTCTCTGGGGCATGAAGCTTTGAGACATAATTCATAACTCGCAGGACGAAACTTGAAATTGGTGATCTGCAATTTGGCCATAAAAAGAAAGCGCAGCTGTGCTGCGTATACATAAAACCTATTCGGTTCTTTTGAACCATTTACTTTATCAACCAGGGAAGTATATTCTTTTTACTACGAATATGGCTAAGTTCAACAGAACGCGTCAAAATATCAGCATAGCTATAAGAAACCCGTCTTGATCTATTTCTTTTCTCGTCTACTCTCATTACAAAGAGATTGGGGTGTATCTCCTCTAGAATTCCTTCTCTCTCAATAACCTTACACCTTCCAAGATTTGCTCTAAAACGCATTTTAGAGCCTAAAAAACATTCCAAATCCTTCTTAATTCTCTCCATAACTTCTGTTTGAGAAAATTCTGAAGCTGTTGCTTTTCTTTTTTCCATAACACTTAATTTTATCAATAAAAACAAAGATCGTCAAGATTTCTTCTGCAGGAGTGCAAACGCATCGCTGAGCATTCCAAAATCATTCAGAGTAAGCTGTTCTCCCCTGGACTTCTCATCTATCCCGGCTTCTACCAGCGCAGTTTCAATTTCATCTCTGCCAAGCGTCAATGAATCTGACTGGAGCAAAGCATTTTTTATCATTTTTCGACGATATTTAAAAGCTGCGGTAATTATATTAAAAAGTAACAATTCATCTTTTATTCTAATTCGAGGTTTCTTCAACCGTTCCAACAAAATTATAGCAGAATCAACATTCGGTTGCGGAATAAAAACCCTGCGAGATACATTGGCAATAAACCTCATTTCAGAAAAATATTGAATCTTAAGAGTAAAAGCACTGTAGTTTTCACTCCCTGGTTCTGCCAGTATTCTTTCTGCAGCCTCCTTTTGAACCATAACCACATAACGTCTTACATGTGAATAGTTTTTCAGCATCTTTATTAGAAGAGGCGAAGCGATTTGATAGGGAAGATTGGAAACCATCTTATTGGGTAATGAAAACGTTGATGGAAGCTGAGAGATATCAAACTTTAAAGCGTCAGCACGAATAATTTCAACATTTGACAGCTCTTTTAATGTCTCACTTAGAATTGATAGAAGTGTCCGGTCATATTCTACGGTTATCACTAATTTTACTTTTGGTGAAATAGCTTCCGTTAAAGTACCAATCCCCGCACCAATCTCCAGAATTACATCATTTGGGCTAAGATTTGCAGTTTCCATAATTTTATAGAGAATATTGGCATCAACAAGAAAGTTCTGCCCCAGGGTTTTTGAAGGCCTGAAATGATGCTTTCGTAAAATTTCGGCAGTGCGACGGGGATTTACCAGAGGAACCATTTTCAAATCAAATATAAAATATCAAAAATTAAAAATACCCGCCTACCGGGCAGGCAGGCAAACTAAAATATAAAATATTGTCGTCGGGTTATAGAATGTAACAAAATTGCCGACGATGTAGAGCTTTTATCACAGTTTTTCAAATCCTTAGCTCTCTTTCTTAACTCTTTAAATTTTTTATTGTCATTTTACATTTTGCACTTTAAATTTTAAATTTATGCTACCACTCAATACGAACTCTACAAACACCTTGAGAGGTAGAAGCAATTGCCCTAAAAGCATCAGTGGCAAGGTCAATAATTCTGTCTTTTCTATAGGGCCCGCGGTCATTTATAACTACTTCCACCTGTTTACTATTGGAAAGGTTGGTTACTCTTACCTTAGTTCCATAGGGAAGTGTTCTATGTGCAGCAGTCATACCAACACCCTTTCCATTAAGGGTGTAGTAACTAGCTGTCCCTTCTTGATTATTATTGTAAGTTACAGGTTGGTTGGGATCTGGTGCCCCATCTGCTCCTTGTTCTCTGCTTTGAATACTCTCCTGACCGCGTGATACTATAAAAGGCCTTAGTGTACCTATTTTTATAATTTCAGCTAAGGGTTTGACTTTAACTACTTCTTCTACCAGTTGTTGTGCTACGACCTCTCCGCCAAGATAGGTTACCCGGAAGACTCTCTCCATAAATCCAGTCTGTCCCTGTTGTTGTATAACCTTTTTGCCTACTGGCAAAGTCCCATCGCGCTTCTTTATTGTCCTAAAGGCAATTGGTTCACTTACTCTTTCTTCAACTACAATTTCCTTAGCTATTCGGATTCTCATCCCCCGCGTAACTGGTGAACTAAGGGGGGGATTGATTTTATCGTTGGGTTTAAATTCAATGTTGTGGGAGGTTAGGACATCCTTTACCTTATATGCACTCGTGACAATTTTTCTTTCTTGACCTTCAATTTCAACAAAGATGGGTACTGCTTTCCTTACTTTTACTTTCATCCCGGAAACAATGTGTGTACTAACATTAGGGCTGATCATATCTGCTTCTGTTACTCTGATCTTACTCTCTTTTAACAGTTCTCCTACCGTCTCTACTCTGGTCTTTACTACTCTTTTTTTACCATTAACCTCAAGAACCACTTGCTCTGCTGCACCCATATTCCTCAATGGCAAGAGAATGCTAATGGCGATAAGTGTTATTGTTATCTTAATAACTGCTGACAAACATTTTCTAAGCTGACCCGCTAACAAAACCATTTTCCTTTCTATTTCTTATTACCAAGACTAAGACTTCAATACTATATTATTAAGTCCAAAAAATGTAAAGGCATTTCCGGTTGTTATTTTCTTAACTTCTTCTTCGCTTATCTCTTTTACCTCAGCAACAACTTTGGCAATTAAAGGAAGATAGGCAGGTTCATTTGTCTTACCGCGGTAAGGTTGCGGTGCAAGAAACGGACTGTCAGTCTCCAATAGAATTCTATCTAACGGTACGTCTTTAATTACTTCTCTCAATCGTGCCGCATTTTGAAAAGTAATAGGACCGGCAACTGATATATAGTAGTTACGAGCAAGACACTCATTGGCCACTTTGTCACCCCCGGAAAAACAGTGAAAAACTGCTTTTGGGACTTCCTCCTCATCCATAATCTCTAGAACTTCTTTATATGCTTCCCTCGAATGGACTATAAGAGGAAGCGTTAGTTCCCGGGCCAACCTAGTTTGATGGCGAAATGCCTCTTTCTGGGACACCTGTGGAGCATCGTTGCGATAAAAATCGAGACCAGTTTCACCAAATGCTACCACTCTATTATTCGCTGCCAGCTCTTTAATATCCTTTAGAAGTTGAGGTGTAACTGAGCTGGCCTCATGAGGATGAATTCCTATAGCTGCATAGACTTTGGGAAAGGAATTGGCGAGCTCTACTGCTCTTTTGCAGGAACTTAAATTATAACCAACTGCAACCAAGACACTGACTTCTTTCTGAGAAGCTCTTTTTACTACAGCTTTTATTTCCTCATCTGTATCATAGAAATCTAAGTGTACGTGAGTATCGACAAGCATATTAACCAATCACAAATTGCAGTTTATGGGCTGTGAGCTATAATTCTTGCCTCAAAGCCTCAAACTTCATAGCCGCAAGATATTGCAGGATATTAACTTTGCGGCTTTGTGGCTTTGTAGCTTTGGCCGGTTGAGCTATCAGCCATGAGCCTTGAGCTTCTTTTACTCTTCCACTCTTGGAAAGAGCACCTCTCCCCTCTTTATCTTGCTCTCAGGTTCTAAGCTTCCCCATTTTAGTGACTGAGGAATTTTTACCTCATGGATAGATCCTCCTATACCCAGCTGTTCCCATATTGCTTCAGCTGTCTTGGGCATAAAGGGAAAAATCATTACGGCGATTATACGGATAACCTCAGCTAGAGCATACATTACGCTATCAAGCTTAGCCTGGTCTCCCTCTTTGGCTATCTGCCAAGGTGCTGCCTCGTCTATGTATTTATTAGCTTCTTTAATAAGCGCCCAAATCTCTTCCAGGGCACTCTTGAACCGAAAATTCTCCATTTGCCTCTGTAATAATCCTGACTTTAATCTCTCTACAGTTGAAATCAGCTTTTCTGCTTTCGTAATTTCTATAGTTGGGTAAGGAATCTTTCCTTCACAGTATTTCTCAATCATAGGAAGAGAACGATGTAAAAGATTTCCCAGGTCATTTGCCAGATCAAAATTTATTCTCCTTACCAGTGCTTCTCTGGTAAACTCGCCATCGAGCCCTAATGAAATCTCACGCATCAGAAAATATCGAATAGCATCTGCACCGAACTCGTCAATTAACTGATTTGGTTCAATGACAATGCCTTTTGACTTTGAGATCTTCTCTCCGCCTAAAGTCCAAAAGCCTGTAGCAAAGATTTGTTCAGGAAGTGGAACACCTAAAGCAAACAGCATGCTGGGCCAAATTATGGCGTGGAATTTGAGAATGTCCTTCCCGATAATATGAATTGCTGGCCAAAATCTCTTGTAATGCTCTCCTTCCGGGAAATCTAAACCTGATAAGTAGTTTATTAGGGCATCAAACCAAACATATACAACATGTTTCGAATCGAAAGGAACCGGTACTCCCCACTTGAAAGTAGTACGGGAAACAGAGACATCTTGGACTCCACTTTTTATAAAAGCAATTACCTCGTTTCTGCGAGATTCTGGTTGTATAAACTCAGGATTGTTAACCAGATACTTTAACAGTTGTTCCTGATATTTACCAGTTTTAAAGTAGTAGCTCTCTTCTTTTAGCCATTCGACAGATCTTTGACATTGAGGACACTTTCCCTCAACAAGTTGCGACTCTGTCCAGAAAGCCTCTTCGTGTACACAATACCAACCCTGGTATTCACCTTTGTAGATATCTCCCTGATCATAAAGTTTCTGAAATATATATTTAACGACTTCTTCGTGCCGTGGTTCAGTTGTTCTAATAAAATCGTCATTAGAGACACTGAGCCTTTTCCAAAGTCTACGAAAAGGCACAACCATTCTGTCTACATGTTCCTGGGGAGATAATCCACGCTCCTCCGCTGCTCTCGCTACTTTCTGTCCATGTTCATCGGTTCCTGTAAGGAAAAAAACCTGCCGTCCCAACTGACGCTCAAAGCGTGCAATCACATCTGCTGCAATAGTGCAGTAAGCATGACCGATGTGGGGAAGGTCATTAACATAATATATAGGTGTAGTTACGTAAAAATTATCTTGCAAGATTTCGCATCCTTCGTCAAAAGTAATAGCACTATTCTATAAGATAATTTCCAATAAGTTAAGTTTGTAATTTTAGAAAAATGCAAAATGTTTATTGCCATTTACAAGAAGAGCGCAGGTATGGGTTAAGTTAAGCAGTAACTCTCAATGTGTAATCTTTTACAAAGGCTCATCAGAAATCCTGAGCTCCCGAGTAACAAGGGTATGAGCAGTAAAAAAATCTTCACTTACATTCGTGCTTATGTAAAAAATTAACTAAGCAGTTAAATAATACAAGTATCAGGGTTTTCTTGACAGGGATTTCCTATCACCATATAATAACCCTTGTCAACACGAACTGCGCAGTGAGCTGTATTGGCCGAGAGTAGAAAGGAGACGTTATAATGAAATCGACAGGAATCGTACGAAAAGTTGACGAGCTGGGACGGATAGTTATTCCAATGGAGTTGCGCCGAACTTTTAACATCGACATTAGGGACCCACTAGAAATCTATGTAGAAGAAGATAGAATAATACTGGCAAAGTATGAACCAGCATGTGTATTTTGCGGCGGTAACGAGAACATGCAGTCTTTTAGAGAAAAGAATGTCTGTAGTTCATGCGTCTCCGAAATTACCAATAACGTCTAATCATTATCAATTCTTTATCTTTTCATAGATAATCCTTCTGGCAAGTCTAGTAGACTTTGCGATTTCTGTAATTGCGTCTTTCCGAGAGAATCCTCTTTCTATTAATTCATTTACTCTCGCTTCAATAAATGCGTTGGAATACTCTTTGACTTCCTTAGGCCTGCCTTCGATAATAAGCACTATCTCTCCTTTAAGTTGGCTTCTTTCCACAAAATCCATAACTTCTTCTATATTACCCCTTATGATTTCCTCAAATTTCTTTGTCAGTTCCCGTACTAAAACGATTTTGCGTGCCCCGAAGACCTCAGCCATATCCTTTAGAAACGTAACTATTCGGTGGGGGGACTCATAAATAACTAAGGTTCGTTCTTCAGAGGCTAATTTCGCCAGTGTTCGTCTTCTCTCTCCCTTTTTCCGTGGGAGAAATCCTTCAAAGGCAAATCTATTAGTCGGAAGACCTGAAATTACTAATGCTGCTATGGCAGCATTAGGGCCGGGGAGTACTTCAACCGGAATATTTACCTGGATACACTCTTTGATGAGACGATGGCCTGGGTCAGACAATCCCGGCGTGCCGGCATCGGAAACCAAGGCGATTCGCTCTCCCGACTTCAATTTATCTATCAATTCTTTGCATCTCGTTTTTTCATTAAATTTGTGATAACTGATAAGAGGTCGTCTAATCTTGTAGCGGGTGCAGAGTTTTCGTGTTTGCCTTGTATCCTCTGCTGCAATCAAATCCACCTCTTTCAGGGCTTGAATAACCCTTATGGTGATATCCTTGAGGTTTCCAATAGGTGTAGCACATACAAATAACTTGCCATTCATCTCTTTCACCATATAAGAAATATAATTTACAAATTCAGCTATCTCAAGCTTGTGCAAATTATCAGAGACAATAGGAAAGATACGTTAACTATCCTAACCTTAAATTTTCATCTAATAGTCAAGCCATGGAGAAGAAAGTAAAGGAGGGCAAACCTCTGTAAAAAATAGCGAAGGAGGATGAATTCTGTAAAGCCTGGTGAAGAAGCCAAAAATAAGAGTGGACCTTGTAATCCACTCTTTGAAAAATCAAATCTACCAAGCACTAACCCTCTACTACAGCATCTACAGGGCAAACTTCGGAGCAGGAACCACAGTCGGTACATTCGTTAGTCTCAACTACGTACTTCTCTTCGCCTTCGCTTATGGCGCTGGCTGAACACTCATCCAAACATACGCCGCAACTAATACATTCATCCGTTATTCTGTAAGCCATCCTTTCACCTCCGTAGTGTTCAGAATATTATTTTGGACCTGAAAATGCAAGCCTATTTAGGCACAGGTCTCAAGACTCAGGACACAAAGAAAGTGTATTATTAGGCTATGTAACCTGTGACCTGCGTCTTGAGTCTCGCGTCTCATATAACTGCCAACTCATTTAGTGCAAGTGCAGCTGCTCCAAGCACACCAATTTTATCCCCAAGGGTTGTAACTTCGATTCTGACTACTTGAGAATTAGGAATAAGAGCCTGCTCCGAGACTACTCGCCTGGCTGGCTCAAGTATGAGGTCACCCGCTTTAGCAACACCACCTGATATAACTACAAGCTCGGGATTAAAGATATTCACTATATTTGTGATACCAATTCCTATAATTCGTCCGATTTCGTTAAGAATGCTTCTAGATGCCGAATCCCCTTGCAGGGCTGCCTGAGTTACCAATTCCCCGGTTAAATTTTTCTCCTTTCCATTTGCTAACTCCAGCAGTCTTTCTCCCCTCTCTCTTTCAACCGCCTCTTTAGCTTTTCGGACGATGGCTCTACCAGAAGCAAGCTCTTCAAAGCAACCATAACTTCCACAAGTGCAAGATAAACCATCCATATCTATGATAGTATGTCCCAGTTCAGCAGCACTACCAGTAGTTCCTCGATATATCTTATTTTCTAAAATAAGTCCCGCTCCAATTCCAGTGCCAAGGGTTAAGCATACGAAATTGCTTACTTCGCGGCCTAAGCCATAGTACTTTTCCCCCAGAGCAGCAACATTAGCATCGTTATCCAAAAACGTAGGAATTTGATAGAAATCTCTGATAAGATCACGGAAGGGAACATTGCGCAAAGGAAGATTAGGAGAAAAGACCACAATACCTTCTTTGAAATTAATCATACCAGCTATCCCCATACCTATACCCAGAATGTGAGTTGAATCTACTTGGTGTTCTTCCAATAGTTTATCGATTAGTTCTTCTGCACCACCCACTACAGCACGACTGGAAAAGAGAGGGGTTCTTTTTTTAAGTAAAGCTACGATACTGGCTTTTTCATCAACCAGTGCCGCACGCATACTTGTTCCACCAATCTCAAGAGCAACAATTAATTGTTTTTCTTCCACACAGCTCCTTGGGTTTGAATTTATTTCTAAGAACTGACTTGTGTTAGGTCCGGGGAATACACACGGACAATATTCCTTCCTTCATTCTTAGCAACATACAATGCCTGATCGGCCCGATCAATCAACTCTATCTCATTGGTTGCATCTGTCGGATAGGTAGCAACACCGGCGCTAATAGTCCGCTTAACAAAAGGTTCTCCCTTTCCACCTTCAAATTTGGCTGTTTCTACAGCCCTTCTAATCCTCTCAGCAATTTCGACCGCTTCTCGGCTGGTATTGGGGAGAAGAACTGCAAACTCTTCTCCTCCATACCGGGAAACAATATCAATCGCTCTAACTTGACGAGTGATAATATTAGCAACCTTCTTAAGTAAATTGTTTCCCTTTTGATGGCCAAATTCGTCATTATACGGTTTGAAATGATCGATATCGATCATAATTAGAGAAAGCCTGCTGCCAAAACGATCAGCCCTGTTTCTCTCTTCCTCCAGACGCTCTATAAAATATCCATAGTTATGCAGGCCAGTCAGTCTGTCGACCATAGTGAGGTGCTGAAGAGTCTGCTGTTCTTGTTTTTGTCTTGCAACCAAAAAGCCTAGACCAATTCCTAATGAGAGAAATATAAGTGTGCCAGCAAGAATTCCGAAGATATTTTCCATTAGTGCAAGCGGGTTATCCAATACGGTAAAGGAATAGTAGACCCAAAAGATAATGGCGCCCAATGCTGCCAGTCCAGAAATCGCACTTCCTGTTACCTCAAAGAAAAGAGCAGCAATAACAATAGGAATAAAATACAATGCCCAAAATATAGTAATATTCTTAGTGTAGAATATAATGGCTGAGACGAGGATAAAACTCCCTGCTATTAAGGTTAACCCCCAATAATCCTTTTGCATTCTGCCATCCTTTCTCTAAACTGGAAACTAAAATTATCATAACTTAAAGCTAGAAGATAGAGCAAGCTATTAGCATTAGGCAATCCAAATAAGTATTAGTCCCGTTAAAACTAATAGAGTTCCACTGGATAGTCCTATAAAGGCTCTATATAACTGTATTTTTTTAAGCATTCCCAGAACTCCCGTGAATGTACCCACGGCTAATAAAGGTAAACCATGCCCGATAATAAAAGAAGAAAGCAAAAGTGTACCATAAAACAGCTTCCCTTTAGCAAAGGTCAGGGCGAAGATGGCAAAGATTGGTGGTAAACAACAGGGACAGATCATAAGTCCAAATGCCGAACCAAGAAGAAAAATATTTACCGGCCCCTGTCCGGCCATTGAAATTTCCTTAAGCCGGGTGGCAAAATTAAAAGAGGGAAGTCTAAGGTGTATTATTTCAGCAAAGTGAAGTCCTCCCAAAATAGCTACCACCCCAGCAGCATAATACATATAAGTACCTAAACCGAAAAGGCTGACTGCAAAGAATCCTGCCAAACCTAAAAGAAAGTATGAGAACATAATTCCAACGAGAAACAAGGAGGTAAGAGCAAACCCCCTCGACTGGGAAAGCTTTGAATCACTTCCTAAATATCCAACCAGCAACATAGCCCGCACGAAGTTGCAAGGACCTAAGCTGGTAATAATCCCTGCTGTAAAAGCCAGTAAAATAGCGTATAAAGGATTATACTGAATCGAAAAACCAAAATCGGGCATTAAGTCTCCTGTACAAAGCTGCCATTTTAGCTTCTATGGTTTATATCGATAAGCAAATATATTTCTTTAACCAAACTACCTATCTGTTAATTCCTCCAATCGTTTGATATTCGATTCTGAGACTTTGGACTTCGGAAAATCCTCTTTGATTCTTTTCCACTCACCAATAGCCCTTTCTATATTCCCATTCTTCTCCAAAGCAAGAGCCAGCATAATATGCGAGGGGAGATGATCTTCGTCATTAAAAACAGCTGATCTAAACTCACTAATAGCAAGCTCAAAATCCCTCTCTTCATAATAGATCATACCTAGTTCAAAGTAGGTCTCTCCCTCTTTTATACCAAGTGCATTTGCCTTTAAATATTCGTTTTTGGCTGCTTCCTTCATTCCGGCTTTCAAATAAATCCAACCAAGAGCGCTATGCGCCTTAGCATTACCAGGAGTAAGAATTAAGGCCTTCTTAAAAGCATCTATGCTTTTATCTAACTGTTTGTTCATAAAATACTGCTCACCACGCCACATATTCAGAGAAGCAATGTAAGAACGAAAGAGTAGTACAAAGAGTATAGACACAAGGGACAAAAACAGGATTTTCTTTTTGCGAGATACAGAATAGGGTACTCTCTCCATAACCACTCCAATCTTTCCAAAATATTCTACTTTGTGGCCCCAACTCCTATTACGAATGAGGCTTTATTGAGGTAGATTTTAGGTAGTGATGGAAAAAACGCCAGAGCCCTTCTTTCCACCTTCCTTCTTCTTAAACAAGCAAAGGAATTGAGAAACAGAAATCAAGTACGAAACTAGTGTCCATATAAAGCTGAGAAGAGTTTAGACCTCCTACACTCGATGAAAGTCTTAAAAACAAAACAAGTAGAGTTACAACTGTATATGGCACTTTAAATGATGAAAAGCATTCATTTATGCCCTCTCTTTCCCCACACCACGCTCGCCTACTTTACTTTACACAATTTATGTCATTGCAGGCTCAAACCGTCTTAGTAATCCGGTGCTCAAAGTAACCAAACCAGGGTTGTTATTCTTTCACTCATCTTCTTCAAATCATAGCCCTAAGAATCTGGGACTAAAATATTAGATATAGGGCATAGCAACAAAATTTAAATCAAAGGAAGAGCTAGGGTAACTCCCAGTTTTTGGATTGAAAGAAACTATTTTAAATCCGTTATCTCTGCTCGTGCTAAAGCTAGTAATACTAGAAATGATTGTTTGAAGGAGAGATAGAACTAAAGAGAATTAACACTTTAAGTAAGCAATTATACTTAGATGAAGACTTAATGTAGAAATAAACGCAAAGAAATAAGTTGCTGCCTAATGTTAGCTTCTTGTTTTTTTACAAGAAACGGAAGAGTTATATGCCTTGTTGTCTCTATTGTTAAAATTCTCGCTAGACCACTCTTAGATAAACCTCTTCCGTAGCCATGCACTAAAGAAATCAACTGCTGAGACAATTATTAATAACATAATCAGATATGTTAATAAGCGGTTATATTGAAATAAGCTAATAGAGGTAAAAATCTCCTTGCCTAATCCTCCAGCTCCAACAACACCCACAATTGCCGCCGCTCGAATATTTACTTCCCACCTGTAAAGAGTGTAAGACAACATTTGAGGAAGAGCTTGAGGTATTACCCCATAGGCAATAAATCCAATAGTTCCCGAGCCTACTGAAATCAAGGGTTCAAGAGATTCGGTATTCACTTCTTCGATAACTTCTGAATAAAGTTTTCCTAAAATACCTCCCGTATGGAAACCCAGAGCTAAAACTCCAGGAAAAGGGCCTAGCCCAGCCATAAGAATAAATATTAAGGCCCAGAGAATCTCTGGAATAGAACGGAGAAGATTCAAAATAAGAGTAGCTAGAATTTGAATAATCTTTCTAACATTTCTAAGAAAGGGATTTCTTTTATCTATGGCAAAAAGAATCCCTTTTGAACTCAAATTTTCCGCTGCTACGAAAGAAAGGGGGAAACCAATAATCATAGCCAGTATAGTGCCTAATAAAGACATTGACAAAGTTTCAATAGACTTGCCTACTGCAAATAATATAGTTCCTAAACCAAACTTTGGGGGGTACATAGACCTAAAAAAATCAATCAGTTGAAACAACCCATCCCGGCTTATTAAGATTAAGGGCGATGTATTTGTTCCAGCTAGGCTCCAAATGATTGCTCCAAAAATTACTAAAACTAAAAATAAACTAGATTGCGATCTCAGTTTTTTTGAATACAAATGAACCTTCTTATTCATTTCTTTTTTCAATTAATATAACCCCTAATCCAAGAACTAAATTTATCAGCTATAGTAACCAAAATAAGAATGATAATAATTAAAGACATAACTTCCCCATAGTTAAACATCCTCATAGAAATTTCAATCTGCTGTCCAATTCCTCCAGCACCAACCAATCCTAAAATTGCTCCAGCCCGAATTGCACATTCCCACCGGTACAGAGTATAGGAAATCATATCACCCCAGACTTGTGGGAGAAGAGAGTAAGAAACTACCTGAATTTTCCCAGCCCCAGTTGAGAGAAGAGCTTCCAATGGCTCAACGTCAACGCTTTCGTAAAACTCCGAATATATCTTGCCAAGCATTCCCCCATAGGCAACTCCAATTGCCAAAACTCCGGCTGTCGGACCAAGGCCAACAATTCTAACAAAAAGAAGTGCCCAGATAAACTCGGGAATAGTTCTGAGTAGATTTAAGATTCCTCTTGAGCATAAATAAGGGATAATCTTTATCGCTCTTAACCCTTTTTTCTGACTATTCTCCATATCGTGGAGTATGCCGGTATAGGTTAAATTGCTGGCAGCGATAGTAGAGAGAGGTAGGCCGACCAGAATAGCCAAAAATATCCCTGCCACCGATATCTGAATAGTCTCCAGAACTGGTGTAACCATCATCTGTAAAAATTTAATGGAAAGATCAGGAGGGAAAAGTCCAGATAAAAAACTGATTGCATTTTTGCCATTTGCTGGATCTACTAAAACAGCAATGTTAACTTCGCTTATTTTGAGGCTCATCAAAATAAAGGAGAGAAAGACAATTAATATAAAAAGTTCAAGTGGTTTTAAGCGGTATATTTTAGAGAGGATGGAGCAAGGATGCTGATTTATATTCTTCACTATTCAATTCCTCTCTAATAAATTCTTCTTTGGAAAAAAGAGCTTCTAACATAAACTTAGATACTTTATCCGGGCTAGAATCAAAAATTATTTTGCCTTCGCTAAACCCAATTATCCGAGGAAAATATTTCAAAGCTAGGTCAACACTGTGCAAACTGACTAAAAGAGTTTTACCGTTATCATTAGAGATATCTATTATTAATTCTATAATTTCCTGAGCCAGTTTTTGATCAACTGAGGATACTGGTTCATCCGCAATTATCGCATCCGGATCTTGAAATAAAACTCTAGCTAATGACACTCTTTGTCGCTGTCCTCCACTCAATTCAAGAGGACGCGAAAATATCTTATCAGCAATTCCGACTTTCTCTAAAGCTTCTTTTGCTTCCTCGAATTCAATCGGATGGAGTAAAGATAGTAGAGACTTACCTGCCGACCAATATCCTAGCTTTCCTGAAATGACATTGTGAATTACTGGTAACCTATTAATAAGATTATGGTGCTGAAAAACCATACCAATTCTGCAGCGTAACTTTTTAATCTGAGATTGTTTCAATTTGGATACATCTATTCCATCAATTGCCAACGAACCGGTCGTAGATGGGATGGTACAATTTATAATCCTAAAAAGGGTTGTTTTTCCCGCCCCGCTTGGACCAATAAAAGCAACTCTCTCAGCCTTTTTTATTCTTAGAGAAACTCTATCAACTGCTTTAACCTGGCCAAATTCTTTAGAGATATTTGTCAATTCAAACATTCTAGATCACTCTTCTAATAAATTCGCTGCTTTGGCTGCCTCCTCAATTTCCTTCCAGGATTCTTCCTTAGCCTCTATATATTTCTTCGTTCTATGAAGGTCTAGTATTTTTTTATCCTCAAGTTGACTGTAATCAAGCTTAAGAAAAGCCCTCTTAATCTTTTCAACCAAATCAGCATTTAGTTCTCCTCTAACAGTCCAGTTATAGTCAACATATCCTGGTGTAGTCCATATTACTTTTACTTTATTAGTATCAACTTTATTTTCTTCTACTAATTTTTCCCAGACTTTTTCATTTAAAGCACCGGCATCTACCTTGCCTGCTTCAACCCACTTAACAGTTGCATCGTGCGCTCCACTATAGCTAAACTTGGTGAAGTCTTTTTCTGGATCTATTCCTTTCTTTAATAGGAAGAATCTCGGCATTAAATGACCAGAAGTCGAGCTAACGCTTCCAAAAGTAAATGTTTTACCCTTCATGTCCTCAAGAGAATTTATACCAGAATTAGCATTAGCAACAAATTTGCTGTGAAAGTTGGCATCCTCTTCACGCATGGCTATGGCGTAGGCTTTATTGCCAGTTTTTTTCCTAGCCTGAACATGGGTAAGACCACCATACCAGACTAGATCAAGTTTACCTGCTGCTAAGACCTCTACTGTAGCTGCGTAATCTACAACTGGGACAAACTCGACTTTCATTCCAAGTTCTTTTTCCAAATATTCCACTATAGGAGAGTATATCCTCATAATCTCATCGGGATCCTCATCCGGAATAGCTGAAACCCTTAATACGTTCAATACTTCACCTTTCACTTCTGTTTCTTTGGCTGATTTAGCTCTAACCTCTTTCTTTTCTGATTTCGTCTTACATCCAATTAAAACCAAACTAAAAATTAGGGCTAACGCAAGAGCAATTAGAGTAAATCGAAACTGATATGTTTTCACAGTTTTACCTCCGTAAATTCAAAAAATCTTTTAAACCTTAAACTCCCTTCAATCTATTTTTTCCATATAAAATGCAAACTTGAATTTAAGAAATTATGATTTTTACAGTTAAGTAGGCTTATCTGTTGTATTTACTTTTAGATTTTCTTAATGTTTCCGTCCTGCAAGACCTTAAGGAGATCCTTCTGATAAAGCCTTCTTTCTCGACATTTAAGTTGCAACAATTTGGGGAGAGTTTTTCATTTTTTTCCCTTTACAAAGTCAAACTTTCGCAAGTTTAATATTTTAAGCTAAACATAGGGGTTTAAGCCCTTTTAGCAGAGTTTTAATCTATACCATCAATAAATAAAATAAATATTAAATATATAATTTTATTATTAAATTATCATAATTTCACTGCTCAGTCAAGGTTTCGATAGTTCAAAGTATCAACTATATCTACATCAGCCACTACATACTCTGGCTTAACAACAAGCCAGAATGTCCTTACCGTGTTGGTGAAGGGATGTTCTACCGAGCGCTCAATAGGTTTTCAATTAACAGCAGCAAACTTTTCAAGCAGAAATTGAAGGAATGGAAGAACTTCTATAATTAACAAAGACTATATGAGACCTCAATTGAAAAACACCTTTTGTGAAACTCTAGGAAAAATTAGCCACTATGTGTAACTCATAAATGTTCTCCCTATAATTTGGGTATAAGAGATATTACTGCGAGTAACACACTTCTAGGTATGAGGGGTAAAACCATTGTATTGTCCTCATTGACGTACTTTGAGGCAAGATCTGGTGAAAGGTTCCCAGAAGTTAAAGAATAGAAGTTATCCACAATGACTTTTACGGTCACAGGCAACAGAGTATCGATCTTGGGAAAATATCTCCATCCTGTCGAGCTCGAACTTAAGATCTGTAGCAAATGTTGCTAATAGGGTGGTAATAACACTTCTCTTCAAAATAAATTCTTACGGATTATGGAAACAATTCTTATGAGCTCGCTTTTCTTTCGCGCCGGTCTTATCCCCTCTCCGGTCAAAGGGAGGCAATGGCCGGCCGAATCTCCTTCCAAAAAAATTGGACCAAAAGTGGGCTCTCTTAATCTGTGAGGAAAATACCCTCCATGGAGACTATGGAGACCCTTGTTTTGCGGTGTATAATTGTTTAGAAAGTTTATCAGATGCCTCAGGAGCTTTGTATCTCGGACGTAACTGGCGATTCCAAACCTGGTTTCTTTACAAGCTGGAAAAGCCCAAGTCACACCCTTTCTCAAAGTATCCAAAAACTCAGCCGTTTCTTATTCTCCGAATGCCATAGATAAGGACGCGATTTACTGCTATCCGTCTGTATAAATCCACGTTGTTTTTTATCAACAGACATTTGTATGTCTCTGAAATTGGCTAGAATAGCGCGCCAGCCAGCAGCATCCACTAAAACTTCCCCTTCAAATTCTCCTTTATCAGTAACCACAGAATTACCTTTAACCCCTTTTACTTTAGCTTTGATTATCTCTGCTTCAATTGATTTAAGCATTATTTGGCAGAATACTCGATAATCAAATGTACAAAAAGAATAGCCAAATTTAAAGGCAATATCTTTTCCTAAAACATTTATAAAAATAGGGTCAAAGGTTCGAAGAATCAAGTCTTCACAATCTAATTTTTGGAGAACATCAACAAGGGTCGCGCACGCTGATGTTTGACTTGTACCAATCTCTGCCTCATCAATAAGCAAAATTTTTCTTCTGAGCTCTCTAGCTACTGCCAATCCAGCAAAACTTCCCCCTGCAATAATCACACCATAGACCAATCTGCCTCCACATTTATGCTCGACATTATTAATGTTATGGGCTGGATGATAGGTCCAGGATTAATAGTTGTATGTAACATAATAAATCCACTTTGATGAACATGTGTCGCTGTTAATTTAGCTAAATCAATCCCGAAAACAATACCAATAACTCCCCCAATTAGACCTACTGTTCCAGGTTCAATCAGGAGATGGACAAGATACTTCCATTTCTCACATCAATGGCTTTCATCACTCCTATCCCTTCATCTTTCAATCTAGTAGCATCTACATTCAAAATGGCTCATAAATATCATCCAAGACAGACACACTATCCTACAGCCAATCTTATATTTTGGAATAGGTGTCAGATTTCAAGCTTCAGAGTATAAATCAGGAGTATAGGGTACCAACTTATGGAGGGTAGTTGCCTCTGCTCCATAATTCTTGACCCTGATACTCCTAACTCCCGTTTTCTGTCCTCTGTTTTATGACTTTTGCATTTAAAGGCAGTTTAACGTCATGCCCAGGACTTACTACTATGGCCCTCGCCGCAATGAGCCACTCGAGGAACTTTAAATCTTTTCATGTGTGATTCACTCCTTTCCTTCTGATTATTTGTAATCTTCTCCAGCTATACTATCCGACTCGTTTTCAATAATAAACTTATGTTGATCTTCCCCATTATGCCTCATCTTTCCCATAAGCAAAAAGTGTAACAGCGGACAGAGAAGTATGATGGCAAAAAAGCCAATGGTACCCAAGGGCACATTAAAAACTGATATTGCCAAGAATATTCCTATTGGTACTAAGCAGCAAAGCAGCATAATTAGCAAATGTCTATTGCTTGTCCCATGCCCATTTTGACCCATTAGCTAACCCTCCCTTCGGAAAAGATAGAGCAATTGAAATTTGTATTTCTATCCAGTTTTGATAGTTGGTGTAAACCGTCTTAGCCTAAGTGAATTAGAAACAACTGACACAGAACTCATCGCCATAGCTGCTGCAGCAAAGACCGGATTCAGAAGTATCCCAAAGAATGGATAGAGAACCCCAGCGGCCACCGGAATAAGGGAAGTATTATAGAAGAAAGCCCAAAATAGATTCTGCTTTATAGTTCTCATTGTTCGTTTGCTAAGAGCTATCGAGGTTACTACCCCGCGCAGGTCGCCGCTAATTAAAGTAATATCAGAAGCCTCCATAGCAACATCTGTTCCCGTACCAATGGCTATCCCAATATCTGCTTGAGCCAAAGCTGGAGCATCATTAATACCATCTCCTACCATAGCAACTATTTTCCCCTCTTTTTGCAACTTTTTAACCTCACCAGCTTTGTCCTGAGGCAATACTTCGGCAAGGACACGGTCAATATTAACTTCCTTGGCAATAGCAGATGCGGTGCGCTCATTATCACCTGTTATCATAATTACCTCAAGCCCTAGCTTGTGCAATTCACCTACTGCTTCTTTGGAATATTGCTTTACGGTATCTGCAACTGCAATAATACCTGCTGCTCTACTGTCAATCGCTACAAACATCGGAGTCTTTCCCTGGTTAGAAAGTTCTGTTGCCCTTTGTTCCAACCCATTTAACGCGATACCCTTATCTTGCATCAGTTTGAGATTACCTACCAATGCAGCCTGTCCATCTACTTTAGCCTGAATACCGTGACCAGCAATAGCGCCAAAATCGGTAGGCTCTGCAAGTGCGAGTTTTTGCTCTTTGGCTTTATTTACAATGGCCTCCCCGAGAGGATGTTCGGATCCCCTTTCTGCTGAGGCTGCAAGGAGTAATAATCTTTCGTTATCAAAGCCGCCTATATTAACAATATCCGTAACTGATGGTTCACCTTTTGTTAAAGTACCTGTTTTATCCAGGATAATAGCCGTGAGCTTGTGAGCTCTCTCCAAAGATTCGCCGCCTTTAATAAGCACTCCGTTCTCAGCTCCTTTACCGGTTCCAACCATAATTGCAGTTGGGGTAGCGAGTCCAAGCGCACAAGGACAGGCGATAATCAGCACTGCTACAAAGTTAAGTAAGGCAAAAGTAAAGGCAGGTTCCGGGCCAAAAAAGTACCAAACAATAAAAGTTACTACTGAAACACCGATAACTGCCGGCACAAAATAACTGGCAATAATATCAGCCAGCCGCTGAATTGGCGCTTTTGATCCCTGAGCTTCCTCCACCAACTTAATGATTTGAGCTAGCGCTGTTTCTTTACCTATTTTAGTAGTTTCAAATTTAAAAGTGCCCATTTTGTTGATGGTGGCTCCAATTACCTCATCTCCCTCATTCTTATCAACAGGAATACTCTCACCAGTAATCATAGATTCATCTACTGCAGAATAGCCCTCTTTTATGATGCCATCCACAGGAATCTTCTCACCCGGTCGAACAACAACCAAATCGCCTACGTCAACCTCTTCTACAGGAATGTCAATCTCATTACCGTCCCGGATAACCCGTGCTGTCTTTGCCTGAAGTCCCATTAATTTTTTGATCGCTTCAGATGTTTGACCCCTAGCTCTGGCTTCCAGAAGACGTCCCAAAAGAATCAGCACAATGATTATAGCTGCTGTATCGTAATATACTTTGCCGCTTATCTCTGCAGGAAATAGACCCGGGAAGAAAGTATATGCAAGACTGTAAAAATATGCTGCTGAGGTACCCACGGCAATTAACGTATTCATATTGGTGGTCCTATGTTTGGCTACTGCCCAGGCACCTGAATAGAACTGCCAGCCTACCCAGAACTGAACAGGGGTAGCAAGGATGAGGAGCACGTAAAAGTTCTGAAGAAAATCTGGTACCCAGGGGAACCAATCACCAAAACTACCCAGAAAAATAGGAATGCTCAGCACTGCTCCAGTAATAAATTTGGTATTTAAAGTTTTAATCTCACTTGCCCGTGCTAATGCTTCACGGTCTAAAGTCGCTTCTTCTACTTCCAAAACCTGATAACCGGCTCTTTCAATGGCTCGTTTAAGATCTGCAATTTCTGCCATATTGGCTAGATATTGCACTGTTGCTTTCTCTGTTGCCAAATTAACATTGGCCGTGATTACACCATCTACACTTTTTAAAGCCTTCTCAACTTTATCCACGCATGAGGCACAGGACATCCCCTTTATGGGAAGGATTGTCTTTTCCACACCAATCCTGTAACCCGTATCTTCCACTGTTTGAATCAAGAGGTCTGCGCTTACCTTGCTCGAATCATAATCCACCGTAGCCTTCTCTGTAGCAAGATTTACATTGGCTTGGCTTACTCCCTCTACTCTCGTTAACGCCTTCTCAATCTTATCCACACAGGAAGCACAAGACATACCTTGGATTGGCAGAATTATCTGTTTAATCTTTCGACCTGGTTTATGAACTTTCTCTTCCACCTCAGTCTTTTGGTACAAATATTTTTCAGGATCCTCTTCAAATTTTTCCTTGCAAACGGACGCGCAAAAGTAGTAGGTAGTGCCTTTGTAAACTGAGGTAGCAGCAGCCTTTTCTTTATCAACTTCCATGCCGCAAACTGGATCTTTTGCCATCCTCATCACTCCCCTTTCTCTATCAAGAATCTTCTGCTCAACAACATTCTAACTCTGCCGAAAAACAGAGGAATAAATGCTGGAACCTCTTGAGCATAGGCAAGGTAGTCCTCTCCAAATTTAGCTTCTAAATCCCTGTCATCAAATCTTGCTAATCGAATATATGCTGCAAGCAATAAAGGCCACATTAGCAAAGTTATAAAGGTTGGCCATTGTATTAGCATCCCTGTGGTAATTAGAATTAAACCAAGATACTGGGGATGGCGGACGTACCTATAGATTCCTTCTTTCACTAAATTTCCTTTGGCCTTATGAATTCCGCTCCAGCCCAACCACACTAAAACCATTCCTCCTATCATCATAAGGCTTCCCAAACTGCAGAAAATATCCGCATACTTCCAACCCGTTAAGGTGGACCAGAGATGCCCTTTCTGGTGTTGAAAAGGAGCTGGTGTAGGGTAACTTTTACCAAGTAAAGAAGCAAGAACATATATGGTTAAGGGAAAGCCATACATTTCAGTATAAAGAGCTGCTACAAAAGCACTGAAAATGCTCATAGAGCGCCACTCTACTCTTTTTTTCGGAAAAACAAACAGAAACGCAAAAACCAGGAAAAAAAGAATATTTACCAAAACTATAGTCCATAGACCATATGCATAAGATTCACTGAATTTCACTTGGTTCTCCTCGATAATATTTTTTCTCCATTTTGAATGACTAAAAATGAAACAACAATAATAGCAAGACTTGCAACTTGTGCTACAGTTAAGGGATTAATAAGAATTTGACTCTCTCTAAATATTTCAACGACAAAACGAACTATCGAATATAAAATTAGATAGACAAGAAATATATAACCATCAAATTTCCCATTTTTTCTGAAGCTCCAGATAATCGCAAAGACCAGGAGATTTAAACCCGCTTCATAGAGCTGTGTAGGATGTCTGAGACCTTCGAGCCCCTGGAATTTCACCGCCCAGGGCAGAGCAGTGACTTTCCCATAGCTATCACCGTTCAGGAAGCAGCCAATTCTGCCAATGGCCTGACCTAAAATAAGACCTGGGGCAACAATATCGGCTAATCTTCCCAGAGATAATTTATGTCTCCTGGCAAACCAGTAACCGGCGAGTAAACCTCCTAGAAGTGAACCATGAATTGCCAGACCCCCATTCTGAAACATCAAAATTTGAAGCGGATTCGCAAGATAGTAGGGCAGATTAAAGAGCACGAATATTAAACGCCCCACTGTAAGCCCCCCAATAAGCAAATAAAGCGCAAGATCATAAATAAGCTGGAAGGGAAGTCCTTTTCGCTTCATCTCGCTTCTGCTTATCATAATCCCTGCAAGAAAACCCAGGGCAACCATAAAGCCCCATGAATATATAGTTATTGGTCCCAAACGTAGTAAAACTGGATACACATTATCACCCCAAATTCCGCTCCAGGCTCATAGCTCTAAGTCCAATGTTTAAGCATTGAGCATTGAGCCTTGAGCCTTCAGCATTGAGCCTTGAGCCTTCAGCATTGAGC
>CAYGBL010000012.1:0-63832 GCA_964348135.1 uncultured Actinomycetota bacterium
TATCACCCATATTTTTGCTGCTTCCATTGTCAGTGTTGGCATTTGCCGTCAATAGGTTAATTTTAAAGAGAGGGAGGAAAGGAAAATACCACTTCTTGAGCGAAGAAGAATTATCGAAGATTTTTAAAGAAGCAGTATTTACGCAAGTTGAAATTAGCAGTACCTATGAAGATAATGATCACTTAGTTAAAGCAACAATGTAAAAATAATGTTTGCAGCAAAGATTATCTTAGCAATTACTGTACTAATTGATTTTTCTCTGTCAGCTCTTATATTTATTAGAGCGAGGCGGAATATTGCGAACAGAAGTATAGCTGGTCTCATCTTCTTTTTAGGATTATGGACATTTTCTGTTCTAATGCTCTATCAAACTCAGTCTCTTTTTTGGGGTAAAGCAACAATTCTTTCCATCTATCCCACAGTTCCCTTCTTCTTCATATTTACCCATGAGTTCCCTCGGTCTAAAAAAACACATAACATGTTGCGTTTGTGGTATATTTGGATTCCCAGTTTTTTAGCTCTGGTTCTTTTTCCAACCGAACTTTTACTTAAGTCTCAGGCCGTTGAAGTAGGAACTATTGTTCCTACCTTTGGAATCCTTTACTATCCTCTGGTTTGGTTCAGCTTGTTTCTCACCGCCTCTGCTCTTTGGCATCTCGCACACAATTATACTCACCTCCGCCCTGTATATAGAATGCAGCTGAAATACGTAGCCTTAGGGTTTTTCTTTTTTGTTTTAACTGTAATTCTAACCAACGTTTCTTTGCCTCTGCTGGAAATTCATAGTTTTAACGTGATTGGGCCAAGCTATGCCTTAATATTCGTAGGTTTTACTACGTATGCCATTTACAAATACAGGCTTGTGGATATAAGACTTTTTGTAATTCGTGCGGCAATGTATATAAGTTTTATTGTTGTGATAGCTGCCCTCTATGCGCTTATATTTGCCAGAATGGCCTCTTTCTTAGAAACAGAAATGCATATTCGCAAAGCTATAGTGTATTTCTCTCTGGGATACCTTTTAATATTTTCCTGGCCTTATGTAAAGGAATTCTTAGAGAGGATAACAGACAGAATATTCTACCGTGGTAGATATGACCGCCAAAAATTTCTAAAAAGCATCGGTGACATTTGTAGTTCTGCGCTTTCGTTAAATGATTTCACTGATAGTTTGCTTAAGGTTGTCTGCTCTGAGATGCGTCTGGGCCAGGGAAGTTTGGTAATTTTGGGTCGAAACAGGGGACAAAGCGCACAAGTATTTTTAAGAGGGAACGTATCCGAGGACTTGACTCAGATGATTAGGGGAAGATTGGAAAATCAGCAAATTATATTAGCTGATGAACTTGAGGAAGACGATGAGGTTAAGAAACACTTGAGATTAAATAAAATTGGTATAGTTGTCCCGCTCTTGAGTGAGAATAACTTGGTTGGCTTCCTTGCCCTGGGTGACAAGCGGTCAGGGGCACCTTTTACCATTGAGGATATACAGGTGCTGGAGATATTGGAAAAAGAGATAGTTGTGGCAATACAAAATTCACAATTCTATGAGGAGATACAGGGTTTCAACGAACGTCTTCGACTAGAAATAAGTGAAGCAACAGCAGAGCTGAGAGTCGCAAATGAAAATCTGCAAAGGCTTGACAAAGCGAAGGATGAGTTTATCTCAATTGCTTCTCACCAGTTAAGGGCACCGCTTACTGCTATTCGAGGGTTTATATCGCTAGCGCAAGATGATGAGAAGGGGAATAGAACTGCGGTGAAACAGGAATGCTTGGAAATGGCTGCGCATAGTGCAGAAAGGTTATTGTATTTGGTAGATGATATGCTCACTATTTCAAACATAGGGGAGAATCTTAAAATCAATATTATGGAGTTTCCCCTTGAAGAAGTGATCCAGCAAATAATAAAAGAAGAAAAACCTCGAGCTATGGAAAAAGGGATTTCTTTATTCTATAAAGAGCCCAAGCGCCTTATTCCTTTAGTCAAAGGTGATCCTGATAAGATAAGGAATGCTCTACTGAATATTGTTGACAATGCCATAAACTATACTGAAAAAGGGGAAGTGTCGGTTGAAGTGCTAAAGGAAGACGGTGAAATAATGGTTTCGATAAGAGACACAGGAATAGGAATAGCCGAAAAGGACCTACCCAAACTATTTAGCCGTTTTGCCCGCGGAGATAGAGCTCAAAGCATGATAGCAGATGGTAGCGGTCTGGGTCTTTATATCGCCAAGAAAATAATTGAAGCACACCACGGACAGATTTGGGTCAAGAGCAAAGAAGGAAAAGGGAGTACTTTTGCCTTTACCCTGCCCCTAAATTAAATCCCCGTTAGATGTCTTTATAAAAGCTCAAGACTATATGGAGTTAGTTTAATCCTTTTGTTATACTAGGCTATTAAAGAGGAGAGTTTATGGGGTCCGTTGTAAAGAAGAGACGTAAAAAAATGCGCAAGAAAAAACATAAAAAACTGCTAAAAAAGACCAAGTGGAAGAGGCGACATTAGGTATAATTGAGCATATTTGGATGCTTAATTCAAATAATTTTTGTGGCGAGATAGCTCAGTTGGTAGAGCAGTGGACTGAAAATCCTCGTGTCCGCGGTTCGATTCCGCGTCTCGCCACCATTTTTTATTAAGCTGCAGATAATCTAAGAGCGTCTGTTCTGATCTGTGAGATAGTCTGCGCACTAATGCACCTCACTACTAATGATTTTCCTCGGTACGCCACTTATATATTACGTCCGCTATATTTACCCACACCCTTCAGCAAATGTAGGCCTAGTTTAATATTAAAAATCTGTTCTTTATAACCATAGATGCGTTTTTAAGTTTTTCTTTTCAGCTCTCAAGCAGGATATATATTAAAATCTGATGAATTAGAATGATAAGATATGTAACTGCTTGAAAGAGGTGATTTTAATGGAAAAAAGACCGGTCATTGCCGAGATCAGCATAATCCCATTGGGAACTAACAGCACTTCATTAAGTGGTTATGTTGCCTCTTGTTTAGAAGTATTAAAGGACAAAAAGGGTATTCGTTATCAGCTTACTCCCACCTGTACCGTGGTTCAGGCAGAATTGGAAGAAATATTTGACGTAGTACGCCAGATGCACGAAGTTCCTTTCAGTCAAGGAATACTTAGAGTCATAACTACAGTAAAGATTGATGATAGAAGGGATAAGGAGGAATCTTTAGAAAAGAGGGTAAAAGCGGTACAGGAAAAATTAAACTAGGGTCAAAGGATTAAGTTCAAATAGTATTAATCATTTATTTCTTCAATCCTAAGGGAAATCTCACTAATCGCTGTAATTATTAGTATATGAATCCTGTTTAATTCCTTTCTTGAAAGAGGGATGGCTCATCGAGCGGGTGAAAAAGCTATAGATTAACGGTTGGAGTAAAGCATTTAGCTATAGGTTTTTAAATAAATTATTAATCATCAGGCTAAACAGGTTTAGAATTTGCCATGAGAAAAACAAAAATCGTTTGCACCATTGGTCCAAAGAGTAATGAAATTACAGCACTCTCGAGCATGATTGCCACTGGAATGGACGTTGCTCGTATAAATTTATCTCACGGTACGCACAAGGAGCACAGCGATAATATTAGGAAGGTGCATGAGTCGGCAGAAACGGTAAATAAGCGAGTAGCAATACTGGCTGACTTAAGCGGACCAAAGATAAGAACAGGAAAAACAGCGACTGGGCTAATATCTCTGAAGGAGGGCACTCTTTTTAGCCTTGTTACCATGCCGGTTCCAGGTAACGAAAGTGAAGTCTATGTAAGCTATCAAAACCTTCCTCAAGAAGTTGGTGAGGGTGATACTATTCTTTTAGCAGATGGGCAAATTGAGTTGAGGGTTGAGAGCATTAAGCCAGATAGGGTTGTATGTCGCGTTGCCGTTGGAGGAGAGCTTGTGTCTTACCAGGGAGTAAACATACCCGGCAAGGAACTTTCGATTCAACCCATAACTGAAAAAGATAAAGAGGATCTGCATTTTGCTGTTAGCAAAGAAGTTGACTGGATAGCTATGTCATTTGTTACTAAAGCTGATGATATTACTGCTCTGCAAGCAATCCTAAAAGAGGAGGGAAGAAGGATTCCGGTTATTGCGAAAATTGAGAAGCGGGAGGCTGCTCTAAATATTGAGCAAATTCTTGATGTTGCTGATGGGATAATGATCGCTAGAGGGGATTTAGGAGTAGAAATGCCAACCGAGGAGGTACCCATTATTCAGAAAAAAATCATTGCAGCAGCGATGAAAAAGGGCAGACCGGTTATTACCGCTACTCAAATGCTGGAATCCATGGTTGAAGCTCCGCGGCCAACCAGAGCAGAGGCAAGTGATGTTGCAAATGCTATATTTGATGGAACTGATGCACTTATGCTCTCAGCTGAGACTGCAGTAGGCAAATACCCAATTGAAGCTGTAAAAATTATGTCATCGATCGCAAAAAAGACTGAAGAAAATATTAATTATGCGCGATTACTTGCAGCTAAAGCCGACTGGGTAGCGGGAAATATTACTGACGCTATTAGCTACGCAGCATGTGAACTAGCTACTGATATTGGCGCAAAGGCAATAATAACTGCTACTCAGACAGGGAATACGGCAAGAAGGGTAGCAAAATATCGACCCCCGGTTCCTATTCTTGCACTTAGTTCTGATGCAATAGTAGTAGGACAGCTTAATCTTTCCTGGGGTGTATTTGCGGTTAAAGTCCCTAACAGCGAGAACGTTGATGAGACTTTAGCAAAAGCGGTTGAGGTAGCAGCGGCTCAGAATTTTATTAACAGGGGAGATCGGATTGTCATTACTGCTGGAGCTTTGGTGAATATTCCGGGAAGCACAAACTTAATAAAAGTTGAGGAAATAGCGTAAAAAGAATTGATGAATGGGTATACAATGCAGTAGTGTGAAAGTGGATCGAAATCTAGAGCTTAAAAGTTAAAACAATAATTAAAGAATAGAAGCCTTCGTCGCTTTTTTGTTTTAGCTTTTACATTATGGTTTTAAGTCTATGCTTCTCAGTTATAGGTTTCACTCTTCCATAAGAGCTTAAATTTTCTGAATTGGAGGTGATGAAGATGATGATGCCCGAAGGAGGAATGATGGGGGGTGGATTTGGTGGGTTTGGCCTAACCTGGCTTCTCAATTTTGTTATAATGATTGTTTTTATAGCAGGTCTTGTTCTCCTCGTGGTTTGGTTCGTGCGGCAGTTTGCAGGGGGTCAGAGGCCCGAGCGGGAAGGAAAGACTGCTTTGGATATTTTAAAGGAGAGGTATGCGCGAGGAGAAATTGACCGTGATGAGTTTGAGCAGAAAAAGAAGGATATAGGAGCTTAAAACCAAATGACTACGAGAACGAAGTTTGCTGTTTTGTATGCTGCTCTCTTTTTGTTTCTTCTTCAGTTTATCCTGGGTTGCCAGTTCTTTGTTGAAACTCCCCAGGAAGCAGGGCCTGAAAAAAAGATTGGGGATTATATGAATCTTACTCCTGAGCAGGCCAAGGAGATGCTGGATAAAGATTATAAGGTAATTCTACTTGATGTTCGTGAACCTGATGAGTTTATGAAAGAGCACATAAAAGGTGCAATCAACATTTCTCTCTATGAACTGGAAAGCGCAATCGATAATAAATTGTGGCCCAAGGATGCCAAGATTATTTGCTATGACAGCAATGGCAGCAGCAGTCGTACAGCAGCAAAGTCATTAATTGGCTCAGGATACGTTGGTATAAGTAATCTTGCAGGTGGAATAAATGCGTGGAAAGCAGCCAATCTCCCGGTGGTTGAATAAATGAAATATATCAAACCTATTATTTGTTAAATTGACCAAATACTGTGAGCAAGATTTTATTTGTGAGGTGAGAGAATAGCATTTGAATAAGCCTATGTAATTTCCTTATTCTTACGGTTTTCTGAACTCCAGTCTATTTTGCATATTTTTCATAATAATTTCAGCAGTTATATTTCTAATACTGGCACTATAGTAGCCATTCCGCAATATTCTGTACCTAGCAAAACGGTTTTTCTCCTATTACTTTTACCCGGATCTTTAGTGAGCTCATATTATACGTATAGCTCTCATTAATCTTATATGGTTGAGAAAGTGTTCAAAAGAAGCCATAATAACATAAGCTAGGGAGGACAACGTAAGTATGATAAAGGGAGTTTTAGGAAATTTAGGTTGGCAGCTTCTACTTCCTGCTCAAGGGCTTATAGATTTTGATTTGGCAACAGGCTTGGCTTTTGAAATAGCAGGAGAAGAGGATACCTTATCAATCAGAAAAAAGAGAAAGACAGCTAAAGAATATTTTCAAATAGTGGCTGATGTAGTGCCTCTGATTTCCGACTATATGAAGTTGGGGGTGGCAGAAGCAGTAAATCCAGTCTGCGTGTTCGATAGACATGAATGGGTTGTGGTTAATCTTGAGAATCTCAAGCTTTTACTTGAGCCCCTAAGCCAAACTTATTGGGAGAGGTTAGAAGCGTACACGAGGAAGGCTTATCCCAGAGGCGGGCGGACTCTTAAAAAAGTTAGTGCGATGGCAATAACTTCAGAATTAGGAGTATTGCTTGGCTACTTTTCACGGAGAGTTCTGGCTCAATATGACTGGCAATTTCCAAGTCCCTCAGCGAATCGCAGATTCCTTTACTTTGTTGAGTCGAATATTAGAGAATGGGAGGAGAAGTTGCATCTTGAGGCCTATCCTGCACGTAAGTGGATTGCGCTACATGAGGCGACCCACAGTCTTCAATTTGACATCAATAAATGGCTGGGAGATTATATTCGTTCTCTGTATGGTGAGTATTTAGAATTAGCCGGGAAAGCACTTCAGGAGATTGAGAAGCAGCTAATGAATGAAAGACCATATCCATTGGCCTGGTCTTTATTTTGGTGGAAAGAAATTATTAGAAATAACTACCAAAATATTATGGGAAAAATCCAGGCGGTAATGTCTTTTCTAGAAGGGTACAGCCAGCACGTGATGATTGAGGTAGGAAAAAAACACCTTCCATACGATGATTATCTGATAGCAGTGTTCAGGAAACATTTAGGACAAAGCTTAGCGGGTTTAATTCTAGAAAGGCTTCTGGGTTTCCAGCATAAAATGAAGCAATATGAGCTTGGTGAAGCTTTTGTTTCTTGGGTAGCGAGGGAAAAGGGAATAGAGTTTGTAAACCGGGCCTGGAACGGACCTGAGCTACTTCCTTCCTGGGAGGAGATTAATAATCCCAAACTATGGATTTCCAGAGTTGAATAATAAGGTAGTGAAGTTATTAATAAACTTCAAACAGGCAACTGTCAACTATTAACGGTATTTATATGGTATTCTTTCATCGGACATTCTTCTCTATTTTTTCGACAGTAGTTTTTACCGAGTCTAACCAGCGCTGTTTCGAAATCGCTAAATTCTTTTCCTTTTATTTTTGCTTCTCGCCAGCATTTTTGCAGTTTAGAGAAAGACTTCTTTCGGTCAATAACCCCTTCCTTATCTACTAGTCCAAGATCAAGAGCAGCTTGAAGAGCTAAGTCGCCGGGAAACGGTTTTGCTTTCTCCCAAACTCCTCTGAGTTCTCTTAAGAAGATATTGACAGTTACCGGCCCGATTCCTTTAAAATCCTGCAAAAGTCTTTCTAAATCTTCAGGAGAAACAGCTTTGGTATGGAGATTGTTAAGGTCGCCTTTGTATTCTTTCTCCAGGTGAGAAGTAATATCTAATAATTTGGTAGCTGTTTTGAAGTCGTACCTTACGTATCCACCTTCATCCAACATCTGCACCAGACTATCCCATCCAGTGTCAATAATTGTTCTTGGAGAGTTGATGTTCTGTTTGTCGAATCTATGGTAGGTGTTAATGACAATAACCTCACTTATTCTTGCTCCAAAGAGAATGGAGGCAAGGAACCACTTGAAAAGCTCCTGATCTTTCGCGGTTTCTAAATATATCCCCAATTGTTTGGAAAATCTGCCTGGGATTCTTTTGAGCAACTCACGCACCACCTCTGATATTTTCAATATAACCACACCCTAGGTTTAAGAGAATTATTGTGGTAATTTTAAGTTGAAATGTCCGTTATTTATTGTAGCTCTGCAGGGAGCCGCAAAGAATTTATTTATAAAGTTTTAGAAATCTTCAAGGAGAGAGTGGAAGGGTCTCAGTCGTTTCTGATTAAGCCAAACATTGTCTCTTATGAACCATATCCCACAACGACTCACCCTGAAGTTCTGGAGACTCTGCTTTCCGCCTTATCCAAAAACAAAAAGATTATAATTAGTGACGGCCCTGCCCCTGATGCCGGAAGATCAGCAAAGATTATTAACAAATCTATCTTGGGAGATGTTTGTAATAAGTACGGTTATTCTTTAACTAATATTTATTCTACCCAAAAGAAAAAAATAATAAGTGCCCGGGGATTCAGATTTACAATCCACAACCTGCCTCTGGAAGTTGATATGGTTATTTCTCTTCCTGTACTTAAAGTTCATAATCAGTGCGGGATTACTGGAGCTCTTAAAAACCAGTTTGGTTATTTAACCAGGATGGAGAGATTCCTCTGGCACGGCGGTCTCAAAGATATAAACAGGGGTATTGCAGAAATAAATGCCGCCGCACCTTGTCACCTTTTTATTGTTGATGGCATTTTAACTATGTTAGATGCACAGGAGCGCCGTCATGGAGGGCGAATTAGCGAGTTAGGGTATATTTATGCCGGAAGTGATCCTGTTGCTTTGGATAGCTTTGGGCTTTCTCTGCTTGCTAAGGTAGATGATAGCTTTAAAGATAAAAACCCTGAGGACATCTTACATCTTAGATATGCAGAGGAATATAACCTGGGAGAGTTCAAGTTTGAGGTAAAGGAGATCTAGCCTGATATACGCTTTCTGAGGAGCTGGTGAAGATAGATAGAAAAGTTCTCGGTTGTGAGTCGGTAGTGAGAGCTGAAGGTTTTACTCCCGATACCGGACTAACAGACTCACGGTAGTTTACTATGGCAAATTGACATTGCCTCGCATAGGTGTTGAGTAAACTTCATGGTTGTCTGTCTTTAGATAAAGGGTGAAACATTATGTTTACATTAAAAAAAGATGCACTCATTGAATATCTCTATTCCATCTATAAAGAAAAAATTGAGCTGGTCTTTGTTAATGAACTGGGGAAAGAGAAAAAGGAAGTAAGGGAACTTAAAGCTTACGGTTACGGGATACCTATATTGCTTGAGTTCAAAGTAGGTGGTGAGAATAAAAAGGTAGTTTTAGAGACAGTTAGACCTGGAGGGTTTGGTCACAACTATATGTCAGATCGTGCAGCTTCCCTTGTTCTGGAATACAATACATTCAATCGTCTAGCAAAGCATGTAAAAGCACTGGATTTGGGAGCGTTTACCGATGAGGGAGACCTTGTTTCCATCAAGAAGGCCTCTGAATTTTTTATTCTAGTCGACTATGTAAGTGGGAAAGAGTACTACAAAGATCTTGAAGAATTAAGAGGCCTGAACGAATTAGCCCTTAAAGACAAAGAGAAAGCAAGAGTTTTGGCTGACTACCTTGCACAGATTCATTCTAAAAAGAAAAAGGCTCCCGAATTATACGTTCGGAGGATAAGAGAACTTATTGGTTATAGCGAGTGCATAATGGGATTGATAGATAGCTATGCAGCAACTCTAGACGATGTCACCTTGCAAGAGTTAAAACTGATAGAAAGCATGTGTAATGAGTGGCGCTGGAAAATAAAAGATAAACCCAGCAGGTTATGCCAGGTTCACGGTGATTTTCATCCGTGGAACATTCTCTTTAGAGACGGTACAGATTTTGTACTTTTGGATAGAAGCAGAGGTGAATTCGGAGAGGCTGCAGATGATCTCAGCGCCCTTGCCATTAACTACCTTTTCTACTCTTTACAAGAATACGGAGAACTTGCCGGCCCCTTTAAAGAACTTTGGGACATTTTCTTTGATGCCTATTTGCAGGAAACTAATGATCGGGAAATATTGAAGGTTATACCACCCTTCTTTGCCTGGCGCGGGTTGGTGGTAGCTAATCCTATCTGGTACCCGGAACTTAGCATTGAAGTAAGAAGGAAGATATTTAATTTCATTCAGAGGGTTCTCCAGGAAGAGGTTTTTGACTTCAGAAAGGTGGACTCTTATCTTCACTAGAATTTTAAGATTAGAGTATACACATTAGAGCGAAAATTATGCAGGAGTTGAAGAATAAACGCGGATTTGCTATTTGGATTACAGGACTTCCTGCCTCTGGTAAGTCAACTCTCGCGGCCTGTCTTAGTAGATTGTTCGATAGAGAGGGAATGTATGCAGAGGTATTGGAAACTGATGAAGTTAGAAAAATCGTTACTCCTAATCCTACCTACAGCGAAGAGGAGAGGGAAGCTTTTTACAAATCTCTTGCCTACATAGGAGGACTTCTAACTAAGAACGGGGTAAATGTTATTTTGGATGCAACGGCCAACCTCAAGAAATATAGAGATTTTGGCCGGGACTATATAAAGGATATTATGCTGGTTTATCTTAAGTGTCCTTTGGAACTATGTATGAAAAGAGATCCTAAGGGAATATACAGAAGAGCACTTGCAGGAGAATTCCATACGGTTCCCGGACTGCAGATACCCTTTGAGGAGCCTGAAAATGCAGATGTAGTTATAGACGTAACCAAATTTTCTGCTGAAGAAGCGGCAAGCATAATTTTTAAGAAGATTAATGAAAAGTTACGGAGTGAGAAGTGAAATGAATGGTTCAGAAGTAATTGAAGAAATAGTAGCTTTGATGGAGCGTGCAGCTGAACGGGCCGGCAAAGAAATTCTATCAACCATAACTCTATACTCAAAACAGCAAAGAGCAAATAGTGATGTTTCGACCGCTGATTTGAAGCATATAGATAAAAGGGCTGAAGAGATATTGCTTGAGGAAATTAGGAGGAGTAGGTTTGGCTTCCTGGTTATTAGTGAGGAGAGCGAGATCTTTCAAATAGGGACAAAACCCGAATATGTACTAGTAATTGACCCATTGGATGGTACTAATAATGCTTTGTGTGGAATCCCGTTTTTCGCTGTTTCTTTAGCTCTTGCGCATAGAAGTGAGAATCCTACCGTAGACGACTTGATAGCCGGGGTGGTTTGGGACATAAATGTCCAGAGGAGCTACGTGGCCATTAAGGGTAAAGGACTTTTAAAGGCCCCCCTTTCTTTTACTGGAAGAAGGAAAGGAAAGCCATTGATAAGTCTTTATGCCTACGGGGAAGAATCATTAAATTCAGAAATCGGGGAAATTATGAAATTTTCCCTGATAAGAACACTGGGCGCAGTTTCGTTAGAGATGTGCTTTCTGGCTCAGGGGAAGATTAATGCTTTTGTCGATGTACGAAATTTAACCCGCATTGTGGATATTGCTGCGGGCATTGTTATTTTGAAAGAGACAGGATGTTTGGTTGGAAAGCCGGATGGCGAAAGGCTTATGAATAAATTGACCGAGAGAACCGGACTTTCTATAGTCGCGGCAAAGGAAAGAATTTTATACGGAAAATTGACTGATATTTTTAAGGGAAATCAACCATAAATGGTAATATATACCATTTATAGGGATGATTAAAAATCAATGCTTTATGCCGATATTTAAGATGTATTCAGGACTATTTGGGTAAAATTAAAAGGGAAAGATAATAAGGTGTAGAAAAATTCTAGGGTGAGAGGGAGGCTGAAATGAGAAAATTATTGGTAGTTTTTGTTACGGTTAGCTTTACACTAGCGATGATGGCCATACCAGCAGCGACTGTTGATACAACCTATGATTATTTTGATACTTGGACAAACGATAAGGTTGTAGATAACTGGTCGTCATACGATTCTGGTACAACCGGTGGGGAGTTTAATCAAATACACAATGCCGGGCAAGATGTCTCCTGTAAAGGAGATGGAACCAACTATAGATCTGTAACTCGAGAGTTTTCTGCAAAGGCACCATACCACTATATTGCAAATGTAGATGTATTATCGAACTCCACTAACAAAGACGGTGTTATTGACGGAACTTATGTTGAGATGTTTATGACTTTTGAAGATGCTAATCACAACGTGCTCATGACATCCTTCATTAATGGTGGTAACCTGTCCGCAACCTTGTGGAGACCAATGCAAGTAACGGGATATGCTCCTAATAAAACGGATCACGTTAAAATTATGTTAAAAGTTAAAGGTGGAACTGGTGGCGGTACCGCCTTTAAGAACTTTAAGATTTATGAAGCTCCCTATTCCTCCAGTACGGATCAAACGGTCTTGGCTCATAGCTTTGTAAGGAATACTGAGTGGTTGGATGGAGCAACAATTGCCTCGGGATGGACAGCAGAGGAATACGGTGGAGGAGAAGGCGGATATGCTATGAGAGCTACGGGTGGTTCGGCTCAAGGTATTTCAGCAACGGGAGATGGAACGACGTATAAGCAAATTAGCCGAACTTTTTCCGCCAATGCAGGATACAGCTATTCTGCTGACGTTGATGCTGTTTCTAATGCAACTAATAAAGATGGAAATATCGATGCTTCCTATATAAGGGTGTACATGGAATTTTTGGATAGCTCCGGGACTGTTTTGGCAACTTCCAGTGCTCCAGGAAATCAGTTTGAGGTTAAACCGGCTGACACTGCACGTATACAGGTTCAGACCATATCGCCCCTAAATACAACCCAGGCAAGAATAACTATCCGGCTATATGGAGGTACTGGAGGCGGAGCTGTCTTCGATAACTTCTCACTGGCCAAATATTAAGAGGCGGAAGAGCCGGCAGGAAAGGAGTAGCTTTAGAGCTACTCCTTTAACTTTTTTACATAGACTTTATAGGTACCGTCTTCCTCTTCTATTCCTAGAAATTCATTACCCGTTGTTTTACACCATGAGGGCATGTCCTGCTTTATACCTTTGTCATCAGCTAAAACTTCAAGGACTTGACCAATTTTTAATTCTTTGAATTTCTTGGAAGTTAGGACTATCGGCATCGGACAGTAAAGCCCGATACAATCTAAAGTGGCGTCCGCTTTCATAGAATAAGTTCACTCCTGGATCATAGTTGTTCGTTTTAAGTTGCGAGTTAGAATATATAAAAAATTAAATAGCAAATATCAAAAGTATATACCAAATATGTAAAAAACATTGGTATGGCAAGATTTAGGTTTTTGATTTATATTTTCAACTTTTGATATTTGATTCTTAATCTCTCTTATGACAGATAACCACTTACTCTTGACTCGTTGCGCTGTGCTCCAGGCTCAATGCTTTCTTATGGCTTATATAATGGTGACATCTGCCTCAGTCTTTGCACAATGGGTGGTAATTCTTCCAACAAATAATTAAGATCATCATCAGTATTGTAGATTCCTAACGAGAATAGAAGTGAACCTTGCGCAATTGCCGGATCAACTCCGATTGCAGTTAGAACATGTGAAGCTTTTAGAGCGCGAGAGGTGCAAGCTGAACCGCTTGCTGCATAAACCCCCTTTTGATTTAGGAAAAGAAGCATCGATTCGCCCTCGATGTACTCTATACTTGCATTGACATTATTAGGTAGCCTCAAAGTGGGATGTCCGTTTATGTATAGGTGATCTATTCTTTGTAAAAGCCCTTTAATTAATCTGTCTCTCAAGGCGCTTGTTTTTCGTATACGCTTGTCCATCTCCAGATTTGCCATTTCTGCAGCTTTACCCATTCCCACAATCCCTGTAACATTTTCAATTCCCGGGCGACGCCCGTCTTCCTGAATTCCTCCGTTCATAAGTGGCATAATTCTTGTTCCTTTTTTAAGATAAAGAGCACCTGCTCCTTTAGGACCGTAAAACTGATAGGCAGACAGACTCAAAGCGTTTGTTCTCATTTCTCTTACGTCGACTGGAACAATTCCTACTGAAGCAACGGCGTCAGTGTGAAAGATTATTCCTTTTTCCTGAGCAATTTTCCCGATTTCAGCAATGGGTTCAATAGTTCCCACCTCATTGTTGGCATGCATTATAGAGATGAGAATAGTCTCATCAGTTATTGCCTTAGCAACTGCTTCGGGGTCTATAAGACCATGTTTATCAGTGGAAAGATATGTTACTTTGAATCCCCACTTTTCAAGAGTTTTTAAAGAATGCAAAACCGAGAAGTGTTCGATACTTGAGGTTATGATATGTTTCCCCTTTTCTTCATATCTTAAAGCAATACCCTTAATTGCCAGATTATTGCTTTCGGTACCGCAGGAAGTGAAGATGATCTCTTCTGGCTTGGCATTTATGAGTGCAGCAATTTTATTCCTCGCTTCTGCAATTGCAGATTTGGCTTCTTGCCCTAATGTATGAAGGCTGGAAGGATTGCCATAGTGTTGCTTAAAATAAGGAAGCATAGCGTCTAATACTTCAGGATGCAGGGGTGTTCCCGCTGCATTATCCAGATAAACCTTTCTCATAGTAACATCTCCTTGGAAGTAGTATTAGTATATTTTTAGCATATTAGTAATTGAGATTACAACTTGGATTTTCTCTAAATCTAATGCCATAGCCCCAATGCTGTATGTCGCAAAGTCTCAAGATTTGTTTAGTTGGTGATTTTTTATGGCTTGGGGTATTGAAACTTTGAAGAAATACTTTTACCTGGTGATTTGTGTCCTGTGTCACAGAACTTACGACTTGAGTCTTGAAATCTATAACCTTCTTATTCCAAACGTGTTGCGAATGTTATGCGTCCCGCAGGACTGTACCCTTTTTCCTTTGCTGCTATATCCAGATAAGTAGTGGCGAGGTCTTCAATTTCGAGATCTATAGTTCGGTTGAGCTTTCGGCAATCAGTGGTCTTGATATATTTCTTGCAATGGTTACAAACCTCAGCACGATGGGCCTCATCTCCCTCAAGATAGAAGAACTCAAGTTTGCTGGTATCCTTGTTTCCACAAACTACACATTTGGCTGAGGGATATGTCCACCAGCTGCGGCATTGGAGACATTGTAGAATTCTCGTTCCATCCTGTCTATACATAGCCATAGATGGCTTTTTGCCGCAAAAGGGGCAGGTTTCCCTTTGCCAGAGTGAGTGATCAAAACTATCTCTGTAGATATAAGAGGCTTTCTCTATAAAGGGCAGAAGGGAGTGATGAACGATAAAGAAGAGAAGTTCGGCATTAAGTTTAAGAGTAGTTGCAAGTTCAGTTAAGTATTGCGTATCGGAGGCCACGACTTTATTAATGAATAAAGGCAGTTGCTTTTTACTTTCTGGGTTTAAATCAGGATAGGCAAGAAGTCCTTTAAGTTTCGATTCAAAATCTGAGTTTTGCTCCCAGATAATCTGTGATATGCCCTTTATCATATTCATAAAAATATTCGTATTAATCTTTAGCGAAGTAATATCTATAAGCGAAGTTCCTTCTTCGATTTTTTTTAGGATGGCTTCTTCTTTTTGTTTTTTGATTCCCGGCTTAATCTGGGCAAGACAATTCAGCTCCAGTTTAAAAATGGGAAGATAAAGTTCTAGAAGCGGTATGAGCTCAGGATTTTGGGACTTATAAAAATCGGTTTCCTGAATAATTACATTTAGAGCTGTAGGGTTTTGACTTAATCTAATGACAATCAGTCTCCTTGGATAATGTTAGGAAGCAAATAAGGAGATGCCAGGCATAATTTGTGGATCAAGCAAGCTTGACCCACAAATACAACTTGTACATACATGTTGTAGTGGCAAAGCTTGCTTTGCCCGCAATTACTTTCTCTCCTCTGCCGGCTTTATCCCTAGAAGCATATACTTAAATTCAGAAAAATCCTCAAAAAGCGAGAGATAAAAATGTACTCCGACCAGTACAATGAACAACCAGGTAATAAAGAAGTGCCATGCTCTTACTTTTGCTAAACCGCCGATGAAAACGGTCAGCCAGGTAAAATAGGAAGCGGTTGGTGTGTAAAGGGCAAATCCAGTAAGAGCTTGAGCGATTATCATAAGCGTAAAAGCGATGTACGATATACGCTGCAAAGGGTTATATTCTCCAACTCCCTCAGGTAGCTTTTTGCGCAGAAATAGATAGTAAGCTAAGGTTCCAGGAATCATCTTCCACTGTTTCCATCCCAGCCCAAACTCTCTCCAATCGCGGTTTCTGGAGATGAAAGCATAGGAGAGCCGGATAACCAGAGTAAATATCAGAATATACATGGATGCGAAATGGATAAACCTCATCCATACCATGGCTGCAGGTATAAAGGGCCAATGGATGTATAAGCCCGTGAAAGCTAAAGCAATCATAGCAAGCATGTGTACCCAATGGTATATTCGAGGTTCCAGCGGATGTTCTTCTGAAATTTTGGTCATCTCAGTCACCTCCTAGTTTACCCGGAATTTAAGAATTCTGTTGCTCTTGGGATGAATAATATGGACCGAGCAAGCGAGGCAGGGATCGAATGAACGAATGACTCTTGCAACATTTATCGGATTTTCAGGATCAGGGACGGGAACTCCTATTAGAGCTTCTTCTACTGGACCCCTTTGGCCTTTGTCATCACGCGGACAGAGATTCCATGTAGATGCAACCACCAGCTGGTAGCGCTTAATCTTGCTGTTCTCAATGGTTATCCAATGACCATTAGCGCTTCGGGGTGCATCAGTCAAGCCGTAGCCTTCTGCGTTCTCAGGAACATCTTTGTCATCACAAACTGAGCCGTCCAGGTTTTCGGCAAGCTCGTCCAGCCATTCTTCCATAGCGTTAGCGATCATAATGCTCTCATATGCACGTGCAGCATGACGAGCGACCGCCGAAGGCCAAATCCCAATCTTCTTTACCAGTGCCAAAAATCCGGAATCTTGAGTTATAAGCTGGCGAGCAAGGGGCCCTCCCTCTCTGGGTTTGCCATCATAGCTCGGCGCTTTGAGGAATGAGTAAGCTCCGTCTTTTTTAGGATCTGGATCAGTTTCGCCATCTTTGGGATTAAGACCACTTTCGCTCTTATACCAGGAATACTTAACATCCTCAGTTATTTTAGCGACATCTACGTCCTCAATGTTTTCTAAATCAAGGTCGGTTATAACCCCTGATTTCAAGAAGCGATCCTTAATATCACCCGATTTTCCTTGATCAAAGACTCCATAAGATATGTAACTACCCACTCCGTAGCCTATCTTTAATTCGTGCAGCGGCAGAAGCGGTCCTGTACCGAAGGCAATTACGTCCTTATAGTAGACATTCTCAATAAAATCTTTTATTGCTTTTAGGCGCCATTTAGTTTCCGCTATTCTTGAGACAGTAGGTCTAATTCCGACACCGCCAGCAACTACGTTCTGGAAGAAGGGAACTCGACCACCCCAAAGAGCTAGCATCTCATGGCCAAGCTTGCGGATCTCCAAAGCGCGAAGGTAGTGGGATACAGCAGAAGTAACGACTTCAGGATCGTCCACTGAAAACGCATCCGGCTCATAGCGGGGAGTAAGAGGGAAGGTATCATTTGCCTCGACCAGACTTACTATCTTGCTTTTGACTGCCTGAAGTGCTGGATCATTCCCACTATAGTTTGCTACTGCAAGAATATCCAGATAGTCTAAAGCTGCGAGATGGTAGAAGTGAAGAGGATGATCAGCCAGGTATTGGGAAGCGAATATTATATTTCTAATGATCCTACCGTTATCCGGGACTTCTGCATTAAAGGCATTGTCTATGCAAAGAGCAGAGGTAATGCCATGTATAGCGTTACAGACTCCACATACTCGCTGAGTAATACGCAGAGCATCCCTCGGATCTTTTCCTATGAGTAGTTGCTCAAATCCCCTAAACATAGTACCGCTGCTTCTGGCATCCACTACACGATCGTTTTCAACTTCTACCTCTACTTTTAAATGGCCTTCTATTCTGGTAATTGGGTCGACTACAATTTTTGCCATTGCTACTCACCTTCCTTCTTGCTACTCACTCTACCAGTAACGAGATTACCGATAAGATGTGCCCCTACTCCTACTGCTGTAGCTACACCTAAAACCTTTCCTATGGTGTCGGCGGTGGTTTCAATGCCGAAAACATTTACAGTAGGTACCTTCTCATACAGAGGAGCCAAATCTTGATAGAATTCAGGTTGGGTGCACCCTATGCAAATACCATGTCCCCCGATAGGCCAGCTTGTTCTTGAGTTCCATCGGCGAATAGGACAATCGGCGTATGTAACTGGTCCCTTGCATCCCTTTTTGATGAGGCAGTAATCCTGGGACGCTGTTCCGCCTTCCGCAGGAGATATAGCGGAAGGATCACCCCATTTTTCCAGAAAAAGGCCCGCTTCAAACGCAGCTCGACGATAGCAGTTGTCATGGATGGTTTGTCCGTAAAATGCCTTTGGACGCCCAAAATCATCAAGATCAGGAAGCTTGTTGAAGGTAAGGTAATAAACTATCGTGCCAATAAGCCAGTCTGGATTTGGTGGGCAACCTGATATGTTAACTACTGGTGTCCCTCCAGCATAAGCTCCGCCTTTGCTTGTTCCTGTAAAGGAAATTCCTTTTGCTCCTGTTACCTCGGCGTTTGCCCGTGGAATTCCACCCCAACAAGCGCAGGCACCTGTTGCTACAATAGCAGCAGCGTTATCCCCAGCTTTCGTAAGCCAATCCAAAGCTGTTATAGGTTTACCGTCTTCTTCACCAAACATAGAATACAGTCCATCTTCTTTGTCGGGAATTGCCCCTTCAAAGACAAGAACATATTTTCCTTTCTCGTTTTCAATAGTGTCATTTATGGCCTTAATAGCTACGTCTCCAGTAGCCGCGGAGATGTTAGGTTGGAAGCGAAATGATAAGATATCCAGGACCAGGTTTGCTGCTGAGGGACTTTCGCTATTGATGACTGAAATTGCACAGCCCGTACAAGCTTGTGCTTGTATCCATAGGACTGGAGGCTTTGCTGAAGCTGCTTCTACTGCTGCTGCGATCTGTGGAACGTAACTTTTTGAAAGACCAAGCATGACTGCAGTGGCACTGCACCATTTAAGAAAATCTCTTCGACTAAGTCCTTTAATTAGTGGTTCGGTCAATTATAAACACCTCCCTGATATGTTTCTGATACTGATAAAACTAAACCAGTGCACCTCCTTTCGGCCTGGAAATTTTCTACCCTTGCTCTTCAAAACATTTGCAAATCTATTTCCAAATTATTATCCGATAATATATTTTATATTTTAAGGAAGGTTCCTTCTTTTTAATTACTTTGATTTACCAAGTTCTTTTTGGAAAATAGCTTGGTGTATATCTCCCTGGCTTATAATGCCCACTAATTTACCGGACTCAATTATGGGGATTCTTCGTACCCTCTTGAGGATCATGGTTGAGGCAGCCTTGAGAATTGGCGTATCAGGAGGAAGGGTTAGTACATTAGAAGTCATAATCTCTTTTACTTGATGGTTACCCGCGTCTTTATAACGTTCTTCCATTCTTTCAAAATCCATATTAGGTAGGGGATCTTCAAAGAATTCGTCGTAGCTTGGATACATAGATTTGAGAATGTCTTTTTCAGAAACGATGCCAACCAGTCTGTTTTCATTGTCGACAATAGGAATGCCACTTATTCGGTTTTCATAGATCAGTTTGGCAACTTCTTTGATAGGGTCATCCTTCTTTGCAGTTAGAACTCTCTTAGTCATAATGTCGGATACTTTCATTATTACCACCCCATTTTAAAAGCTGTTATACCCTTGAGTAAAATTTTGAAACCTACCAGTTGGAAGAAGGGATTAAATGAGTAGCAAGTAAAATGTTATGAACCATAAGTTATGAGTAAAATAAAAAATCAAATATCAAAAACTAAAAATACAGACCAAAAACTTAAATATAAAGGAATTGGACTCTATCGAAACTGGATTGTTTTTGAATATTTGATATTGTTCGTGATATTTCCTCTTTAATTTTTGATATTCTCAAGACTCGATACTTACAGCCTACTTGTGGTTTACGTCTTGCAGTTTAAGCGCTTTATTTTGACGTGCCTCTTCGATTGCATTATCCACTGCTTCATAGTGAAGGTAACCGCCTTTGTGCAGGATTGTGTCGCCCAGCTCATAATCCATTTTCATACTTGCCGTACAGGGATAGCTGTGCCAGTATTTTGATACCACTTCATGTATTTTGGAATCTACGGATACTCCCTTGAGGTTATGGGCAACAAAGTATGTATCACCGCAAGGCGCGCTTGTTATGACTTTTGCTCCACTTATCTTTTTATTATGAAGTTTGATTTTAAGTTCGGGTTTCCCTATGCGGTAATATTTTATAAACCTGTTTATGTGGGGGTGAAAAGAATTAAAATCCAAGCTGCAAAAAGGCTTTGGTGCTGCGAATTCTAAACCAATTTTTGCACATACTTGGGCAAGACGGTTGCGCGCCCACTTACTTAGCCAATCAGGGTCCTCGATAGGAACTATCAGTGCTTTGGCTCCCGCTTTTTTAGCACGGGGAGGAAGAGCAAGCAGTATGTCTTCGTGGATATTTATTGCTATCAATATCTCATGCCCAGGTAGCTTTCGGGGTAAAAAAGACTCAGGGGTATCTATATAATAGAGCAACTCACTAGGGATAATAAGAGTCCCTGCAATTTGAGGAGCAAAATCGATCTTATAAGACAGTCTGCAACTTATACAATTTTGTCCGCAGCCCGTACAAAGGGTGGCATCATCCGAGAGATGGCGGATAAAACGTTCCGCATAATGATTATCGTATATGTTAGTGAATGGTTTTCTTTCGGCAGGTATCTGGCCGTCAGTGCAGACTATGTAGGTTTTCACCTAATCCCCCTTTAGCTTAGAGCAAAGAGCAGACAGCTTAGAGAAAAATCTTTATGTTTGCACTCTCTGCTCTCTTCTCTATTTTCTCTGCTTAATAAGGGCACACTGGTTCGGGGCAACCTCCTGCGTATTCGGAATCCGCGCTCACATATTCTAGAGTATCGCCTATTTCTTTCCCCATAATTTTTCCAATGTACAGCACTTGCTCTTTTTTGCTTCCATACCGATATACGGTAATACCCTTGCATTTTAGTTCATGGGCAAGCAGATAGACTCTTTTCACATCTTCTACTGTTGCCTCGGGGGCGAAGTTTATAGTTTTCGATACAGCATTATCGGTATGTTTCTGAAATGTGGCTTGCATTCTAACATGCCACTCAGGAGCTATATCAAAGGCGGTGACAAAAACTCTTCTTGTCTCTTCCGGGATCTCTTCAAAATTCTGGATTGAACCAGTTTTAGCGATTTTCATCATTAACTCAGTGCTGTAGAATCCCTTATCTTTCGCAACGTTTTCAAAGGTGGGATTTACTTCCAGCAGTTGAGTTCCCTCCATAATGCTACGCACAAAAGAGATAGCAAAGATTGGTTCAATACCACTTGAACAGCCGGCAATTATACTTATGGTTCCAGTAGGAGCTATAGTTGTAACTGTGCTGTTGCGCATAGCCAGTTTTCCCTGACGATCATATATACTCCCTTTAAAGTTAGGGAAAGCTCCCCTTTTTGAAGCCAGGTTCGCTGATGCTTTATGAGACTCCTCTTTAAGGAAGCTCATTAGTTTATCAGCGAAGGATATTGCTTCTTCAGAGTGGTAGGGAATACCAAGCATAACTAGTGCATCAGCAAATCCCATTATTCCTAATCCAATTTTGCGGTTTGCTTTTGTGATCTCTTCAATTTTAGGTAAGGGGAATTTACTCACATCGATTACGTTGTCCAGAAAATGTACTGAAGTCTTAATGACCTGCCCAAATTTATCCCAATTGAATTGAGCGCCATCTACCATTTTGGAAAGATTGATAGAGCCTAGATTGCAGCTTTCGTAGGGTAGTAGGGGCTGTTCTCCACAGGGGTTTGTGCTTTCCAGCTCTCCTATTTGTGGTGTTGGATTATCCTGGTTGATTCTATCAATGAAGATGAGTCCCGGGTCTCCAGTCTTCCAGGCCATAGTTGCTATGAGATTAAAGACATCCCTAGCTTGCAGGTTTCTTACCGGTTGATTGGTTCGAGGGTTAATAAGATAATACTCTCCATCCTCTTTCACTTTTTCCATAAATTCATCAGTTACCGCAACCGAGAGGTTGAAATTGAGGAGAAAATTTTCTTTAGATTTAGCAGTAATAAATTCCAGAATATCCGGGTGATCAAAACGCAGGATGCCCATATTCGCACCCCTGCGCTTTCCTCCTTGCTTGATAATGCTAGTAGTTGTATCGAAGGCCCGGATAAAAGAGACTGGACCTGAGGCAATACCGTGAGTAGACCGTACCACGTCTCCTTTAGGGCGGATTTTAGAGAAGGAAAATCCAGTACCTCCACCTGACTGATGGATGAGGGCCATATTTTTAACTGCGTCGAAGATTGAAGGAAGAGAATCTTGCACCGGTAATACGAAACAGGCGGAAAGCTGTCCAAGGCTGGTACCTGCATTCATCAGAGTTGGAGAGTTCGGTATAAATTCTAGAGAAGACATCAAGCTGTAGAACCGCTGTGCTATTCTTTCAATATCTATTTCCTGATCATAATTAAGTTCTGCAAGAGCAACAGCCTTGGCCACACGCTTAAACATCTGGGAGGGACTCTCGCTTATTTTACCCTGGTCATCCCGCAGAAGATACCTTCGTTCTAAAACGCGAATAGTATTTACCGGAAGTTTAAGTTCGTCCTCGACACCAAAAAACTTTTTGGCTTCTCTTATTTCAGCTCTGCGCTGCCGGTATAAAATATATGCCTTGGCAACCTGAGAATAACCTCGCTTAACCAGGAACTCTTCAACTATGTCCTGAATCTCTTCGACAGAAGGAATGTGCCCTGCAAATTTTGTTTCCAGGTGTTTTACTATTTCGCGGCCCAGTTCCTCCGATACATTGCCATCTTTAACTTTCGCTGCTTGAAGTGCTTTATGGATAGCGTTTATAATCTTTTGAGGCTCAAATTCTACAACTCTGCCATCCCTTTTCTGTACCCTACTAATCTTGGTTTGCAGCTTCACGGCTGCTCCTTCCTCAGCCTCCTATTTTTCTTGGCTATCAACTACTTTATTTAAATCAGCGACCAATGTATCGATATCGATACCGTGCATTGCAGCTCCTTGCTCGATGTTTTCCATTCGGGAAATGGCACATCCCAAGCAACCTAAACCGTAACGCATAAAGACGTCGACAGTTTTGGGATAGGTCTCAACTACTTCAGCAATTGTCATCTCTTTTGTAATCTTCATCTAACCCCTCCTTAAAATTGATTGCATTTCGCACAACGAGGACAGCTTGTTGCATAAAAAGCTTGGTTGTGATTATTAGTCAAAGTAAACTATAGTATTATACGTCAAGCAACATCCTTATTTAGCAATTTCTTGTGCTTGAGTATTGCAGATTCTGTAAAATGGTCTTTACAATCTTTCCCTAAATTTAACCATTTTAACCATGGACAAATTCTATTATAATATTTTATCAAACTACTATTGACAATAGTAGATAAAATTTGGTATCTTTTTGGAAATACACATTTGAAAGACAATGAGGAGAGGGAGTAGTCTGCCCAATAGGGTTTAAGAGAGTCGGGCAAGGTGCAAACCGATACCTAAAAAGTAGATGAACATGCTCTCTGAGTTTCCGGAGGAAAGCCCCTCCGTAGCAGGGTAAGTAAAACCGGACGGAAGCTTCCGTTAACTGAAGCTAGAGTATCGATAGTAACTGGCATATTAGATTAAACCTTGAGGAATAAGGGATTTAACAAAAGCCAGGTATCCGTACTCGATAAGGTCAATGTCGTAAGGCACTGGCAAATTAGGGTGGTACCGCGAAGGTAAAATATAACCTCTCGTCCCTTTGGGATGAGGGGTTTTTTATTTGGAAAATACAAAATTAAAATCTCAAAATGTAAAATGGCAATGCAAAATTCAAAAAGAGTTTTTTCGTTCTGGACTCCCAAGCTTGATACGCATTTTAAATTTTGATTTTTACACTTTGATCTTTACATTTTTAAAAGGAAGGGGGTGAGACAAATGGCAAATGTCAAAGGTTTGGTTTGTAGAGAATGTAAAAGAGAATATCCACTCGAACCTATCTATGTCTGCGAATTTTGCTTCGGTCCTTTAGAGGTTGTTTATAAATATGCAGAGATTACTAAAAAGATTTCTCGCAAGAAGATTGATAAGGGTCCTCCTTCAATTTGGAGATATAAGGAGCTGCTTCCAGTTGAAACCGAACCGGTTGATTTGGGGGCAGGTTTTACTCCGCTATTGAAGGCGGGTCCGCTTGCTGAAGATCTGGGGCTAAAGCACCTCTACCTTAAGAATGATACAGCGAATCCTACCTATTCTTTTAAAGATAGAGTGGTCTCTGTCGCAGTGACAAAAGCTAAGGAGTTTGGCTTTGAGACCGTTGCTTGTGCTTCTACAGGTAATCTTGCTAATGCAGTTGCCGCTCATGCAGCCAGGGCAAAACTTTCAGCCCATATCTTTATTCCTGCAAATTTGGAAAAGGGAAAAATTATAAGTTCAGCTATCTATGCACCTAATCTGGTAGGTGTAGAGGGAAGCTATGATGAGGTGAACCGCCTATGCAGTGAGATAGCAAATGAATTTAGATGGGCTTTTGTAAATATAAACATTCGCCCTTATTACGCAGAAGGCTCCAAGACACTGGGATTTGAGACAATTGAACAGTTGGGATGGAAAACCCCAGATCATCTTGTAGTGCCAGTAGCATCTGGTTCACTTTTAACAAAAATACGCAAGGGTATTCAGGAATTACAGATTTTGGGTTTGACAGATAAGGCTGCCCTAAAGATAAGCGGAGCCCAGGCAAAAGGTTGTGCTCCCGTAGTAGATGCTTTCAAGAGAAAGAGCTGGAATATTCATCCTGTTAAGCCACAGACTATTGCGAAATCCCTGGCTATCGGAAATCCTGCTGATGGATATTATGCGCTTAAGGCCGTAAGAGAAACCGGGGGTTATTTAGAAGAGGTAAGCGATGAAGAGATCATAGAAGGAATTACACTTCTTGCTCAGACTGAAGGTATCTTCGCTGAAACTGCAGGAGGAGTAAGCGTTGCGGTTTTGAAGAAGCTGGTTAAGGCAGGAAAAATAAAGCGGGATGATGTTACAGTAGTGTACATCACTGGAGCTGGACTAAAAACTATAGAAGCGGTTGAGGATACCGTAGAACCACCAACCCTGATTAAACCAACTTTAGAATCATTCAAAGGAAAAGTTTTAAAATCAGTCGGTCAACTGAGCTGATGGCTCATAGCTCATGGGCTGGAAAAAGCAAAATAGCCAATAGCCAAAAGCTAAGATAGGAGGTTAAGATGAGTGTTTTAGTTAGGATACCTACTCCCTTGCAGAGTGTAACCAAAGGAGAGAAAGAGATTGCTGTTGACGCAAAGACTATTGCTGAAGTGATAACTGCCTTGGAGAAACTCTATCCTGGAATAAAGGAACGCCTAATGGATGAATCAGGGGAGATTCGGCGTTTTGTTAATGTTTATGTTAATGACGAGGACGTGCGCTTCCTGGAAGGCCTTTCTACTAAAGTAAAGGATGGGGACGATGTTTCAGTTATCCCGGCCGTAGCAGGTGGTTAATTTTGGGAGTTGTTGGTTGGATTCCGGTCGGCATTATCAAAAAAAGTACAAGATTTTTATTGACAGATTTAAAAGGTGTTTGATATTATAAAACAAAATAACTAATTCCGATAGGATAGGTAGGATTACTTTGGATAAACCTAATCCTCAAAGAATCAAAGAAAGCAAACAGAGAAAATCCACTAAATCGCCAAGAGCGAAGCTTTCAAAATTAGACCTGGCTGATCTCAAAGCAGGGGGTCTGATTAAGCAAAAGCAGCCTGATCTTTTCTCAGTGAGGCTTCGTATCCCAGTAGGCAGAATAACGTCTGAGCAAGCAAAGAAGGTAGCTGAAATTGCTGAGAGATACGGTCAGAATTTTCTTCACATCACGGTAAGGCAGGGAATAGAAATCCCTTTTGTTAATTTTGAAGATTTCAGTGAAGTGGTAGAGGAGCTCAAGAGTGTGAACCTTGATCTTGGAGCTTGCGGGCCCAGGGTGCGCGTAGTGACCGGTTGTCCGGGCGCTGCCTGGTGCCCCTGGGGACTTCAAGATACTCAAGCTTACGGGAAAAGGCTTGATGAGGTTTTTTATGGCAGGGGTGGCCTGCCCCATAAATTTAAGATGGGAGTGACAGGTTGCCCCAACTCCTGCGCAAAACCCAATGAAAACGATGTAGGTTTCATGGGTGTAGCCGAGCCGGTCTTTGAAGAGACAGACGATAAGAAATGCATAAGTTGCAGGCTGTGCGAAGACGCCTGCCCTGTTGGCGCGCTTAAGCTTGTTGATGGCAAACCCGTTATCGACCGCGAAAAGTGTATTCATGACGTAAAGTGCGTTCTCATCTGCCCTAAGGATGTTCTAAAGATAAGACGCCAGGGATGGAACGTGTATGTTGGAGGAAAGTGGGGTAAATTTCCCCAGCTAGGTGTGCTTTTTGCAGAATTTGTCTCCGGTGACGAGGGTGTTGAACTCATAGAGAAGATTCTAAAAACCTACGAGAGACTTTCACCCAAAGGTGAGCGTTTAGGAGAATTAATTAACAGAGTTGGCCTAGAAACATTTAGGTACGAAGTCCATAGAGAGTAATCAAAGAAAGGGGAAGCTCTGAGTGAGTGCTGAAAAAACTTATCTCCTTGATCTGAGAGGGATTATTTGCCCGATAAATTTTGTTAAGACAAAACTTAAACTGGAAGAGCTGGCTGTAGGCGAGCTCCTTGAGGTGCTTTTGGATGAGGGTGAACCAATCCGAAATGTTCCCAGAAGTGCGCAAGAGGAAGGCCATAACATTTTAAAAGTCGAGCGTGTAGGTTCTCATTTCAAAGTGCTCATCAAGAAAGGAGCCTGAGAACCTGAGAATTTTTCGCCAGGTCACGAGGGTACCTGGCTACATGGCGACCAAACAAAGGAGTGGTGATGGAAAAGATAAAGAATTTTTCGGCAGCACAGGAAGAGCTTGAAAATATGACTGCTCAAGAAGTACTTGAGTGGGCAGTGAAAACTTACGGTGATAAGGTTGCGCTGGCATCAAGCTTTGGAGCGGAAGACGCCGTTCTTATTGATATGTTGTTTAGGATAAATCCGCATGTAAAAATCTTTACTCTTGATACAGGAAGACTTCCCCAGGAGACCTATGATGTCATGGAGGAGATTAGCAGTAAATATGGGATAAGATTTAGTGTTTTCTATCCTCAAACTGAAGCAGTTGAAAAGATGATAAGCGAGTATGGCCCTAATCTCTTCTACCAGGGCATAGAGTTAAGAAAGCTCTGCTGTGGAATAAGGAAGGTTGAGCCTCTTGAACGAGCTTTATCAGGACGCTCTGCCTGGATTTGTGGTTTGCGGCGAGAACAATCAGTAACCAGAAGCGAAGTAAAGAAGTTGGAAATTGATGAAGCTCACGGCTCTATTCTTAAGATAAATCCCTTGGCCGACTGGAAAGAAGAAGAAGCCTGGCAGTATATAAGAGAAAATCAAGTTCCTTATAATTCTCTCCATGATAAGAGCTATCCCAGTATAGGTTGCGCTCCTTGTACCAGAGCGATAAAACCAGGCGAAGATCCAAGAGCAGGCCGGTGGTGGTGGGAAACTCCTGAGAGTAAAGAATGCGGACTCCACCTCAGCCGCAAAGTCACAAGAAACGAAGCTTCAACTTAAATTGGGAGAAAGATAATAATGACCATTGAACCCCATGGAGCAAAATTAATAGATCGGCAAATCAAAGATGGCCAAAAGGAAGCTCTGAGTGAACTTGCGCTGACTCTTAAGAGGGTCAGGCTTAACTCCAGACAGCTTTCTGATCTTGAGCTCATTGCCTCCGGGGCATTCAGTCCTTTGGAAGGATTTATGGGTAAAAAGGATTATGAAAATGTACTTCAAAATATGCGGCTCTCCAATGGGTTGCCCTGGACAATCCCCATAACTCTTTCTATTACTTACGAAGAACTAGATGCTATCAAAAATTCTGAAGAGATCGCGTTGGAAGATAATAGCGGAAATGTTTTAGCTGTTTTAGAAGTAGAAGAACTCTTTTCCTTTGATAAGGAAAGGGAGGCTTTTCAGGTATATGCGACGACTGATACCAACCATCCGGGTGTGAGGTATCTCGAGGAGTCAGGTGACATCCTTATAGGTGGAAGGATAAATCTTTTGGCAAAACCAACGCATACAGATTTTCTTTCCTATCGTCTTGATCCACAAAGTACGAGGAAGATATTTAGAGAAAGGGGCTGGAAGAGAATTGTTGGTTTCCAGACCCGAAATCCAATTCACCGTGCACACGAACATATTCAGAAATGTGCTCTTGAAGTGGTGGATGGCCTTTTGCTTCATCCGCTCGTGGGTGCCACCAAGGATGATGATATCCCTGCCGATGTGCGTATAAGGTGCTACGAAGTGTTGTTGGAACAATACTATCCTAAGGAAAGAGTTTTACTTGGGGTGCTTCCCGCTGCTATGAGATATGCGGGACCGAAGGAGGCCATCTTTCATGCTCTTGTGCGTAAGAATTATGGATGTACTCATTTTATCGTAGGAAGGGATCACGCTGGAGTGGGTGATTATTATGGCTCCTTCGATGCCCATCACATCTTTGATGAATTTGAACCTCAGGAAATGGGGATTATGCCGCTTTTCTTTGATTACACTTTCTACTGCCGGCTTTGCGATGGGATGGTATCTTATAAGACCTGCCCTCATGATTCAGACAATCACGTTTCGCTGTCTGGCACTAAGGTAAGAGAACTGCTGAGACGTGGACAGGACCTGCCCACTGAGTTTACAAGACCGGAAGTAGCAGAGGTTCTTAAGGAATGGGCAGTGAAACAATACGACTACCAGATTTAGGAGACAAAATGGCTATTTACATCGAATGGGTTGTGCAGTTACACAAGTATAATCTGCTTCTCTATGCGTTGGTGGCAATATTATCCATTGCTGCAGAAGGAATAATTTTGAGTATTACTATGGGTAGAATGCTTACGATGGTTGGCCTTAAGCCTAAACGAAATAATAGGCAAGAATGAGGAGCTCATGCATTTTCCTATCTCGAACGTGGTTATTAATCCGTGGCTTCTGATTCTCATCGGATTTGTAGTGGGGGTCTGCGGAGGTTTTTTTGGAGTGGGGGGAGCTTTCATTGTAACCCCGGCGCTTAATATCCTGGGATTTCCTATGGCGTATGCTATTGGGACAGACATGGCGCATATTATGGGTAAATCTATGATAGGTAGCATCAGACACCGGAAGCAGGGAAACGTTGATATACGAGCTGCAGCAGTACTGGTTCTAGGTACTGTACCTGGAGTGGAGCTTGGTGCTCGTTTTGTTTTATGGCTGGAGGGGAAAAGTCTGGTTGAACCTGTCATAAGACTCATCTATATTTTTATACTTCTGTTGGTTGGCTCTTTTATGCTCTGGGAATACCTTAGAGCCCGGCATTTTTCGAAAGAAGATGACTATCTGCAGAGAAATATGTCAAACAGGATCCAAAAGGTAAAGCTTAAACCAACGCTTTCCCTTCCCACCTCCAGGATTCCTTCTATCTCATTCTGGATTCTTTTAGGAGTTGGTTTTTTTACTGGTTTTCTTGCAGGACTGTTGGGCGTAGGTGGAGGGTTTATTAGGGTTCCCGCTCTACTATACCTGGTGGGTATGCCTACGGCCGTTGCAGTGGGAACAGATTTAATGGAGATATTTTTTTCCGGAGCCTATGGGGCTTTTACCTATGCACTTAAGGGAAGGGTGGACATATTTGCTGCACTTTTCATGCTTTTAGGTGCTGGAGTTGGTACACATATTGGAGTTATTGCCACGGATTATGTAAAAGGAGTGTACATTAAAGCATGCCTTGCGGCCACGATGCTGATAACTGCTACCAGTATTTTTCTTAAAACTATTGGAGCAGGAAAAGCAGCTACATATTTACTGATAGTGTCGGCAAGCCTTATTAGCCTGCAGATAATTGTAAAGATGCTGTGGGAGATGAAGAAAGACAGGGATGAAAAGATTGCGGGCACTTTAGGCGAAGGAGCTGGAAGGCGAATTGGTACTTAGCCAAGTTTTATTAGATCAGATAGTCGAACATTGTAAACAGGAATATCCCGGTGAAGCTTGTGGAATTCTGGCTGGTAACGGGAAGACAATAAAAAAAATTTACAGGATGACCAATACCGATAAAAGTTCTATTACGTTTTTTATGGATCCCCGGGAACAGTTTGCCGCAGTAAGAGATATGCGGTCAAGCGGTATGGAGATGGCAGCTATTTATCATTCTCATCCCCATAGCCAGGCGCATCCTTCTGAACGTGATATCGAGCTGGCATTCTATCCTGATGTTATTTATATTATTGTTTCTCTTCAAAACATTTTTAAACCGGACCTTAAAGCTTTTTGGATTAAAGAGGGAAAGGTTGAAGAGGCGTTTTTAAAAATAGAGAAGGGGAGAGGTTTGAGCAAATGATTGCGGTTACTGTGAACGGAAAAGAAGAAACTATAAAGGAAGGAATGACTATTACTAAACTGCTTAAGGAGCAGGAAGTCGATCCTCATATGGTAAGCGTTGAGTTAAACTTGCAGATAGTGGAACGAGAAAAGTTCTCGAAAACAGTTATCAGGGAAGGAGATAAGGTTGAATTCCTTTACTTTATGGGAGGGGGAGAAGAAATATCAAAAATTGAAAATCAAAAAGCAAAAATAAAAGAAAAAGAAAATTCGCGAAACCACAGTGTGCTGAGCTTGATTGGAAATACTGCTATCGTAAGACTTAACAAAGTAGTAAATAAAAAAGCAGCGGTGGTCTGGGGAAAGCTTGAGTCAAACAACCCCGGCGGGAGTGTTAAGGATCGTATAGCCTTAAGCATGGTTGAAGAAGCGGAAAAAGAGGGAAAATTGAAGCAGGGTATGACTATTATTGAACCCACAAGTGGAAATACAGGAATTGGTCTTGCCTTGGTTGCTGCTGTTAAGGGTTACCGTCTTGTTCTTACAATGCCTGAGACTATGAGCCTGGAAAGAAGGAGCCTGCTTGCTGCCTTTGGAGCTGAACTTGTTTTAACTCCGGGAGTTGATGGGATGGTGGGAGCAGTTAAAAAAGCGGAGGAGTTAGTTGCCGATAATAAGGGATTCTTTATGCCTCAGCAATTCAATAATCCTGCTAACCCGATGATACACCGCCAAACCACTGCCAGAGAGATAGTGGAAGCAATGAATGGAAAGGTAGATGCTTTTGTGGCAGGAGTGGGGACTGGAGGCACTATAACTGGAGTTGGCGAAGTGCTTAAAGAACTAAACCGTGAGACAAAAATTGTTGCAGTCGAGCCAGCTAATTCCCCTGTTCTTTCCGGAGGGTCCCCGGGACCTCACCGGATTCAGGGAATTGGTGCAGGATTCATTCCTCAGGTACTTAACCTGAATGTGGTAGATGAGATTATACAGGTTGATGACTTACAAGCCTATGAAATGTCGAAAAGAATTGCTGCAGAAGAAGGATTGCTGGTTGGGATCTCCGCAGGTGCAGCTGCTTGGGCTGCCTGTAAAGTAGCAGAAGAAATAGGTGAGAAGAAGACGGTCGTAGTTGTTCTCCCGGATACCGGCGAGAGATATCTTAGTATGGAGCAGTATTTTAGATAGATGAGAGTTTCTTAGTCGGGAGTCGGCAGTCAGGAGTCGACCGCAAGAGCATGAATCTTCGCGCCAATTCTTTACTCCCCACTCCCGACTGTTTACTCCGCACTGGGTGCTCTAGGCTCCAGGCTTGTCTTATAACTCGAAACATGTAATACGAAACGGATGATAGATAATGGCTAACTTTACTGAAGAAGAAATAGAAAGATATAGTCGCCATATAATCCTTCCTGAAATAGGTGGTAAGGGGCAGGAGAAAATATGCCAGTCCAAAGTTCTGGTTTTAGGTGCCGGTGGGTTAGGTTCTCCAGCCGCCCTTTATCTTGCTGCTGCCGGTGTGGGAACCTTGGGTATAGTGGATAGTGATAATGTTGATCTCAGTAACCTGCAGAGGCAGATACTTCATTCTTCTATTGATGTGGGAAGGCCAAAGACGGCCTCCGCCCAGGAAAAGCTTCAAATCCTTAATCCGGGGACCGTAGTGATTACCCACAACTTTCGACTGAATTCGGAAAACATTCTTAATCTCATTGAAGATTATGATGTTGTCGTTGATGGGACTGACAACTTTCCTACACGCTTTCTAGTGAATGATGCTTGTGTTATGGCGAAGAAGCCTCTGGCTCACGGAGCAATCCTGCGTTTCGATGGCCAGGCTACTACTATTATTCCGGAAGAAGGGCCTTGCTACCGCTGCATCTTTAGGGAGCCTCCTCCGCCAGGGACAGTACCTAACTGTCAACAAGCAGGCGTTTTAGGTGGAGTTGCTGGGACTATTGGAACTATTCAAGCTATAGAGGCTCTAAAAATCGTTATAGGTAAAGGAAGGATTCTTAAGGGCAGGTTGCTTATATATGATGCTCTTGAAATGACTTTCAGGGAGGTCAAGGTTCGTAAAGACCAGGATTGTCCTCTATGTGGAAAGAATCCGACTATTAAAGAACTTATAGATTATGAGCAAGTGTGTGGATGATTATTATATAACCTAATAGGATGGGCTTTAATTACAATAGTGAAAAGAGGCAGAAACCGGTCTTCTGAATATGGGTTACTAGCTCTCTAAAACATCTCCTGATATGGGCTTTACCTGGACACCCAGTGACTCCAGGTATTTGATGCCTCTTTGCAGTTCCTCCTTTATACCGGTAATCTCCAAAACAACCCAACCGGTTTTTTCGTCTACATTTGCCCGCCGAATATTCGTTACTATATTAAACTTCTTACCCAAGTTATAAATAACAGGTTCTCTTACCAGTTTTGCTGGAAAAGTGAGATGTACTCTGACGCTAGCCATAGCAAAACCCCCTTTTGATAGTAGAAAAGCTGTAAAGCTCTAATGCTGTAAGGTTCTAAGATCAAAATACACAATAACTAAATATGACCTATGTTGCATATATGAGTCATGAAGTTATTTATAGAGCCTTGGAGCTCCATAGCCTTACAGCCTATTTGTGATTATACTGCTTTAATGTAATGCTGCAAACAAAAAGAAAGTTATTTTAGGTTCAAGGCTGAAGGCTCAAGGCTCAAGCCACAACCTTAACCCGGGCTGTTAGTCATAACTGGAGATTTTTGGCGTGCAGCTTTGCGCCTATGAGGCTGTTTTTATTTCCTACTAAAATACTTGACTTTAACTTTACGGGCCTGTATTATTAAGGCAAAGTTTATCGGAAAGGTAGGATATAAAATGAAATTTTCGGCCAAGGGAGAGTATGGAGTACGGGCTATTATCGATATTGCTCTCCACGTAGGCGAAGGGCCTGTCCAGGTTAAGGAAATTTCACGGCGGCAGGCTATTCCAGAAAGATTTTTAGAACAGGTTATGGCAAGCCTTAAGAAAGCGGGATTAGTTGAAGGCATAAGAGGAGCACAGGGAGGATACCGGCTCACTCGTTCGCCTTATGAAATCACTTTGGCAGATGTAATTCAAGCTATAGAAGGCCCACTTACTTTGATGGAATGCATATCTGAGGAATCAAACCCTCGCTGTGATCTTAGTAATCTTTGCGTAATCCGAGATGCATGGAAGGGTATTCAAAGTACTATTCTAGAAGCTTTGGACTCTATTACCATTGGTGAGATGTGCGCCAAGAACCGCAGGCGTGTAGAAAGAATGGGAGCGATGTATCACATTTGAGAAGCGTAAAGCAGAGAGTCAGGCTCCAAAAGAAATAATTGGGTAATTGAGTAAAAGGGTAATAGCGTAATTAACGGTGAACGAAATAAGGAGGAATGATGGCAAGAGTTGCAAACAATGTAACAGAGCTTATCGGAAACACACCACTTGTTAAACTTGGTAGACTTACTAAGGGAATTGAAGCTACAGTATTGGGCAAGCTTGAATCCTTCAATCCATTGAGCAGCGTTAAAGACCGGATCGGTGCTAGCATGATTGAAGAAGCAGAGAAAGCTGGGCTCATAAAAAAAGATACGGTTATTGTTGAGCCAACCAGCGGAAATACTGGAATAGCTCTTGCTTTTGTCTGTGCAGCCAAAGGCTATCGTTTGACTCTTACTATGCCAGAAACTTTTAGTATGGAAAGGCGAACGCTCCTTAAAGCTTTGGGCGCAGAACTCATTCTTACTCCAGGTGAAGAGGGAATGCCTGGTGCGGTTAAGAGAGCGGAGGAGCTTGCTGCTTCAGATCTAAATGTTTTTATACCACAGCAATTTAAAAATCCTGCCAATCCTAAGATTCATAGAGAAACTACAGCACAAGAAATTTGGAAAGATACCGATGGCCAGGTGGACATTTTAATAAGTGGAGTAGGTACTGGCGGAACAATAACCGGGGTGACAGAGGTTATAAAACCCCTTAAACCAGGTTTCAAAGCTATAGCTGTTGAACCTACTGCCTCACCTGTTCTTTCTGGAGGACAGAGAGGACCCCATCCTATCCAAGGAATAGGTGCGGGATTTATTCCAGACGTGCTTCGTATGGATATTGTTGATGAGGTTTTTCAGGTGCAAAATGAAGATGCTATTGAGACTACAAGGAAGCTGGCTAAGGAAGAAGGCCTGCTGTGCGGGATATCTTCAGGAGCTGCAGCCTTTGCGGCCATCGAAGTAGCAAAAAGACCGGAGAGTAAAGGAAAAATGATCGTTGTTATTTTACCTGACACTGGTGAAAGATATTTAAGCACTCCTCTTTTTCAAAGTTAACAGGAGGGGAATTATTAAATGTTTAACCGGATAAAGAATGACATCAAGACAATTTTCGATAAAGACCCAGCAGCACGGAGCACTTTAGAAGTACTTCTCTGCTATTCAGGTCTTCATGCTTTACTCCTACACCGCTTGGCTCACTACCTCTGGTTACGTAATATTCCACTGATACCCAGAATAATCAGCCAGGTGGGTAGATTTATAACCGGAATTGAAATACATCCTGGAGCTAAAATTGGGGAAAGATTTTTCATTGACCATGGAATGGGTGTAGTGATCGGTGAAACCACAGAAATAGGGGACGATGTACTTATGTATCAAGGTGCAACACTCGGTGGAACAGGTAAGGAGAAGGGTAAAAGGCACCCTACTATAGGAAACGGCGTGGTAATAGGTGCTGGCGCTCGAGTTTTGGGAGCAATAATGGTTGGAGATAATGTAAAAGTTGGGGCTGGTTCCGTGGTTGTAAAAGATGTTCCTCCTAACAGTACGGTAGTTGGGGTGCCAGGACATGTAACGGTACAAAATGGACAGCGTATTTCGACAAGAAATGTTTTAGAACATGGGCAGTTACCTGACCCGGAAGCAGAAGCAATACGATGTCTTGTGCGCAAAATGAATGATATGGAGGAAAAGATAAACAAACTGGCAAAAGGGGAAGAAGTTGAGGTCGTTGTTGATAATCCCTCATCAGAGAAGAATGAAAGCAGAATTCTGTATGAATTTATAGACGGCGGAGGAATATAGAGAAATTAGAAATTCGGAATTAGAAATTGGAAAGGGTCCAACTAATAACTAATTACGAATAACTATTACTAAATACTATGGAAGCAAAAGTAAGGTTATTGCGTGGAATAATAAAGGACATGGAAAGCGTACTGGTTGCTTATTCAGGCGGGGTAGATAGTACTCTGCTGCTGAAGGTAGCAGCTGATGAGCTAGGTCAGGATAGCGTTGTTGCAGTTACGGCCAGCTCACCGACTTATCCAGAAGAGGAGATAAGTCTGGCAGGGAAGACAGCTAAAGAGCTGGGAATTGAACACTATATTGTAAAAACTGAGGAGTTGTCCAACCCACAGTTCGCCAGCAATACAGAAAAGCGTTGTTACTATTGCAAGCAGGAACTTTTTAGGATATTAAACGGGCTAGCCCAACAGCACGGAATGAAATATATAGCAGATGGAAGTAATGTGGATGATGTCAAAGACTACAGACCTGGGGCTAAAGCAGCTCAGGAGTTTGGAGTGAGATCTCCTTTAATGGAGGCAGGGATAACTAAGGAAGAAGTAAGGGAGATCTCTCGCAGTTTTCACCTTCCCACCTGGGATAAACCTAGTTTTGCGTGCTTAGCTTCCCGCTTCCCGTATGGGAATAGGATTGAGCTAAAGGCTCTGAGGCAGGTTGAGGAGGCAGAAAGGTTCCTGAGGAAAATGGGATTTAAGGAAGTGCGAGTACGTCACCATCATGAGATTGCACGGATTGAGGTAGGAAACGATGAAGTGGAAAGAGCTTGTAGTATGGAAATTAGAAAAAAAATAAATCAAAGATTTAGAGAGCTGGGTTACACATATGTAGCTCTTGATTTACAAGGATACAGAAGCGGAAGCATGAATGAGGTACTTAGGAGCAGTCAAGAGTTGGAAATTGGAAGTGAAAAGTGAGGAGTGAAAATGTGCCTTGTTTCTGGTGCCCAGTATATTGTGGGAGTGACATAGGTAAAGAACCAGGAACAAGGAACAAGGCATAAAGAACAGTCGCCTGAATCACTCCTTTACTTAGGTTACTTTGTGAAAGTAGGTGAGGTCTATGAAGATAATATATTTGGATCATGCTGCAACTACTCCTACCGATCCCGAAGTGGTTGACGAGATGTTTCCTTATTATACAGAGCATTTTGGCAATCCCTCGTCCCTCTACTCTATAGGGAGGGAGGCCAAAGAAGCCATTGAGAAAGCAAGAGAGAGGGTAGCTCAGGCTATTGGAGCAAAGCCTGAAGAGATTGTTTTTACCAGCGGAGGCACAGAAAGCGATAATTTCGCTTTGGAAGGTGTTATCTATGCTCTAGAAAAGAAGGGTAATCATATTATAACCAGCTCCATTGAACACCATGCTGTGCTTGAGACCTGCAAATTCTTACAGAAGAGAGGTTTTAGCATTACCTATCTTCCTACTGATAAGTATGGATTGGTTGATCCGGAGGATGTAGCAAAAGCTATTACTCCACACACTGTCCTGGTCTCCATTATGTATGCTAATAACGAAATTGGAACCATTGAGCCAATTAAAGAGATTGTAAGGATTTCGAAAGAAAACGGGATTTATTTTCATACCGATGCTGTGCAGGCCATCGGCTCTTTGCCGATCAATGTTGATGATCTAGGAGTGGATTTACTTTCTATGTCAGCTCATAAGTTCTATGGACCCAAAGGAGTAGGGGCTCTTTATATTCGACGGGGGACCAAAATAGTGAGGTTTATTCACGGAGGCGAGCAAGAAAGAAAGAGAAGAGCGAGCACAGAGAATGTCCCCGGTATTGTAGGTCTGGGAAAAGCAATTGAGATAGCTCATGAAAAGCTTCAAGAAAGTTCAGAGAAAGCAAGAAAGCTTCGTGACCGGTTAATTCAGGGACTCTTCGATAGAATTGAAAACATTAATCTAAATGGTCATCCAACAAAAAGGCTTCCTAACAACGTCAATGTTTGCATAGAAAAGGTGGAGGGAGAGTCGATGTTGCTTAATTTGGATGCAAAGGGGATTTGTGCTTCTACTGGCTCAGCCTGTCAATCCTCCTCCCTGGAGCCTTCTCACGTGCTGATGGCCATAGGTATTTCCCCGGAGGTTGCCCACGGTTCTTTACGTTTTACTGTAGGCAGGGCGACAACTGATGAAGATGTTGATTATGTATTGGAAGTCCTTCCCCAAGTTGTAGAAAGACTAAGAGCGATGAGCGCTCTGGCATAATAAGAATGTAAAGTTTAAAGTGCAAAATGCAAAATTTCAAATCAAAATTCAAAATTATTTTAACAATTCGTTTTGGATTTTTAATTGTGATTTTGATTTTTTGATTTTAATTTTTACATTTTCATCGAAGGGGGTAAGACAATGTATAGCGATAAAGTAATGGAGCATTTTGCTAATCCTCGAAATGTGGGGGAGATTGAGAATCCGAGTGGCGTAGGCACTGTAGGAAATCCCATCTGCGGCGACGTAATGAAGCTTTTTATTAAAGTTGAGAATGACATCATTGTTGATGCCAAATTTAAAACATTTGGCTGCGGTGCGGCAATTGCCACTAGCAGTATGGTAACCGAACTTGTCAAGGGTAAGACAGTTGAGGAGGCCCTGAAAGTTTCCAACCGGGCAGTAGCAGAAGCTTTGGGGGGACTGCCTCCCATAAAAATGCACTGTTCGGTTTTGGCTGAAGATGCACTCAAAGGTGCAATCAAGGATTATATAGATAAAACTAAAGGAGGAAAAGGAGAAAAAAAGGAAAGTAAATGAGAAAAAAAGTAGTGGTGGCAATGAGCGGAGGTGTAGACAGCTCAACTGCTGCAGCTCTTCTAGTGGAAAGTGGTTACGAAGTGGTTGGAATTACAATGCAGGTTTGGCCATCACTTAAAGTGGCCCAAGAGACTGATGAATACAGAGGTTGCTGTTCTTTGGCAGCAGTTGAGGATGCTCGGCGAGTAGCAAACAAGCTGGGCATTACTTATTATGTGCTAAATTTCAAGGATATATTTGCTGAGAAGGTGATAGCAGACTTCTGTGATGAGTATCGAAAAGGGCGCACCCCTAACCCCTGCATCCGCTGCAATCAGTATATAAAGTTTGATGCCCTTCTTAGCAGAGCGCAGGAGATAGAAGCAGACTATGTGGCGACGGGACACTACGCTCGTATTGTGTATGACAAAAGCAAGGGAAGGTACTTTTTGATGAGGGGTGTTGACAAGAAAAAGGATCAATCCTATGTTCTTTATGCAATGACCCAACATCAACTTGCTCATGCACTATTCCCGCTAGGAATCTATGACAAGGAAGAAACACGAAGGCTGGCCCGTAAATTTTGTCTTCCGGTTGCAGCTAAAGAGGAGAGCCAGGAGATATGCTTTATTCCAGATAATGATTACGGGCGTTTTTTAAAGGAGTACATTCCTGAGGTTGTTATACCGGGACCTATTCTGAATATAGAAGGGAAAACTCTAGGTCACCATCTGGGCATCATTTTTTATACAGTAGGTCAAAGGAGAGGCCTTGGCATTAGCCATCCTCGTCCCCTTTATGTAGTAGCTATAGACGAAAAGAGAAATGCTCTTATCGTGGGGGAAGAGAGTGATTTATATAAACGACATTTAACCGCGACTAATTTGAACTGGATAGCCTTTGGTAGACTTACGGAGCCTCTCGAAGTTACCGCTAAGATTCGCTATAAGCATAGTGAGAGTGAGGCGGTCATTGGACCGCTTGATGCTGACCGGGCTACGGTCACTTTTAAATTGCCGCAGAAAGCTATAACCCCTGGACAGGCAGTGGTGTTTTACCAAGGAGATTTTGTTCTGGGCGGGGGGACGATTGAGAAAGTGATAGAATAGTTTAAGGTGAGCTTAGAGCATAGAACAAAGAGCTGAGAGCAGAGAGTAAAAGTAGTCGGCAGTGGACGATCGGGAGAGGGCAATAGCTACCAGTCACTTTAGACGTTTGGACTGTCGACTGACAACTCCCGACTAAGAAACTCCAGGCTTAATGCTCTGAGCTGGATTATTTCTTACATGTTAACCTTTTTAACTGCGTTCATCCTAATAGCCATCGCTGAGCTGGGGGATAAAACTCAGCTTCTTACCCTTGCTCTGGCTTCCCGTTATAAGATACGCACGGTTCTTCAGGGAATCCTTATGGCAATTCTCTTGCTCCAACTTCTGGCAGTAGCAGCTGGACGAATTCTCCGCAATGCATTACCAAAAGAATGGATTCAAATATCTGTAGGAATATTATTTATTGCCTTTGCAATCTGGATTTTTTTAAACTGGCATAAACGAACTGAAGAGATAAAAAGTCGAGCAATCACTCCCCTGGCTGCAGTATTTATATCTTTCTTTCTTGCCGAACTGGGAGATAAAACTCAACTCGCTACTGCAGCTCTGGCGGCTAAACAGGTAAATCAACTTACAATTTGGTTAGGAGCGTCTATGGGAATGTTTCTGGTAAGTGCCTTAACTGTATTTTTAGGGAACCGTATGCGGCGTTTCTTACCTGAAAATACTGTACATATTATTGCTGCCATATTTTTTGCTGCTTTTGGTATTTTGACTCTTATGCAACTCTGGTTTTAGATTACTTGGGAGCAGGAAATTCATGACAGCAGTTGGGGCACATTACAAGACTGCAACTCATAAATTTGGGACAAAAGTTGCATACTTGTTCAACTTCTTCTTCATTAAATTTATATCCGCACAGCGGGCATTTGATCTTTTTCAATTTGGTTTCTTTGTCTATAGTAACCACCTTAACCCTCTTCGTGAGCTGGACTTGTCGCAGCAGACCCGGGTGTTTTTCTACGACTATTAATAGTTTGCCATACAATTCCTCCTAATGCAGCTGCCACTAATATTATTTGAAGTAAAAGTGTTTCCCAGGTTGGGTAGATACCAAGAGCACCTATCACAGGCACACCACTTATCACAGTGGTGCTAATTACGCCAGCTTCCTGTAGCTCCATTACTCCTTGCCCTGCAAATATAATCGCCAGGCAATAGAGGAAAATGCTGGTGACAATGAAAAACGGTTTGATAGGTACCCGCACGCTTCCATATCTGAAGACAAAGAATATTCCAATCAGGGCAAGGCAGCCGGTTATAAATCCAAGAGCTATTGAGACGGTTGCTGTTTGATTTCCAGTTATGAGAGCCTGATAGAAAAGAATAGTCTCGGCACCTTCGCGGTAGACAGCAAAAAAAGCAGCTGCAGCCAGAGCAAGGGTATTACCTGCCGAAAGTGAAGATTTGACTTTACCCTCAATATATTCCTGCCATTTTTGTGCCTGGACTTTTCCCGTAAGCCAGAAGCTAACCCAGAACAAAACTGCTACGGCAAGAAGCATAGTTATCCCTTCCAACAATTCTTCGCTAAAACTTTCTGTGCGGGAAAAAAGAAGCTTCAGTATTATTGCTGTCGCTATACTGGCTAAAAGTGCTCCTGCTGCTCCAGAGTACACAGTACGGATTTTTTCATTGTTGCCTGATTTAATAAGATAGGTAACTATGGCGCTTATTATGAGGATTGCCTCAAAACCTTCTCTGATGATAATTATCAGTGCCTGGAAAAAGGGTGTAGAAAAAGTAGCTCCAACGGAACCAGTTTTGGTGTCTAGTTTGGAACCATCCTCTTCCAACATATTTCCAAGCTTGTTTGCGACATTCTCAACCTCAGCCGCCGGAGCTCCGTTATTGATTAAAGCCTTCAGCTGCTTGAATAGCTGCTCTAATTCAAATACGCGCTTTTCAGATATGCGAGTTTCGATTGCTTTTTCAAGACCTTCGCTTTCAAATGGTCCGAAGAAGCTTTTATCGATAAGCTTTTTTGCTTCCTCTGGTTCCCCGTTGCGGTAAACTTCTGCAGCATTAAGCAGATAAGTTTGAGCTTCTTGGGCAGTTTGGCTATATGTATTTGAAGCACCAGCAACAACAGGCAGTATAAGGAATAGAACTATGATGAGAACCGCTCCTGACGTCAATGCGGTTTTTTTTGAAAAACTCATAACTTGTACCTCCAATCAGTGTACTTGGAGAGTAAATTCTGCTGATAAATATTTTCTCTGCCAAGTATAAAATTTCCATTCTTGTGAACCTTAGATCTTTAGAATAAAAGTATTATTCTATACACAATTCCTCCCATAAGAATTGCCAAAGAGATAGTAAAAGTCATTATGGCTATTGCTCTCTTCCAGCCCAGCTCTTTCCCCAGGACGGCAATAGTAGCCACGCAGGGAATATAAATAGTATTTACCAGGGCATAAACAAAAAGTTGGGTTTCATTCATAAACTTAAGAAGATTGTTTGCCCCCCTGCCATACTGAACTATAGCTAGAGTAACCAGTAGCTGCAGTGCCAGCTCCTTTCTTAAAACTGCAAAGATTAGAGTAAGCCCTGCGACCGCTGGTAGACCCAGCCATCCTTCCACGACAGGAGAAAGGGGAGCTGATAGTTTCCATATGTATTCACTTTCATAAAGAGCGCCAAGCACTAAACTTCCGCCCAGCACAATGGGAGTAGCCACGAAGACAAAATCTTTGAAACGATGCCAGGTTTTCCTAAGCATAGGAGATATGGTCGGAGCCCGGAAGGGAAACATTTCCATAACTAATCCTGCTGATTGTCCAGGCATAGCTTGATTAAGGCCAAGACCTACTAAAGCGATCAGGACCAAAGTGATCAAAAATATACCTAGAGCTGGCATCCAACCTACGAAGGCTGAAACTGCACCTAGAATAACGGCGGTTCTAGCACTGCAGGGGACCAGGACAATGAGGGTGCTAGCGATTACTCTTTCTCTTAAGGTAGTGAGCACACGAGTCCCAATAATTGCAGGCACATTACACCCAGCTCCAGCTACAATAGGGATAATAGCCCTTCCGTGGAGTCCCAGTCTATGCATTACTCGATCAGTAAGAAATGCTGCCGAGTTGAGGTATCCGGTATCCTCTAAAAATGAGAGAATGAAATAGAAGGTAAGCACATAGGGAATTCCGACTGCTAAAGCTGCCTCAATGCCCGCATCGAAACCCCAGATTAAGATATTAGAAACTATGCCTTTGCCAAAAAGATAATAAAAAATACCGTCCAGTGGACCAGAGATAAAAGTAGCCCAGAAGCTGCTGAACAATGTGGAAAGAATATTTCCTACAAAGAAAAGAAAGGCAAAGAGACCTCCAAGAACTGCAATTAATATGGGGATTCCCGTTATAGGGGAGGTAGTATATTGCCAGATGCGATCTGCTTTGTATTCTTTTTTATGGCTGGTTTGAGCCTGGGCGGCAATCGTTCCTGCCAGGCCGTGTCTCTCACGGGCAAGACGCAGGCTTGCCTGTTCACCATGCTCCCGCTCAATTTCGCGGCTGAACTCTTTTGCTTTTTTTAGAGCCCCAGGTCCCCGGGGCAGATTTTGGACTGAAGAGATGAACTCAGAGTCTTCCTCAAGCAGAAGCATAGCCACCGCTCTGGAAGATAGATGGTAAGGCAGTTTCTTCAAAGAAGGCCCGTGTCCGTGACGATGGCGATATCTTCCCTTTGGAGTCATAGAAGGAACTGGCCCTGCTTCAACAATAAACCTGTTGAGATAGTTTACTAACCTTGCAATCGGTTCTTCAATATCCTGCCCATACCTGGATTTCAAAGGTGCCAGGCTAGATCCATTGCGTGCCACTTCCACGGCTGCTTCCATCAATTCATTCAATCCAGTCCCTAACGTAGCAACAGTGGGTATTACGGGAACTCCCAGGAGTCTGGAGAGCATAGATGTGTCGGTAGCCAATCCCTGTTTTTCCGCCTGGTCAATGAGATTAAGTGCTACGACAACGGGAAAACCTAAATCAAGGAACTGGAGTACCATATAAAGATTTCGGCTGAGATTAGTAGCGTCAACTATGGTTACTATTACATCCGGTCTGCCATCCAGAACTGCTCTTCTGGCCACCCACTGATCTTCAGAAACGGCACCAATAGCATAGGTGCCCGGAAGGTCAATGATACCGATTTGAAGATGACCAAAATTGGTAGTTGCCATATTAACTTCCACAGTTTTTCCAGGATAGTTGGCTGTAACGACTCCCATGCCGGTCAGGCGATTAAAGATTGTAGATTTTCCCACATTTGGATTACCGGCCAGAGCAATAGTAAAATCTGTCTGAGTTTTAATTTTCTTTAAAGCACCGTGACAAGATAGAGGCATCCTTACCTCCAGCTAACCAGAATTTTGGACGCAACCTCTCTGCCCAGAGCATACTTGCAACCACGTCCACTTTTTCCCTTTATGCAAATAAGTAGAGGACCTCCAAAAGGAGCCACTTCTTCTATTTCCACCTCAATGTTAGGCATTAGCCCCAGAGTTGCTAGATAATGAAGCATCTTAGAATCTTCTTCGAAAACTCTTACAATGGTTGCTTTCTCTCCGGGGTCCAGCTCACTGAGGGGTCTTGCCTTTTCCTCCACCAGGGTTCCATCTTGGCGAGGGATTCCGTGTCCGTGAGGGCAGGTTTGGGGGTCACCCAGACTCTCGGCAATCTTCTCTTCCAGTTCGGGACCAATGGCATGTTCCAGCTTGCAGGCTTCATCATGAACTTCATCCCATTTGTATCCCAGAATATCGGTAAGGAGTCTTTCTGAGAGGCGATGCCTTCTAACGGTCTTTTTCGCTTCATTTTCTCCTTTGCGAGTTAAACAGACTCCTTTGTTTTTGGTGTAGTAAACAAGACCATTCTGTTTGAGCTTTTTTATCATTTCAGAGACAGAAGCAGCTGAAAGTTTAAGGCTTTCTGCCAATCTGGCGATACTTACCGGGTGAGTTTTTTGTTGTAGTTTAAAGATAGCCTCCAGATACTCTTCTATTCGGGATGTGTTCATTATGCCTCCTAAGGGTCTTTTTACTTATGATATTAGGATACCCTAATAGATTTATTTCGTCAAGCCTTATATTAAACTTTAGGAAAATATTTAATTTGGTTCACGGTTTACCGTTCAGTTCACAGTCTAACCCAACCTAAAGGGCAAAAGCTGTAGGGATGGGACCTGTGCCATCCACAGAGTGTTTTTAGCAGCCTAGAGCGTATTTAATCGAGTATTTTTTGAATTAGAATGCTTATGTAGGTGATGCGGTTAAAGAAAAGGAGAATACCCATAACAATGAGGATTCCGCCACTCACAAGATTTATGAGACGATAATGTCTCTTTATCCAGCTAAATGTAGCCACTAGTTTTTCCATAATAAGGGCGGTTAATATAAAAGGAATCCCCAGACCCATAGAGTAGAAAAAAAGAAGGATAGCTCCTTCTCTTAACGATCCAACACTAGCAGCGAAACCCAAGATAGCAGAGAGGATTGGTCCTATGCAAGGTGTCCATCCAAAGGCAAAAGCCATCCCCAAAGGGAAGGAAGAAACTTTACCCCAGGAGCTTTTTAATTGAAGGCGTCTCTCCTGATAAAGAAAGGGGAGTTTAACTATTTCCATTAGAATTAGACCCATTATTATAATGAATATTCCGGCGAGGCGATTGAGGAGCTGACGATTTTTAAATAGAAGGCTTCCACCCCAGGAAGCAGTAGCTCCCAGCAATACAAAGATAAGAGAAAATCCAGCAACAAAGAGTAAGCTGGCGAGTAAGATATCTTTAATATGATCTTTTCCTGTTTCTAGTTCTTCCAGGGAAAGACCAGTAATGTAGGATATGTATCCTGGAATTAAAGGAAGAACGCACGGAGAAATGAAAGAGACGAAGCCAGCACCGAAGGCGACTAGATAGCCAACCTGAGATGTCATACTATAGAATCTCCTCTATCTTTTCTCCGATTTCTTTATCGGTCATAGGTCCTACTCTGCTGTAAAAGATATTACCCGTTTTGTTTATAAAAATGTGAGTTGGGACTCCTGTTATCTCGTAACTATTGGCAATCGTTCCGTTAACGTCAATTCCGCTGGGAAAGGTAATGCCGGTTTCTTCACGGAATTTCTCTAAGCTTTCATTAGTGTCTTGAATAAAAATACCTATGAACTCTACGTTCTTTCCCTTATATTTTTGATAGGCTCTTTCCAGACCGGGAGCTTCACTACGGCAGGTTGGTCACCAGGAACCAGAAAAATTAAGCACGACTACTTTGCCTTTCAGCCGCGAAAGGTCAATTTCTGTACCATCCAGCAATTCCAAAGAGAAACTGGGAGCGGGAGAACTTTGCGGGGCAGTAGTTGAATTATCTTGGGGTGCTTCCTTTCCTCTTAGGCTAAAAACGATTACTATGGCAAAAAATATTATTAGAGCTATCCACACGATGAAAGATTTCTTCAAAGGTAGAACTCCTTTCCACTACTTAGGATAATATTACAGGGCTGGTACTGAGATGGCAACAGGGAAGTATAAATGCGAGACTAATCTCCCCTAACCCCTCTTTAGAAAAGAGGGGAACATATAAAGCCTCCCTTTTCTAAAGGGAGATAGGAGGCCTGCCTGAAGATTGGAAGGGATTACTCTTTCCTAAAGACAAAATAATAACTCCCCCTTTCCTAAATGCCAAATAAAAATAACTTTCCCCTTTTCTAAAGGGGGATTAGAGGGGGATTATTTTTTAAATTCTTAAACTCTCCAATTTTAAGTTTTAAGTATTGTACTAGCTATCTTCTTTGCATTTGGCTATGATAATATAAATTTAATAAACATAGTTATAAGGTTTTACTTATTAAATTTTTTAATGTTTAAGTGCAAAAGCAGGCATCATATTATCATAAACAGGTTATATTTTCAGACTTCTCTTGAAGAATAAGGTCAAATTATTATTTAAGATTGAGGAATAGTATTTGTCATTGTTCAAGCTTCCCGAGAACTAATGAGCGGCTTATTAATATGATTTCATAGTTTCAGATTTTGTTTCTTAGGCATTCAATATTTGGTAAACAAAGATGGAATCAACTACTAAAATAACTACTGATACCGAATTAGTCGAGAAAATTCTTGAGCTCAAAGGAGTAAAGAATGCTGTCATCCTTGCCCATAACTACCAGCGCGGAGAAGTGCAAGATATTGCGGACTATATAGGAGATTCTCTGGGCTTAAGTCAGCAAGCTGCTAAGACCTCTGCTGACATAATAGTCTTTTGTGGAGTGCACTTTATGGCAGAGACAGCAGCTATACTTTGCCCCGATAAAACTGTATTACTCCCTGATCTTGATGCTGGTTGCCCTATGGCTGATATGATAACCGGTCAGGATATGGTTCAACTAAAAAGGGAACACCCTGAAGCAACAAGCGTCTGTTATGTAAACACGACCGCAGAAGTAAAAGCGGAATGTGATTATGCGTGCACATCATCAAATGCAGTTAAGGTCATAAACTACTTGAAGGATAAGAAAAAAATAATCTTTGTTCCCGACAAGTACCTGGGAGACTATGTAAGCAAGCAGGCGGGGAGAGAATTAATCCTTTGGTATGGTTTTTGTCCTACTCATGCCAAAATTATTCCGGAAGATGTTTTAGAGCAAAAGAAAGCTCATCCAGATGCCAAAGTGGTTGTACACCCTGAATGTCTTCCTGAGGTAATTGAACTGGCCGATGCTGTCTTATCAACTGGCGGCATAGTGGATTATGCAAAAAAATCCGAAGCGAAGCAAATAATAGTGGGAACGGAGATTGGTATCCTGCACCGCCTGAAGAAAGAAAATCCTGATAAAGAATTCTACCCTGCTTCCAAGTATGCAGTCTGTCCTAATATGAAACTTATTAACCTCGAGAAGATCCTCTGGTCTTTGGAGGATATGGCCCACAAAGTTAAGGTCCCTCCGGAAATCTCCTCCCGCGCCAAACGGTCTATCGATAGAATGCTGGAGATAGTGTAGGTAAAAGGTTGCGAGTTTCGTGGTGCGCGTTTCGCGTTAAAGCAAGAGGAAAGAGTCATTGATGATGTCCGACTCGCGACTTAAGATGCAAGACTCAAGATGGGAAGACTCAAGGTTCAGAACCGTAAAATCAGTATTCTTGGATGATATTTCGTTTGTAGGTAATAGATAAGTATGACTTAAGAAATTTGATATTCCACATCCTCATACCTTAACACTCCCTAGCTTTTCGGCTGATTGATATATGATTCGACTTAGTACGCCAAAGATTGATAAGTAAGCATTTTAAAGTTTAGTAATTGCTGACTTCAACTTTGTCAACGCACGCCCGTAGTGATATATCCGGTTTCTATGCAAGATTCCTAAATTCAGTCTTTTTCCATTGACACTAAAGGTTTTGGCAAGTATACTACAGGGTGTAGTATTAGATTTAAAAACCACATATAAGGCAGCGGTTGCAAACGTAAGGATTGGGCTTGCTTAGCGAAGTGTAAAGGTAGAGTAAATCTATCGGACAGCAGGGCGGCTCTAACCTTACGAAAAAAGGGGTTTAAGAACCCGGCTATCCAAAAGCGCGGTGTTTAAAAAATACCGTATGTCTTAAAAGTGCCAAGCTTTATCTTCATATACGTTTCTGGAGGCAGAGGATAAATTTGAAGGATTTTAAACTAAGCAGTTTCAGGCCAAGGGCTCAGGGTCTGCGCAAAGCCTTAGGAGATTTAGAAGCCGAAATCATGGAAGTTATGTGGAAAAAGGGAAAGGCTTGCGTTCGCGATGTTTGCAGTTCATTGGAGAAAGATAGAGACATTGCCTATACTACAGTAATGACAGTCATGAGCCGTCTAGCCGATAAAGGTCTCCTTGCCAGGGAAAAAGAGAATAAGTTTTATGTATATTATCCTCTCATAAGCAAGAAAGAATTTAACCGTTCCTTTGTAAATTCGCTTTTAGCAGGTCTTGGTCATGAGCTTAGTGCTTCGGCTTTGACCTTTTTTGTTGATAATTTGAATGCAGAAGACGAAGAGACTTTGGAAGAGCTGGAAAGACTAATCCATGAGAAGAGGAAGAAGGTATAGATGATTACCGGCAATGCCAGCCGTGATGCTAAATTTAGTGTGCTTAGTCTCCTGCTCATTGGGGTTATCGTTACCTTTGGTCTTCTTGTAGGAATTGACCGGTTGATTGCCCCAGGTCTACATACTATTGGTAAAATGGGTTTTTGCCAGGCAGTAGGTGCTAAGTGTCAGGCCGCACTTCTCTCCTTAAGTTATATCTTTAGTGATCCTAAAATACTATTTGTTATACTGGGGCTGTTTAGCTTAACCTTTGCACTATTTAAAGGATTATTGATTATACTTTCTCCACTGGTTTATGCCTCCAGCTTTGTAGAAGTCAGTAGGTCGCTTCCCAAGAAGCTGGAAAGGGTTCTGCGGAACTTAGACTTTCCTAAAAAACCGACTATTAAAATTTCACCTGATCGTGAACCACTTGCCTTTACAGAAGGAATATTTAATCCTTCTATCTGTCTTTCTAAAGGTATTATTGATAAATTAAAGGACGAAGAACTGAAAGCAGTCGTATCTCACGAGTATGCTCATATAAGAAGAAGAGACAATCTCTACATTTTCATTATGTTGTTAATTAGAGATATGTTATTCCTTCTTCCCTTGAGCCATTTCTTTTTCAAGCTCTTTGTGCGGGAAAAGGAACATGCGGCTGATGATATTGCCATAGATATGACCAGGAATCCGCTGGGTTTGGCTGAAGCAATTCTTTCTCTTTACAGGTTAAGCGGGAGACTACGGGATCCCTCACCTGTATACGCTACCTTTTTCCCCAGTAAGGCTACTGCAAAATCGAGAGTTGAACGGTTGTTAGGAAAAGGTGTTATACAGCCAAAACGTGAAGCGAAACGGTTATTAGTTTCTTTAATCTTAAGCGTCTTTATTATGGGGATACTGGCCGGGATAGCTTTTGCTATGCCTGTATCGAAGGAAGCTGTTAATACATGCCAAACACCCCAGGTTCATATTACTCAAAGTGTGTGCTGCTCTCGGTAGCGAAGAAAATTTTTTACTGTAAACTACTATAATCTGTAGTAGTTGACGGAAAAGAGAATAGAAAGGGAGATTAGAAAATATGAAAAAATCAAAAGTAGCCAAGAAGAAAAAAGAGGAGTTCTTAAAGAAAGAAAAGTCTTTTGTCTCGAAGCAGGTAATTGCTATTGCGGCAGTAGTTACTTTTGGTATTACCTTTATCGTTAGCACATACGTCTTTGGTGGAAAACATCCTGATAGTAGTGGCACCTCTCTTTCTAACAAAGCTCCCATTGAGATGACTCCAGTTCAGGCAGTGCAGTCAGATGGCTACCTTCAGTTGCCTCTAAGTCAGGTAAAGGAAAAAGGTCTAGTCTTCTTTGAATATGATAAGCTTCAAATTCCTGACCAGGAAGGTAAGGAAAGACCCCTTCCATTACTGGCATATGCAGCTCCCTCAGGAAGAGTTGTTACCGCAACAAGTATCTGTGAACCCTGCAATTCTTACTTTTTCCATATCGAGCAGGGTAATGTTCTTGTCTGCAATGTGTGCGGTACAAGGTGGAATCTTGAGGACCTCTCAGTGATATCTGGTGCGTGCGGGGATTATCCTCCTGCGGAAGTACCAAATGTGATTGAGGGGGATACTGTTAAGATAAAAGAAGCAAGCTTGGCTTCCTGGAAGCCGAGAGAGTAATTTCATATGGCTCGGCCCACATGCCATGAAGACACGCGGTCGGCTTCCTTTATGGTGAGTAAAATTTATCTTTGGCCGCCGCTCGGGTCTCGTCCCGCCGCAAAACATAACTTAACTCAAAACTTTTTTAGGCGGGACTGCGACACGGTCTTCTTAGGCAAATGGGCCTCGCCTTTACAGTTAAGAGTCAAGAACAACGATAGGCTGTTAGGAAATGAGACTATATAGCATCTCGCTGAACAATTTAAGAAGAAGAAAGTCGAAGACTCTGTTTCTTTCACTGGGGCTTTCGCTGGGTATTGCTGCAGTAGTTGCTTTACTTTCCATTACGACTGCTATGCAAGCAGACATTGATAAGAAACTTGATGAGTTTGGAGCTAACATAGTTGTGGTTCCGCGTTCTGATAATTTGGCTTTAAGCTACGGAGGGATAACGGTATCCGATATCTCTTACAGCGGCAAAGAGCTGGAAGAAACCGACGTAAACAAAATACGTACTATTAAAAGAAAGGACAATATTAATATCGTTGCTCCAAAGCTTCTCGGTACGACAAACATTGAAAACAAGAAAGCACTTTTGGTAGGAGTCAACTTTGGACAGGAGCTTCGGTTGAAGAAGTGGTGGAAATTAAATGGCAAAAGTCCTAAACATGAAAATCAAGTTGTTTTGGGAAACGAAGCAGCTAAGAGACTTGGGAAGAAAGCCGGAGACAGAATTGAAATAGGAGGCAGGGAATTTATAATCTCCGCGGTTTTGGAAGAGACCGGCTCCCAGGATGATTCACTGGTCTTTTGTGATTTAGAGCAAGCTCAAGCTCTACTCAATCGACCGGACAAGATAAGCCTGATCGAAATTGCGGCCTGGTGTTATGACTGTCCCATTGAGGAAATAGTCAGACAGACATCCTCCAAATTACCCAATGCTAAGGTCTCTGCAGTTAAGCAGGCGGTTGAATCAAAAATGAATACGCTGAATGTACTCAGCAAGTCCTTTATGGCTCTTTCAGCCGTAGTACTGCTGATAGGTGGTTTGGTGGTTTTGATAACAATGATGTCTTCGGTAAACGAAAGGACAAGAGAGATTGGGATTTTCCGGGCCATCGGTTTTAGACGAAGTCATATTATGAGAATTATTATTTCAGAAGCAGTGCTGGTAAGCCTTGTGAGTGGAGCATTGGGTTTCTTGCTGGGAACAATAGGAGCAAAAGTTTTACTGCCCCAGATGGTGAAACTGGAAACAGGGATTGGTTTTAGTCCTCAGCTGGCAGTACTCGCTTTTAGCCTATCCTTAATTACTGGAGTAGTAGCGAGTCTTTATCCGGCCTGGAGGGCTTCACGACTTGATCCCGCTCAAGCTTTAAGATCTCTGTAGTTGGTGATAAGAATGTCTTTTATAACTTTAAAAGAGGTTGGAAGGTTTTACCCGGGTCCCGATGAAGGAGTATGGGCTCTTAAAGATGTTAGTCTGAGTATTGAGAAGACAGACTTCGTAGCAATTATGGGTCCCTCTGGTTCCGGTAAAAGCACGCTGTTGAGCATTTTAGGAGCTATGAATGCTCCAACCAAAGGCTCTCTAGAGATTGATGAGATAGATATATTCGGTCTTTCTACTGAGAGGTTGGCCGATTTTAGACATCAGTATCTGGGCTTTGTTTTTCAGCAGCTAAATTTGATACCTTACCTTACAGCATTGGAAAATGTGATGCTTCCATTAGTCATTTCTAAAGTTGAAGGATCACGAGAAGAAATTGCAATGGCGGCTTTGGAAAAGGTGGGACTTGGAGACTATGCATATCGCTTGCCCGATCAGCTCTCAGGAGGAGAACAAGCCCGGGTGGCAATTGCCAGAGCAGTAGTTAATGAACCACTTATTATATTAGCAGACGAGCCAACGGGTAACCTTGATTCCAAAACGGGAGAGGAAATGATGTCCCTCTTCAAGCAGCTGAATGAAGAAGGAAGAACCGTAGTTATGGTTACTCACAATGCGGAGGCTGCACACTGTGCCAGAAGAATGGTTGCAATTCGCGATGGATCTATTGTTTCTTCTGAAGCTATGGGTGAGTAATCAAAAAATTTTCTGCGTAATTACTATGGGATGTAGTAGATAAGAGGAATGAAATCTGTTGATAAAACAGTCTGTGAAATAAAGAAAAGGATTGGATTTAAATTCTTAAACAAAAACTATAGGAGGTTCAAATGGTGTTAAGAAAAAACAACATCAATTTGATAACGAAAGGAAGGCTAACAAAGCTGGTAACCCTGGTTTTATTTCTGGTTTTAATTCTGCTGCCGGCGTCGGCCTTTGCTCAGGAGAAGGAGGTAACATTAAGTCACATGAGAGTCTCCATCTGGCCTGAGTATGATCAGCCAAGAGTGCTCAGTATATATGAGGGTCAGTTAGTAGATAAGAATGCGGTGCCGGCAAAGATAAAGTTCCTGTTGCCAAAAGATGCGGAAGTCAACCAGGCGTGCGCTTTGACAGAAAACGGGGAGCATGTATGTCAGGTTTATGAGACAAACATCGAAGGAGATTTCAAAGCCGTTACCTATACGATTCCACACCCCACTTTCTATATTGATTTTTATTACAATCCCTTAGGTAAAGGAGAAAATAAGAACTTTGACTATCTATTCAAAGCTCCTTATTCCGTTGACAAGCTCGAACTGGAAGTTCAACAACCCTTAAAGGCTACCAACTTTAAAGTTACTCCTGCTGCAATGAGTGAAGGATTAGATCAAAAGGGCTTTAAATACGCTCGTTACAGCTACGGCACTGTATCTCCCGGGCAGGATTTTAAGCTGGGTATTAGCTATGTCAAGAGTGATCCTAAACCTTCAGTGGAGGAATTACCTCAAGGAGGTACAGCACAGGGTCAAGCAGGATCAGGACAGGGAGGCGCTTTTACATTTAGCCCTTTGGTCATTTTCCTTTCCATTACGGCATCTGTTTTATTTGCTTTGGTAGGTTACATCATTGTAACGGCTCGTGGCGGAGGAAGAATTATGCGGCCGGCCTATTCTCATACGGGGTCTGGGCGGAGCAAAAAAGATACAAGCCGGAGCAAAGGAAAAGGTAAAAACACCGGTGTGCAGATGCACACTGCAAAGTTTTGTACTAATTGTGGATTTCAGGCAGAAGCAGGTGACAAGTTCTGCTCAAAGTGTGGAAAGAAAATTAAGCGCTGATTTTAGAGGAGGAGAAGAAGTGAACAGAACACTAATAACAGTGATAGTAATTGCGGCCTTTGCAGGTTTAATAGTGGGCCTAATTATTCCGTCAGCACTAAACAAACCTTCGTCTCCGCCTGTTGCTACACTGAGTACCCGTTCGCCGGGAGATACAGGTGGAACTGCAGGCGAAAAGGTGGCCGAAGTCAAATTGTCGCCAGAAGCTGAGAAGATACTCGCAGAGTCTGACTTTGACTGTGCTTGTGGCACTTGCGAGATTAAGCTCGAAGACTGCACCTGCGATGCGCCTAAAGGTTCTGTAGAAATGAAGCGATTCATCGAGGATAAAGTTCGAGAAGGAAAGAGTAAACAGCAGATCGTAGAGCTGGTTGAGAAAAAATATGGGATATAGGGGGAACTTTGAATTCCATTCGCTTCAAATTTCTTTATGGTCTGGTTGCAGTATTGATAGTTGTTGTGGTGGTACTTTCCTTTTTTGTCTGGAAGGGAAGCCCTAGAACAGTTATGCCTCAGCAGCTCGTAGGACTCAGTCTGGTCAGATTGACCCAAGGAGAAGAAGCAAAGGTAGCGATAGATCGTATGCACGGCACTGATATTAAAATCAAAGAGGGCTATATTGCTATGTACGGTGGAACTGCAGGAAACGCAACACTTTGGGTTAGTGAATCTGAAAACCAGGCAGAAGCACGGCATCTATTAAACCTGATGACCGAAAAGATAAAGGATGGTAATGAGTTCTTTAGCAACCTGCAATCTCATAAAGAGGGCAAATTCACAGTTTATTCGGTTGAGGGTGGAAGACAGATTCACTATTATTACGGGACTTCTAATAAAACAGTCTGGTTGAGTGCTGATCCATTAATAGCTTATCAGGCCCTTAAGGAAGTTCTTTCAAAGGTGAGGTAAGGAATTAGAATGCAAAAATAAGAGCGGTAACAGAGTAAAAGAGTAATGAAGTAATTACAAACAATTAATTACGGTATTACCCTGTTACGCTATTACTTTCACAAGAAATGATTTTAATTTTGCATTCTCGTAAGGGGGAGTTATGAGAAATAAGAAAAAGCTTAAATTCTTGGTGGGACTGGTGATACTGCTACTTGCCGGAGGTTATCTTGCCTACGGAGCGGTAAGAAATAGTATGAGTTACTATCTTACCGTAAGCGAGCTAAAGGACAAGGGAGAGTCAATTTATGGTGAACGCGTGAGAATCGGCGGCAGGGTTGTAGATGGTTCTATAAAGTGGGACCCACAAGAACTCAGACTGGAATTTCAAATTTCGGACAAGGATACCGCTGATGTTCTTAAAGTTAGATACAAAGGTGTCGTTCCTGATACTTTCAAGAATGGAGTGGAAGCGGTGGTAGATGGGACATTAACAGCAGAGGGAGTCTTTAACGCCGATAATCTATTAGCCAAATGTCCCTCAAAATATGTGCCGGCGAAAGCTAAGAATTAGCTATGGTTAAACCATACAGCTTACTTGGAAAATTACGAAAGGGGAACGAAAAATGATAAATATTGGACCTGTGCTGCTGCTAATAAGTTTGATAGCTAGCGGCTACGCAGTTGCTGTCTCTCTTCTGGGAGCGAAGATTGAAAGGAGAGAGCTAATGAAGAGCGCAGAGTATGCAATGCATACCATCTTCGCGATAACCAGTATCGCTCTGGGCTTATTAATTTATGCTTTTCTTTCGGACAACTTCCAGGTAGAGTATGTAGCCAGCTACTCAAACCGTGCGCTGCCTCTTATCTATAAAGCAACGGCATTCTATGCGGGTCAGGAAGGTTCTCTTCTTTTCTGGGCCTGGGTTCTTTCCCTTATGGGCGTCCTGGTTGTCTGGCAAAATAGACACCGTAACAGGGAGCTAATGCCATATGTAATTGCAGTTATAATGGGAGTTCAGTTCTTCTTTCTTTTTATCTCAACTTTTGTAACTACTCCCTTCAAGATGCTCCCCTTTATGCCACAGGATGGGCAGGGGCTCAACCCCATGCTTCAAAACTACGGGATGCTCTTTCATCCTCCCACTCTCTATATTGGCTATGTAGGATTTACGATTCCCTTTGCTTTTGCTATGGCAGCTCTCATTACCGGACAGTTGGGAGATATCTGGATACGGACTACTCGCAAATGGACTATCTTTTCCTGGTTCTTTTTGGGGGTAGGTATAGTCTTTGGGGCGCAGTGGGCATACATGGAACTCGGCTGGGGAGGTTATTGGATGTGGGACCCCGTGGAAAATGCATCCTTTATGCCCTGGTTAACAGGTACAGCGTTTCTCCACTCAGTAATGATTCAGGAAAAGAAGGGCATGCTCAAAGTCTGGAATATGGTACTAATAATATTGACTTTTGCTCTCACGCTGCTAGGAACATTCTTAACGAGAAGCGGAATTTTAAGCTCTGTTCATTCTTTTGGGCAGTCAGCTTTAGGCTCGTATTTCCTGGCATTTATTGGGATAGTCAGCATAAGCTCCTTGAGCCTGCTCTCCAGCAAACTGCACTTGCTTAAGAGCAAGAACGAGCTCGATTCTCTGATATCCAGGGAAAGTACCTTCTTGCTCAACAATCTAATTTTAGTAGCACTTACCTTTACCGTCCTCTGGGGAACGTTTTTTCCGGTGGTTTCAGAGGCGGTACGTGGAGTCAAAGTAACAGTCGGTCCTCCTTTTTACAATCAGGTTGCCGTACCTATCTTCATGCTGCTCCTTCTTTTAACTGGCCTTTGTCCATTAATTGCGTGGCGGCGTGCTTCAGGGAAGAATTTGAGCAAAAATTTCCTCTATCCTTTTATCACTTCATTAATTGGAACGGCAATCATATATTTTGCTGGTTTGAGAGGCCATCCATGGACATTAGCTACTATGAGCCTCTGCCTCTTCGTCTTATCTACAATTCTTTACGAGGTCTATCGTGGAGCCAGATTGCGTCATCAAATGGTAGAAGAGAATTATTTTACGGCTTTCGTAAATCTGCTCTGGAACAACAAGAGAAGGTATGGCGGATATATTATTCATACTGGTGTATTAATAATGTTTGCTGCGATTGCCGTAACCTCTGCCTATAAGGTGGAGAAGGAAGCTACCTTAAAACAAGGCGAGTCGGTCAAGGTCGGAAGCTACACTTTAAGATACGACAACTTTAATTACTACCCCACAGCTAACCGCGAGAAGTATGTTGCAACTCTCGCAGTTTTCGATAGGGGAAAGCAGATAGGGTATGTATCGCCCGAAAAGGCTCTCTTCTTTAGACAGGAGCAGCCTACTACAGAAGTTGCACTTATGTGGAATTTGAAAGAGGACTTATACGTCATCCTCGCTGGTTTTGATCAGAGTGGCCTTGCAACGTTTAAGGTAATTATCAATCCCGTAATGGCGTGGCTGTGGATAGGTGGTTTGGTAATTGCCTTTGGGACCATCATCGTAATGTGGCCTGATAAGCGAGAAGCCAAGCAACTGGCAGCACGATATGCCAAGGAGGCGATTGAAGGTGGGATCTAAGATAAGAGGAATAGTCTTAATTTTAGCCCTCCTTTTGTTCTTGTTTACTGGTACGGCAGTTTGGGCTCTCACGGTTACGGATGTTGCGAAGGAGTTTATTTGTAACTGCGGATGTCAGAAGATGCTCGATGTTTGTGATATGACCTGCGGAGCACAACTGCGTGGCCTCATTGGAGAAAAAATTGCAGCGGGTTGGGATAAACCAAAAATTATGAGCTACTTAGTAACGCAATATGGAGAAAAGGTGCTTGCTGCTCCAACTAAAAAAGGTTTTAATCTCACAGCCTGGATAATGCCCTTTGTTGCTCTTCTACTAGGTGCATTCTTTGTATATATGGTTGTGGCCAGATGGGTAAAGCAGCAGGATCTGCCAGAAGAGAAAGCGGTAACAGAACAGGTGGGAAGAGCAGCGCTCGATCCTAAATATGAACATAAATTGGATGAGGAGCTAAAAAAGTTTGAGTTTTAGGAGGCTATAAATGGCAATCGTTTTCTTGATTCTAGTGATTCTTGGTCTGCTGGCAGCTATTGCTTATCCACTGTTAAAGGGCTCATCGTATCAGGAGGAAGACGAGTTCTCGAACAATCCGCATTTACAGGATTTACTTTCCCGCAAGGAGGAGACTTACTCAGCTCTAAAGGAGCTCGAATTTGACTATGGCACAGGTAAATTATCCGAGGACGACTATCAAGAATTGCATAGCAGGTATAAAGCGAAAGCTGTGTCAATTTTGAAAGAGATAGATGGAGCGGAGAAGGAAGATTCCATTGAATCTCAGATTGAGTGTGCAGTAGAAGAGTTGAGAAATGGTAAAAGCAGTCCGTCATCTAAGAAAGCACCAAAAAGTTCGGCCGTATTTTGTCAAAGCTGCGGGCAATCTAATGAACTGGGAGACAAGTTCTGTTCTGCTTGCGGCCAGGCTTTAAAGAACAACTCCCAAAAAAGGGTTTGCAGTACATGCGGATTTACATTGGAAAAGGATGATAAGTTTTGTGCTGGTTGTGGAGAAGCCTTGGCTTCCATAAAGTGATAAAGAAGGGAAAGGAAAGCACCTTGTTTAGCCACCGGGCTTCCTGGGCCCCAAGCCTGGAAAGAAAGAGCCTTATGGTTATTGTAGTGGTTTTTGGTTTCTTCTTAGGTGCGCATAGCTCTTTTGCTGTAGATGAAGGAGTTATAAAGGGTGGGGTTATGAATCTCACCGGTGGATCAAAAGCTGTAGCTGGACAGGAAGTGGTACTTCACCGGCTGAACCAGGAAACCGAAGATCTCACACTCGAAGCTGTAACTGATGCACAGGGTAATTTTGAATTTAATGGTCTAGTGACCGCTAGTTATTACAAATACTATCTTACTTCTCATTATGGGGGCGCTGACTATTTCAGTGAAAGAGTTGGTTTCACTGAAAACGAGACGGTTAGAGATGTACGTCTTAATGTCTACGATACAACTACGAGCGACAAGGATATTTCTGTTGATATTGATCATATCCTCGTCGATGTAGGGGACGGCTTAATGGTGGTTAATGAAATTATGGTGGTTCGCAATAGTGGAGACAGGGCGTATATAGGAAGTAAAGAGATTGAGCCGGGTAAAAAAGAGACTATACGGTTTTCTTTGCCACCAGGAGCAACTGAGCTGAGGTTGAACGAGGGTCTGGAGAAAGGAGCTATAGTCAGAACCCCGGATGGGTTTTCTTATACAAGTGCGGTGCCACCCGGTATGAGAAATATGACCTATGTGTATCAGTTGAGTTTTGATTCGCGGCAGTTCAACTTTTCAAGGAGGCTTTTATATAAAACTGAAAAATTATTCTTACTGGTTTTGAATACTAAGGCGAAGGTTGACATAAGGGGTTTGCAGGCTCAAGGACTGGTAACTCTTGATAATAGGCGCTATTGGAGCTTTAAAGGGGAGAAGCTCAAGTCAGGGGACACCTTTAGGCTCTCTTTCACAGACTTAAGGAGTGGAAACAGCTCACCACTGTTAATGTGGGCGGCAGTCGTTGCTATGTTAGGTGTGGTAGGGACACTCGCAAGCTACTCTTTGCTCAGGGGAAGGTTAGGGAGAAAAGAGACGGTGAGAGAGAGTGAGATAGATCCGCAAGAACCGTTGCGGCAGGAACGGAAGGACCTGCTTACTGCTATTGCTCAGCTTGATGATCGATATGAAGCGGGTGCTGTTTCAGAAGAAGCTTATCATAGAGAGCGGGAGAAACATAAGAACAGGTTGGTAGAGGTTATTCAGGAGCTGCGCGGGCAGCATGTAGGAGAACAGAGTGAGACATAGGAGTTAACCCAAGTATGTTTTATAAGAGCTTAAATTTTCTGAATTGGAGGTGATGAAGATGATGATGTCTGGAGGAGGAATGATGGGAGAAGGAATGATGGGAGAAGGAATGATGGGAGGCGGTTTTGGTGGGTTTGGCGGTTTTGGCTTAACCTGGCTTCTCAATTTTGCTATAACAATTGTTTTTGTAGCAGGTCTTATTCTCCTCGTGGTTTGGTTCGTGCGGCAGTTTTCAGGGGATCAGAGGCTTGCACGGGAAGAAAAGGTTGCTTTGGATATTTTAAAGGAGAGGTATGCGAAGGGAGACATTAACCGTGAGGAGTTTGAGCAAAAAAAGAAGGATATAAGAGCTTAAAGAGGAGTTTAAAACTAAATGGCTACAGGAATGAAGTTGGCTATTTCGCATACTACTATTCTTGCTGTGTGATTTTTATTTTTGATGTTTGAAGTTAAGTATCAGGTTTTAAATTCTGAACAAGAGAGGCAAGAGCATGGACAGCAAACAGAATAACGAGATTCCTGAAAATAAAGAGCGTATGAGAAAACTGATACCTTACGTGGTCTTACTGGTGGGGCTCTTTCTCTTTACCTGGGCTCTTTTAAGTCTGAATAGCAGAAGAAATTCAGAGGTTGTAAATAGTCCTAGCATCTCAGGTAACCCGGAAAATTCCTCGTCTGGTTCTACCAGTTCACAGGGAAGCTCTGATAGCTATACCAGAGTTGACCAGGGCGAAGGAAACGTTGAAGTATCAACAACCTATATCACACCTAATTATCTTGAAGCCCAGGGTCTGGTGAATGTTGTAGGTGATCTGAAGCTTGAGGAAGAGTTTGCTTTTGCTGTTTACTTGAATACACACTCGGTAAATCTTACTGGTTATCAAGTTGATAAATTGTCTTATCTGAGAGATGAACAGGGGCAAGAATATTCGGCTCTTCCCGGTTGGATATCCTTAAACGAATCCGACCACCACAGATCTGGAATAATACGGTTTGCTAGATTTGATAACTCTGGAAATGCCGTGGTTAAGCCTGAAGCAAAGTTTTTTGAGCTAGTGATAAAAGATATTGCAGGGATTGGAGAAAGGAGATTCCGCTGGGAACTTCCTTTAGGGAGTTAAGGTTTTTAAATGGATAACGAAGTTACTTTAATCTACTCTTTTTTTGCAGGAGTTCTGGCTTTTTTATCACCCTGCATTATACCAATGATAACTGTATATCTTTCCTTGATTACTGGTGTAACGATGGAGGACCTTGAGCAGTTGCGCTTATTCGAGACTCGAAAACGCATAATTACTAGCACAATCTTCTTTGTTCTGGGCTTCGGTCTTATTTTCACTGTTGCAGGTGGAGCTGCGAGCTTAATAGGAAAAATCTTCAGGAGTTACATAACCTGGATCAATCTGGTTGGTGGAATTTCAGTTATTATACTGGGGCTTCATATGTCGGGTATCTTAAGACTGGGGATATTTCAGCATTTGAATTTTTCCAAGAGGTTTAAGCTCCCGCAGAAAGGTGTCGGTGCAACTGGATCATTTCTGGTAGGGATATTCTTTGCCATTGTGTGTTCACACTGCATAGGTCCTTTTCTTTATTCTATGCTTATCTATGCAGGAGCCAGTGGATCAGTATCGCAGGGTGCAAGTACACTTGCGTTCTTCTCCCTGGGTTTGGCTATACCCTATCTGCTAACTGGTGCAGCGATTACCAGAATGGTCGATTATCTAAAAGTTTTTAAGGCTAAGGCAAGGATAGTTACATTAGTAAGTGGCGCAAGCTTAGTGCTATTTGGGATTCTTATGGCTTCGGACAAGTTCACGGTGCTGTCACAGATTGTGGCTCGTGTGCTTCCCTATAGTTTTCCGGGTCCCATGTAGGAAGGTGTAGTATATGTCCGTGAAATCCAGGTCTGTACAATCAAATAACTTTGCGGTTGAGGTAAGCGGAATTACCAAGTCATTTGGTCACCTTTATGCTTTGAGAGGAGTAAACCTGGAGCTTAATGTTGGAGAATTTCTTACTATCTTCGGACCTAATGGAGCGGGCAAAACTACCCTGATAAAGGTTCTCTCAACTCTAGTGATACCTACCTCAGGAGGCGGTAAGGTGGCTGGATTTGACTTGAATAAAGAAGGGGAAGAAGTGAGACGGCGCATAGGAGTGGTTTCTCACAGCCCGTTTCTCTACGACAATCTTACTGCATATGAAAATCTGAAATTCTATGCTCGAATGTATGAGATTGAAGACTATGAGAAGAAGATTATACAGGCTATTGAGAACTATGGTTTGAAGAACCGTATGAATGACCCGGTACGAACCTTTTCGCGAGGCATGCTGCAGAGATTGTCAATTGCCAGAGCAGTCATACACGAACCATCAGTAATGTTTTTGGATGAGCCCTTCACAGGTTTAGACCAGCACGCTTCTTGCGCACTTAGAGACCTTCTTAGAAAAATACATAAAGATGATACGACGGTAATTATGACTACTCACGACATTTCTCAGGGTTTAGAAATGTGTGATAAGGTTGCTATTCTGGTAGCTGGGGAGATTCTCTACCTCGAGGAAGTAAAAAACTTTGATTCACGCTTCTTCTCAGAGACTTACTATCGCTGTGTCGGAGAGGAGGCCGTATAATGAAATTCTTAAGTAAAGTCCGGGCGATAGTATGGAAGGATGTCACTTCGGAACTCAGGACCAAAGAGATATTCACCTCAATGTTTATTTTTTCTCTTCTGGTTATTGTCATTTTTAATTTTGTCTTTGATCCCGGAATATCAAATTTAGAAAAAATTCTTCCCGGAATTCTCTGGGTAGCATTTGCTTTTGCAGGTGTACTGGGGCTTAACCGTTCATTTATTTTTGAGAAGGACAAAGACTGCCTGCAAGGTTTAATGCTCTGCCCGGTCGACCGTAGTGCCATATTTCTGGGTAAAATGGTGGGGAATGTTGTTTTTATGCTGGTAGTGGAAGTCATTGCGGTTCCTATTTTCGCCGTACTTTTTAATTTTAGCGTTTGGATTTTGCTTTTCAGGCTTTTGCCTATTCTACTACTTGCCACACTCGGTTTTGCTGCTGTAGGTACAGTCTTTTCAGCTATGTCTGTAAATACCAAAACCCGGGAAGTCATGCTTCCTGTTCTCCTTTTTCCCATAACGATTCCATTGATTATTGCAGCCGTTAAGTCGACAGGATCGGTTTTAGAGGGAGTATCTTTGCTTTCGTCATTTTCCTGGCTGAATCTTCTTATAGCTTTTGATCTTATTTTTCTGGTGGTTTCATTTCTAACTTTTGAATTTGTAATAGAGGAGTAGGTTTTTGCAAAGGAAAGTATGGTTTTAAGAGGGAGGTAAGTTTTTTGAAAGAGAGACTGAGTCTAGCAATAAATAGCATAATAGCCTGGTCCACCTTTGTGGCTATTATAGTAGCTCTCTACGGAGTCTTTATCTTCGTTCCCACAGAAAGAACGATGGGCATAATTCAGAGGATTTTCTATTTTCATGTTCCCTTGGCCTGGGTAGCATTCGTAGCTTTTCTGATGGTATTTATAGCGAGCATTCTCTATCTCTGGAAGAAGGATAGAAGATGGGATATTCTTGCTCATTCTTCTGCCGAGATTGGGGTTGTCTTTTGCAGTTTGGTTCTCATAACCGGCCCTATTTGGGCCAAACCGGTATGGGGAGCCTGGTGGATCTGGGACGTGCGTCTAACTACAACTCTGGTTCTCTGGTTAATTTATATTGCCTATCTGATGTTAAGAACGATGGCAGGCGGTGGCACAAGAACTGCCAGGTTTGCTGCAGTTTTCGGAATCATTGGGTTCATTGATGTACCCATTGTTTTTATGTCAATTCGCTGGTGGCGTTCGCTTCACCCCATTGTAATTGCATCCGAAGGAAGTGGACTCCATCCCTCTATGCTTGCAACCCTTTTGATATCTTTAGGAGCATTCACACTCTTGTTTGTATATCTACTACGTCAGAGATTGAGCATAGAATGGGTGGAGGTCAACCTGGAGGAGATAAGAGAGGAAATGTCAATGAGGAAAATAGTCTAATGAGAATCATAAATCCAGTGGCTATATGGTTTTTCCCTATAGCGTTTGTAAACAGGTAGGTGATAGCATCTAGAAAAATTGTGAGTTGACAGTCGGCAGTTAAAAACCGAAATTCTTGCTGAAGGCTCCCGACTAATAAACTCCCGGCCTACTTTTGTGCTTGGGCAAATGAGCTTTGTATAGCCTAAAAATAGACTTGATTTCTAACGTGATAAATTGCGAAGAAAAGGAGGTGCAATGCAAAATCTATCATATCTCTTTGCTGCATATACCATAATCTGGGTGGTGATATTCGGTTATATCTTTACTCTCTCGAGGAGGAATCAAGAGCTGGGAAAAGAGATAGTCGCTTTGAAAGAAAAACTTGAGGAGAAAAGATAAGATAAATAAAAAACTTTAAAGGGGAGAATAAAATGGGTAGAATTACTGAATGGTGGAAAAATTTTCTAGAAAGGCTAGCAGAAGCTAGTAAACAGGAATATGGTGATAAGCCGCCTTCTTGCTGCGATAGTAAAGAAAAGGTAGCAGAGAAGACACATAACGCAAGGTACAAGACGCAAGCAAAGTGAAAGGCTCAAGGCTCAATGCTGAAGGCTCAAGGCTCAATGCTGAAGGCTCAAGGCT
>CAYGBL010000013.1:0-51482 GCA_964348135.1 uncultured Actinomycetota bacterium
GTGACTTGAGCTATCTTTTTTATGATTAATAGTCATAATGTTTGATAAGTTATTTCTTATTTATTAACCTTTAAAAATTTAGCATTGATGGCCACCACGAAGGTACTTAAAGACATTAAAACAGCGCCTATAGCCGGAGAAAGTAAAATTCCATAAACCGCCAAAACGAGGGGCAAAGCCCCAAGCGAGGCGGGAAACGCAAACCTTACAAATTGGCTGGAGAGGGAGGATTCGAACCTCCGCAACGAGATCCAGAGTCTCGGGTCCTACCACTAGACGACTCTCCAAACTATTTATAAAATAACAAAAAATTATTAGACATACAATACATCAGCGAATCCAGGATCTAAACCCAATTAGGTCAACAAATTGCCTTACCTCTTTCTTTCTGGCTAATCTGACGTAGTTCTTACCCCTTTGTGGTGTGAATCCTAGATTTAACAATGCAGCATATACGTCCGTTAAAATTGGCTGCACTTGTTCTTAAATTCTATAACAGTAGTATAACTCTCTTTATGGATATTAAGACTCCCGTCTGTTTCAAAAAGTCCTTTTAAGCATCTAATAGAGTATGCTTGATCACTCTTTATCCATTGAGGAATCCCAATATTATTCTTAATCTTGTTCCCGTGAGGTAATTTGAGCTTCGCGCTTAGCCGATTTTGATAGACAACTATTCTTACTACATTTTCAGATTTCGATCTGTAGATGCTGGGGGCTTTAGACAACACTCTATTCATAAGTGCTGTAATATTCTCAATATATACTTGCTGATTTGAATTACATGAAACACAGAGCTGTTCAGTGCGTTCACATTTGCGGAGATGACCATCGCCTAATATAATTCCTATTAATTCTGCTAAATCTAAAGATGGTAAAAGTTTAAGGGTACCTACCTTATCCTGCATTTTCTTTCTCGATCGGCCTGTTAGGGTAAGCGAAATCTTTTTAACAGTTTTATTATTATTCTTATTCAACCCTTTATTCCATGGTTTTCTCCCGAATAAGCTCGCTCTCCATTTTAGATATCTCGGGTCATCTTTGGAAAGATGGGCAGGAAGCGGAAGCATGCCTAAATAGCCTTGGGAAAACTCTTCACATATTCTTTGACCGTTAAAGAGTGCTTCGCCCTAAGGTGCGTGTTTGTAACAATCTTCAGATACTTCCCGCAAAGTCTACATTTCGGCATGTATAATCACGGATAAATATTCTCAAAGAACCGACTATAAACCTATTGAAGTTTAAGAAGAGGTAGCGAAGCTATAAAAACTATAAGAGCAAATTGAGAGCTTTGGAGATGCGTTTGAGGCTCTTCTCTTTACCTAAAATCTCCAGAGTCTCGAAGAGAGGCGGGCTTACGCTTCGTCCGGTAACAGCAACTCGAACAGGCTGAAAGAATTGTCGAGCTTTTAAACCCTCCCTATCGCATACGCTCCGTAAGGCCTTTTCGATCTCCTTGTGGTTAAAGTCAGTGATGGCCTTCAGACTATTGTAGGCTAGCTGAAGAATCTTTTCGGATTCATCAGTTCGCAGAAACCTCTCAACGGATTGGGAATCATAATTAACTTCTTCTTTAAAGAAGAAGTCTGCCATAGGAGCAAAATCGCTGAGAAGTTTTAATCTTTCGCGCGTAATGGCAGCAATCTTCTCCAGCAGTTTCTCACTATCTAAATTAGCCTCTTCCTTAATTAAACCTTCCTTTTGCACAAAGGGAAGCAGCTTTTTGGCAAGCTCCCTTGCAGAAAGCTTTCGAATATAATAACCGTTCATCCATTCCAGCTTCCCCTGATCAAAGACTGCAGGATTTTTTGAAACCTTATCGAGAGAGAATTTCTCGATCAACTCCTCGTAAGTAAACAGCGTTGTCTTTTCATCATAAGACCAACCCAAAAGCGCAAGATAATTTATCATAGCTTCAGGTAAATAGCCATTTTTCTGGTATTCGTCTATAGCTACAGCTCCATGACGTTTACTCAATGGGGTTCGGTCAGGTCCTAAAATGAGCGGAAGATGAGCATAGTCAGGAGCGGTTTTGTCGAAAGCTTCGTAGAGCATTAACTGCCTGGGAGTATTAGAAAGATGATCCTCTCCCCTTATTACATGGGTTATACGCATATTGATATCATCAACAACCACTGCCAGATTATATGTAGGAGTACCGTCAGCCCTTAACAGAATAAAATCTCCCAATAATTCATTCTCAAACCGTACCTTTCCTCTTATGCTGTCATTTACAACAGTAGTTCCAGCTTTTGGAACTCTGAATCTCACTGCCGCTAGCTTGCGTTCCGCTTTCAAAGCTTCGACTTCATTTTCACTCAGCTTGCTGCATCTTCCATCGTACTTTGGGGGGTTACCAGCAGCAAGAGCTTCCTTCCTTCTCCGTTTTAGCTCGTCAGGGGTGCAAAAACAGTAGTATGCCCGTCGGCGTTCAAACAATTCATTAACTGCTTGTTGATACAGAGATACCCTTTCTGTTTGCCGGTAGGGTCCATAGGTTCCACCTACCTCAGGGCCCTCATCCCAATTTAATCCCAACCATTGAAGAGAGGAAACAATAGACTTGATGGCTTCTGCGGTTGAACGCATCCTGTCAGTATCCTCAATCCGAAGAATAAAGCTGCCCCCTTGCTGGCGAGCGAGGAGCCAATTATAGAGGGCGGTGCGAGCACCACCTAGGTGTAGATATCCAGTTGGGCTAGGCGCAAAACGGAGACGCATTTCTGCAGGCAAAAGTTAATAATTTTAGTCCAAAGTTAAGACTTAAAGATTTACCGACTTCTGTTCACGTGAAGGACACGACCGCTTAAGTCTATTGTCTGGTGAAGGTGTCTCTATGGGAGTAAGGTTTAAGGCACACTTGCCAGCAAAATGACGGCAACCAAGACAGCCTGACCAGGTTATCTCCCAGGAAGCGCTTTCGAGATGAGAAAGGTATTCCTTAAAGTGCTCAGGGAACATCTCCCGGAATTTCTCACGTGCTTTAATCATCCTGCCAAAACTAATAGCACCAGACAGCTCCGAAAGAAGACACAATCTGGCTAGAAGTTGAATTCGTTCGTCCTTGGATGGCTGCGAAGTGGCCCGATCCTTAATTTCCTTAATCTGTTTTTCCAATTCAGCGATCTGGTCGTCTATATTATCAGCTTTGGATATCAATTTTTTCTGCAGCCAGGAAATCTTTTTCAAGCCTTCATGTAGTTCTTCCTCATAATTCAAATTTCTCCCCGCCTCCCTTAGGCATATACTGTAGCTAAAGCTTCGTAGGTTAAGCTATTTGTATATCTTAAAACATATAACAGTCTATACTTATAAAAGAACAAAGATTTAACCAGTATTAAAGATTATTTAGTCGGGGTTTTTGATTAAACTCTATACTTATGATTCACTGCTGATGGAAAACTCTTTTAGTTTTGAAATACCTTTTTCCACTTCCGCTACTAATTTTTTATGTAAACCCTTATTGGAAGCAGCAATTAAAGAGAATTGATATTCAAGCCCCGAGCCAAGAAGTTGATAGCTGTCGACTGACTGCCCATATCCATCTGTTACTATCCCTCCAGCTTCCTTTACTATTAAAATACCGGCCGCAACATCATAAGGATTGTTGTTCAGTATGGTTCCCTTTCCAACTTTAGAAAACTCCTTAGCTGCCGTATCAACTTCCTCAATAATGCGTTTACCAATATCCACACAGGCATCAAGCTGACCGGTTACTAATCTAGTCATAGAGAAGCTGATACTTCCCAATTCAAAAAAACCACCGTCAACTGATGACATATTGATTAGATCCTCTAATACCGTAATTACCAATCGGGCCGGTCTCCCTCTAAAGCCAGTATTCCAGAAGATTCTGTCTAAGTCTTTATTTGAACTTAGCATCAAAGGCATTTGCGCTCCGTCTCTTTCTACTTTAACACCCTTTCCTTTTTGAGCCAAGAAGAGAACACCAGTTTTTATCTCCTGGATGGCTGCAAGAAACAGGTCGGAAACGAGAGGATTTTCCTTGTAGGGAACAACTCCTATTGATACGCAGCAGGATTCAAATCCAGCTGCAGCTGGGCGTGTTCCATCTATGGGATCGATAATAAGAATGTAGCGCGGTCTGCCAAAGCTAACCAGCCCTTTATCCTCAGAGTAATAAGCAATATTATTCTCTTTTTGAAGAAATCTGTATGCTTCCTCTTCGGCAAAATCATCAATTACAAAAGTAGTATCTCCACCCACTGCTTTACCTGATGACGCCCTGGAAGCAATCCTCCCTAAATGGGGTCTAACTATGTTTTGTATCTTCTCCGAAAGTTCAAATACTAGTTCCTCAATCTGCATTTTTTTCCGTTGTCTTTTCTTCGGTTGCTTTCTTCCTTGTGCGTCTGGGAGTTCGCGGTTTCCGTCTCTGTTCTTGAACTGCTTGAAAAGCTGCCTCTATGTAGGTCTTCCATTTAAAGGGACTCTCTTTCCCTAGATGAAAAGCATATTTACGGTCTCCATACCCAAGCTCTAGAAAGTGGTTCCTCACTTCTGCTGAAAGGAGATGAGATAGTTCCATGTTTAGAACCCGGCGATTTCCATCGAAGACTATTCTCTGATTTGTAAGGACCAGTTCCCCATGATCAACTGGTTGCATTTTGGGAAGGGGAGAACTTCTGGGAATTTTAAAGTTTGGTGTATACACAAGATAGCGTCGCCCCGTTGACCGGGTGCCTCCCAGTCTTCCTACAGGAAATACCGCCGCGCTCACCTTCTTAATTACACCTTCGCCATCTCTCAATAGAACCGCAGTATCTACATCTTTTTCAGCATTGAGTATAAGTTTTTCGGCGTATACTGTTGCACTCCACTCTGCCATCGATCTTCTTCCCTGGTGGCCTTCATCTCCTTCCACTAGCGTCATCGATTCCCCACTTATGTCTTCCCACCTCGCATTACACTGTCTGCATGCAATTGCAGGTTTTGAAGATAAAATGCCGGTTCTTTTCTTAACAACATGAAGACTTTCCTCTTCTCCACAGACAGGACAGCGCCACAGTACTTCGGGTACTAGCCGGGGGTCAAATGCCATCTTTACTCCTTTCTTTATTTGATAATTTTATCAGAAAAGCAGTCTCGGTGGCCACATAATTAACAGATAATGTAATTACTTGAGGTATGACTACTTGTGTAATCAATAAAAAGCGGGCTTCTTTTAGACAATAAACGAGAAGGATTCAATCTGGCTATTAAGCTGAAGTTTTTACCGCTTCTATTTAAAGCAGACAGGTAAATAAAGAACTCAGACCATCTGCCATTCTACTGGAGGACTTTAATGTCCCATGCCGGCCAATAAACGAACAAACCCCTTCCTATTACCTGGTCAGCCGGTACAAATCCCCAATAATGAGAGTCAAAACTCTTATTTCTGTTGTCTCCGAGAACAAACAGGGCATTTTCAGGAACGATAGCAGGACCATATTTATACAAAGCTCTGGGAACTGAATCTTTCACAAATCTACGACCATTCACATAGACCAAGCCGCCTTTTACCTGCACCTTATCTCCTGGCAATCCAATTACTCGCTTAACGAAAGGAATATTGCTTATTTCCTTTGGTGGATAAAAGACAATTATCTCTCCCCTGCGTGGTAGACGGAATCGGTAAGTAATTTTTTCGGCTACGATATAATCGCCTTCGTTAATAGTAGGGATCATTGAACCTGTAGGAATAACGTATGACTGAGCAACTACGCTCCTTATTCCCTGGGCCAACATAAATGCTACCAGTACAAGTATGATATATTCCCTTATAAAACGATAAATCTTCATTAATCAACATTATAGGGTATGGACACAGCCAAACAAAATTTAATGGTTATTTTATTACACCTTGATAAATGAACCTTCAAATCTTGTTACTTAACTCTTAATGTTATTTTGGTGTGCCCGGCGCGATTCGAACGCGCGGCCTTCAGCTCCGGAGGCTGACGTTCTATCCACTGAACTACGGGCACCCTACACCATAAAGACGGAAAATCCATAAACCATAAATCAAAATTACTCATTATGCGGCGAGTAGTTAAATCAGGATCATAAAATAAGAGCAGTAATAGAGTAAAAGAGTAATAAAGTAATTGCAAACAACTAATTATGTTGTTACCCTATTGCGCTATTATTTTCACAGGAAATAATTTTCAATTTTGGATTGTAGCTTTGTATTTTGAATTTTTAATTATACTTATCTGTACCGTATAGAAAAAAGCAATAATCTCTTTAATTGACCCGCCTAATAACCATATCTAATCTCAAAGGACTCAAACTCGCCAGTCGCTTCTTCCCAATCAACTCTGAGATTTACTATAAAAGCTCCTGGTGGACCCTTTTTACACCAATCTACTATCTTCTTCACTTTCTCCTCTTCGCCTTCGAACACCGCTTCAAGCTTTCCGTCACTGCGATTTTTTACCCATCCTGAAATATCCCACTGGTATGCTCTTTCCTGTGTATAGGAGCGGAAAAATACCCCCTGCACTCTTCCTTCTGCGATTATATGGGCACGTACCTTTGCCAACTTGAGCTCACCACTACTAATTTAATCACTTTAATTGGATAAATGGCAAATAATGGGCTGCTACCAGCAGCAAGGAATAAACTACCGGACAAAACATGAGGCAGGTTTTTTCGGATTTTAATAGTCTCCTGGAGAATATGCATTAGGGTTAGCTCAATAAAAATCTCTTTTTAGTCCAACTTTTCCAGATCAAGCCTCTCTCCCACTTCCAGGTCAAATTCTTGCTGAGCATTCCCTTGATTTATTGCTAGACTGATATAACCGGACGAGTCGATAACAAGAATCGGATTTCCCGGTTCAGCCTCCCCAAAAGTCTCCTTAAACGGTACTTCTTCTCGCCTGCTTCCCCACTTTACTTCAACTATGTCACCAAAAATTATCCCCAGATTACTTATATCATCAGCAGGAAGATTAAGCCGTACCGTGCCGAACTTATCAATGTCGATAACTTCTGCCTCAATTTTATGCTTTTTTATAACTGGAGCAGTCCAGGGAGACTCAACCAGGGTTGTAATATCAATAATAGAGCCAAAATCTCCCATCTCAACTCCCCTGGCGAGATGGGCAGAAACGGGAGCAAAAATGTCTCTGGCATGGAAGGTTTGTGAGACAGGCTGTAAAAAATAACGTTCATTGTTAATTTCAACGGCGTTTTGGACGCCGCCCAGTTTGTAGCTGGCCGGTATTAACAAACCATTATCAGGGCCTACCAGATAATCACCTCTACCAGCCTGAAGGATGATAGCCCGTCTTCTGGTACCAACACCCGGGTCAACAACGGCAAGATGAATTCCTATAGGCATAAAAGGAAGGCTGCTAGAAAGAACAAAGGCGCCCTTCTTGATATCGAAGTTGGGAATCTGATGAGTGATATCGATGATTTTTGCATCAGGTGCTATGCTGAGAATTACCCCTTTACAAATTCCCACCCATTCGTCTTCTAAACCAAAATCAGTAAGAAAGGTGATTATCGGATTCATTATTCTATGCTGATGAGGAACAACTTTCAATTGATAAGTTTTATTTGCCCGAAGACAAAAAATTTATAGGAAAATTTTAGATAAGTCATTGTCTAATTCCTTCTTTTAATAAACATTGCATTTTTCCTCCTGGTTATGAAGAATTTACTGTACCTTCTCCAACCTTTCCTTAGAATTGTACCCTTAAAAGGTGTAAACAAAGTCAGTTAAGTTATACCGACATTAACCTTCTTAACAAAATTGGCATTTTATCCATTCACAATTGTCCCCTTAATCGAAGCCAAACCCGAAACAGCTAATGAATCCCAGTGATGTGCACATATCCTCTTATCGGTTTTGACATATTCATACACCTCATTGGTCTTTTAATCCATTGATTTTATGGTCTTATGTACTAAAGAATCAAAATCTATAAGTATTCTTATGCATAAGTTCCTTACTGCCAATTTTAAAAGCGCTAAGTTTTTGGCAAGGTTTATGGTTTACTGAATTATCGAATTAATTTTTAAAGGAATATAGACTTAAATCTATGGGTCCAATATTTTCTTCACGAATCTAATCCTCAAAATCACCAGGGTTAAGCCTAAATAATACCAGCAGAGAAAGTTGGCTCATCTACCTCTTGCCCCATAATTTGATTCTATTATGATAAAAGGACTAAATAATTTCCAGCTTCAAATTTAGTCATCACTGAATTTAACTCCTGATTACAATATATTTTTAGCTACAAACATAATAATCCCTTCCAAATCTAAATCAGTTGAAAACAAAAGATAAATGTAAAGGAAACTCATTTCTGTAAAGTTTATATATTTATAATCTATATCATAATAGCAGTATCATACGTTTATTGTTCATCCTCAATGGGGATAAAAATATTGGAAAATAAGGATGAAAGAAGGATATAACAATGACGCTTAGAGATATAATGACTACGAATGTAGTTAGTGCAAAGCCTAGCGATTCTGTACTTACGGTTGCCCAAAAGATGAAAAAAGCTAATATAGGGTGCGTTCCTATTCTGGATAATGAAGAACTTGTCGGTATTATAACCGACAGAGATATTACGGTTAGAGTTACTGCTGCTGGTTTAAATCCTGCCGAACATGAAGTACAAACTTTTATGAATACAAGACCGGTAAGTGCTTCACCGGAAATGACAATAGAGGCGGCAATCGGATTTATGGGAGAAAAGGGTGTAAGGAGACTTCCTATTCTAGAAAAAGGCAAGCTTATAGGAATCGTTTCAATAGATGATATTTCATCAGCAATTGATGATAAAGAAATGATAGGTTGGGCAATCTCCCGAATTGTTAAATCAGAGAGCTTCAAAAAGACGGCTTAGGAATGCTTGTCAGCGCATGCACGACAGTAGACCTTTCCTTCTTTAATAACAGCAGCTGGCTCCATTACTCCCTCATGACAACTTGAACATATAAGAGTCGGATAGATTCTTGCTTCACGCGGTAAATTGATATCGACTTCTTCAATCGTAAGAAGTTCATCGTCAGAGGCTTCAAGCAGAGCATTAATAAATTCTTCCCTATTTTTAGATTTCTTACTCAATCTTTCCGGGTATATTACAATTCGTATCCCTTTCCCATCTGACCTACGGACAAAAGTAAACACCTGTTTTCCAAAGTCGCGGAAAAATAGATTTCCTTTCCCGAAAGTACAGCCTGTAAGATACTGTACAGCATCTACACTGCAACTTTTATTTTCTACAATAGCTATCAATTCTTCGTTTTTTGCCCTTTCAGTCTTTAACTCTCTAAGTGCTGCAAGCGCAACTCGATACCCCATTACCAAACCCGGGCATAGATGACCGTGGAATTCGACAGCTTTCTGCAAATCAACTGGTAATTTTTCAATCATAACTCTTCACTCTCCATAAATTATCAGTCAGTTTCCTTCCTTAATCTCTCAAGAACTCCCTCAAGGTCTTCAGGAAGAGAATCCTCGAAAGTCAGCTCCTTCCCCGTTCGGGGATGAACCAGCGAAAGTCTATACGCATGCAGGAACTGTCGACCCAGATTCAGCTCGTGCCCAACCTTTTTACCTCCATATGCAGGATCACCTACTATGGGATGCTTAATAAAAGCCATATGCACTCGTATCTGATGTGTCCTTCCTGTCTCGAGACTAACTTCCAATAAACTGTATTCATTAAATCGCTCCAATACTCGATAGTGTGTTATTGCCTCCCTGCTACCCTGTCCAGCAATTGCCATTCTCGTACGATGTCTAAGGCTCCGCCCAATTGGTGCATCTATTGATCCCTTTTCTTCCTTTAGTTTCCCATATACTAGTGCTAAGTAGTCCCTGTTCAGCTGCCTCCTGCTCAACTGCTCTATCAATTTCTGCTTGGACTCTGGGTTTTTTGCTATTACCATAAGGCCTGAGGTGTCTTTGTCTAGACGATGAACTATTCCAGGTCTTAAACCGCTCTCCGTCTCCCCAAGCTCTGGGCTGTGTGATAGAAGAGCATGCGCTAAAGTCCCACGTTTATGGCCGGCACTTGGATGTACTACCATACCAGCCTGCTTGGAAATAATTATAATATCCGAATCCTCGTATATTATTTTTAGAGGTAGCTCTTCAGGAGTCAGCCTCTCTTCTTCATGAGGAGGAAGCTGAATCTCAATCTTCTCACCTTCTTGAATTTTGTGATGTTTGTGAACAACCTTACCATCTACCCTAACCATGCCTTTAGCTATAAGTTGTTGAACCATGCTTCTTGAAGGAATTTGAGGATGTTGTGCGAGAAAAACATCGAGTCTTTCCCCTGCCTGTTCCTTTAGAACACTCAAAGAATAGAATTTCATTTTTCTGCAACCTTCTCTCTCCGTAAAAGAAACATTGCAGTTACAGACACAATAAAAAGAACTAACGATATTAGCTGTGAGGCACTTAGACCCAGCCATACGGTAATGTTAACTCTTACAAATTCCACGCCAAATCTGCCCAGAGAATAGCCAGACAGATAGAGCCAAAAGAGCATTCCCGGTATCTGGAACCGCTTCCGCATGCTCCAGACTACACTAAATACTATGAGATTCATAAAGAACTCATAAATTTGAGTGGGATGCCTGTATGCTCCCAAGAGATTAATTGCCCATGGCAATGTGGTTGGTTCACCGTAACAGCAACCATTGAGCAAACACCCGATGCGCCCAATTGCAGCTCCAATAGCCAGACTTGGAGCAATAATATCTGCAAATGTGGCAACTGGTAATTTCTTCCTCTTTAAGAATATGAGTATAGCGAGGGCACCGCCAGCAAGTCCTCCATACCAGACCAAACCTCCGCTTTGAATTATTAATGCCTGTACAAGATTTCTAGAATAGTAATCCCAGTGTCCAATTACATAAAACAGGCGCGAGCCAATAATCCCTCCTACTAGAGCCCAAAGAGCTAGATCATATGCAATATCAGGTGAAAACCCACGCCGTCTTGTCTCATATCTTGTAATGAGTATTGCCGCTAAAAAAGCTGCAGCTATGGCCAATCCAAATGAATATATAGTTATTGGTCCAACCTTAAGTATAACTGGATACACTTAGGTGTTTCTTGCCTCCCTTTTCAACTCTCTTATTAATCCCCAAACTATTATGATCAAACCTACGGAAATTGCTGAATCAGCAAGATTAAAAATAGGCCATATTCTGAGATCAATAAAGTCGGTAACCTGCCCTGAAATCAGCCGGTCAATTAGGTTTCCCAATGCTCCCCCTAGCTCCAATCCTAGACCAAAAGATACCAATTTACCCGGACGAAACCGATAGTAGTAAAATAAGATGGCAACAGCTGCTGCTATAGAAAGAGGTATAAATAGAAAGGCTTTATCGGGGAAGATTCCAAAGAGGGAACCAGGATTACGTACGTAAGTGATGTAAACAGCTTCATCAATAATTCTTATGGAATCCCCTGGAGAAAAATAATATTGAATACATATCTTGCTTATACGGTCAAGAATAACTACTAGTACTGTGATTAGGGGCAGAATCAAATAGTACAACTCCTCTACCAGCTAGTCTCCTCTTTCTTCTTGCATTCAATACAAAGATTAGCATAAGGAAGGACTTTAAGCCGGGCTGTACCTATCTCCTGTCCGCAAACGTCGCAAATGCCATATCTTCCATCTTCCATTTTCTGCAAAGCTTCATCTACACGGCGCAATATATCCTTAACATTTCTCTCCAGAGAAAGATCTCGTTCTCTTTCAAAGGTAGCAGTCCCACTATCAGCAAAATGATCATTATAGGAGTTTTCACCTGATGTCTCCGATTGTGTTTCACTGAATCCGCTTTCCTGTATCTCCAAAAACTCCTTTTCCAGCTCCGCTTTCATCTCGAGTAATCGCTTTTTAAACGCAGCAAGCTTTTTCTTATCCAAATCTATGCCTCCCAACAGTTACAAAGCTCTTGAACCTTCAACATCGTCTAGACAGGTTAAATTATAAACTCTAGATTTTAAAAGTGCAAAATCCTGAACTATTATATTATTAAGTTATTCTATGTCCTTTATAACTTTTACACATTTGGAACAAATTGTTGGATGGCTATTATATTCCCCTACGGTCTCGCTGTAATTCCAACATCTTTCGCATTTTGTGCCCTTTGCTTTTGAGACCAGAACTGCCACTTCTTCTCCAGTAAAAGCCTGAGACGGAGCGGCACCACGGAAAACCTCCACCTGAGATACAATCAGCAGAGTAGATAATAAGTCCCTATAAGAATTAATAAGATCATAGTTTTCATCCTTTGGATATATTTCCACCCTGGCTTCCAGAGAATCTCCAATTATTCCGCTATTCCTTGCAATCTCTAAAGCTTTATATACCTCTTGCCTTATCATAAGCAGTCCCTCCCATCTCTTTTCTAACTGAGTATCCAGATATTCCCTATTAAGATCAGGCCAACTGCAAAACTGGACGCTCTCATCTTCTTTATATGGTAAAGCCTGCAATATTTCCTCAGAAGTAAATACAAGGATTGGCGATATTATCTTTGTTAAGGTTGCTAGAATATGCCATAAAGCAGTTTGTGTGGAACGACGTTCTCTACTATTACTGCTCCATGTATAAAGTCTGTCCTTAACAATATCGAGGTAGAAAGCACTCAAATCTTTGACACAAAAGTCATACACATGATGGTAAATCAGATGGAAACGATAATTCTCGTAAGCCTCGGTGACCCTGTCCATAAGCCGTTTGAGCCTTATAAGAGCCCATCTATCCAATTCCTCAAGCTCACTATAGTGAAGAGTATGTTCCCTTATATCGAAATCGTATAAATTTCCCAACATAAACCTCGCAGTATTGCGCATACGGCGATATGCTTCAGTTACTCTTTCCAGAATTTCAGGAGAGGCTGCTATATCTGACGTGTAATCTGCTGATGCAACCCACAATCTTAAGATATCAGCTCCCGATCGCTTTATTACATCCAAGGGATCAATTACATTACCCAGAGATTTTGACATCTTCCTTCCTTCTCCGTCCACTAAAAAACCGTGAGTGAGTACAGCCTTATAAGGAGCAGTTCCACGCGAGCCCACTGAAGTAAGAAGCGAGGTTTGGAACCAACCCCGATGCTGATCACTTCCCTCCAGATAGAGATCAGCCGGCCATTTTAATTCCTCCCTAGTTTCCAGAACTGCTAAATGGCTTATACCTGACTCAAACCATACATCGAAGATATCAGTCTCTTTGCGAAAATTCTTGCCACCACATTGGTTGCACGTTATGCCGGAAGGTAAAATCTCGGATGCTTCCTTCAAGAACCAGGAATCTGCTCCTTCCTTAAGAAAAATCTCCTTTACCGCTGCCAAACTTTCAACTGAAACCAATACTTCTGCGCAATCCGAACAATAAAATACAGGAATTGGAACTCCCCAGGCTCGTTGACGTGATATACACCAATCCGGTCTTTCCTCAATCATTGAAGTTATTCTATTTATGCTCCATGCGGGAATCCAGTCTACCTCGCTGATAGCTATTAGAGCTTGGTTTCTAAGCACTTGATCATCGACTGATATAAACCACTGCTCAGTTGCTCTGAAAATAACTGGGTTCTTGCATCGCCAGCAATGTGGATAGGAATGCGAAATCTCAAATAATCCCAATAAGAACCCTTTTTGTCTCAAATCTTCAATTATGACTTTGTCCGCATCTGAAACCCTTAAACCTTCATACTTCCCAGCTTCTTTTGTGAAAACACCTGAATCGTTTACGGGCATGGGAGATGGAAGTTTATACTCTAATCCTACTAAGTAGTCTTCCTGACCATGACCGGGAGCAATATGGACAGCCCCACTTCCAGTATCTAAAGCAACGAAATCTGCTAAAACTATGACAGATTCTGTTCCCCTTAGGGGGTTAATACAAACTAGTTTTTCAAATTCCTCAGCATCTAGCTCAACTAGAGGTTCATGTTTTTGTATTCCAAGTTCATTAAAAAAGGATTTTTCCAACTTTGATGCAACAATGTAGATTTCACCATTTGCCCTTACTGCTTTATATTTCTCTTTTGGTTTTAAAGCTATCGCTACATTGGCTGGAAGAGTCCAGGGAGTAGTTGTCCAGATAACCATAAATTTCGGCTCAGTATATTTATCAAGCAGAGGTATTGAGCTTTTAAGTGGGAATTTTACATATATTGAAGGTGAGATATGATCGTGATACTCAATTTCTGCCTCTGCTAAAGCAGTTTGGCACTCAGGGCACCAATGAATTGGTTTTCTTCCCCTGTAAACTAGTCCTTTTTGATAGAGTTCTCCAAAGACTTCAACATTAGTGGCTTCATAGCTATGGTCCAGGGTGAGATAGGGTCTACCCCAGTCTCCACGAACACCCAACCGCCTAAACTGTGTAGCTTGTCTCTTGACGTACTTAAGAGCATATTCCTTGCATTTCTTTCGCAGTTCAATCTGACTGATTTCAGCACGCTTTTTTGCCCCCATCAATTTTTCCACATTGTGTTCGATCGGCTGACCGTGGCAATCCCATCCAGGAACAAATGGACTATAATTACCTGCCATCGTTTTATACCTTACCACAATATCCTTAAGTACCTTATTTAGGGCTGTTCCTAAATGAATATCACCATTTGCATACGGAGGCCCGTCATGTAGAATGAATATTGAACCACCCTTATTGATTTCAAGTACTTTTTTGTAAACGTTCATCTCATCCCATAGTTTGAGGATCTCCTCCTCTTTTTGGATAAGATTAGCTTTCATGGGAAAACTTGTACGAGGTAAATTTAAAGTTTCTTTGTAATTCAACTTCTTTTCCATTTTTCTTTAATTCCAATAAAAAAATTCTCGTTCTTAAAGGACGAGAATTATCCCGCGGTACCACCTTAGTTCCCCGCACTTATTTTAAGACGAAGCTCAGAATCGACTTATGAATTGGAAACTGTATCAAGCTCTGAAAAACCCACAAGCTTCGCTTCAAAATAAGTGCGGGGCGGCTCTTCCTGATAACGGAAGGCTTCCCGGCCAGACCTAATTAAAAACCATTCAGTCCAACGGCTCCGAGGTGATCTTCACCTGGCTGATATGTTGAGCTTTCACCTGTCCTCAACTCGCTTAGATGCCCAGTCCAGCCTACTCTCCTCTTCATCGCCTTTGCTATTTTGGAAAAACCTATCATAAGAAAGGTGATGATGTCAATATTTAGGCTTTTGATTAAATATCTGGTCAATTGACAAGTTAGGTTAAAATTGGACCAAACAAAGATAAAAGTGCGAAGGCGAAGCAGGGAGAAGACCTTTTCGCAATGGATAAATTTATTTTGGAGTATAGAGTCCTTGTTAGTTGAAGCAATTTGATGGTAAAACAGTAAAAGGAATTAATCTTTTCTATTTAGTAATTCACAGAGAATTCTCTTTACTTTTTGGGCCGGAAGCGGAACCAGCACCTGTTTACGCCGCCCCTTTTTTCCTTTTACAATAGTGAGGCTTGTAGGAGAAAGAGAAAAAATGCTTGCTAAATACCGCAAGCATTCTTTATTTGCCTTCCCTTCCACCGGAGGGGATTTTACTTTTAACCTTAGAGCACCCTCGCTAATACCTAAAAGCTCCGTCCTGGAAGAACGCGGCGATAGCCGCACTTCCACTATCACTCCTTCCTTATATTCTACAACTTCCGGTTCTTGATTAGTCAATCCTGTAGATAAGGTCTTCCTCGTCACCTAAATCTTCGAAAATAATATCTTGATTCTTCCTAAAAGGATTTTCTTCTACCTTTTCCCTTTCATCAGTGGCAAAGTAAGATGGTGCAGAGCCAAGATCCTCTGATTCCTGCTTTGTTGCTTCTTCAACTATATGAATTCCTTCTTCCTCCTCTTTCTCCTCCTGTGGCTCGCTTACCGCTTCTTCCTTCATTTCCTCATTCTCGGAAGCGGGTTGAGTCGCAGTCTCCTGCGCTACTGGAACTTCTTCTGGAGCTGCTTCTTCTACCTTGATTTCAGGCGGAGTTGGAGCTTCCCCTAATATTCTCAGATAAGATTCTAAGAGCCCCTTGAATTTCGATCGAAATTCCTCTTCTGCCTGGGTCAATCTGGTAAGTTTCTTCTCTAATTCCTGCCTTTGCATTTCAGCATTTTGAACAACCTCTTTAGCTTTCAATTCAGAGTCCTTTATAATTAGTTCTGCCTCCCTTTTTGCATTTCTGTGCACATCTTCTGCAGATTTTTGAGCAGTAATCAGAGTGTTCCTGAGCGTCTCTTCCATATTTTCATATTGGGACATCTTCTCACGAACGTGCTCCATCTGCTCCTTAAGATCAATGTTTTCCTTAAATAGCCGCTCAAACTCAGCTACAACTTCATCCAGAAAATCATCAACCTCTTCCTCGCTGTAACCTCTTATTGCATGTCTGAATTCTTTGTGATGAATATCCATTGGTGTAAGTCTCATAGGTCCTCCTCCCTTTTTCTATCAAAAGTAGGCAAACATTAACTGTCCAGCCATAATATTTAGAATTTGTAACACCAGTGTATGTAAAAGTCGTAACACCAGTATAGCAACAATCGGAGAGAAATCAATTCCCGCTCCTCCGACCATTACTGATGGCATAATTCTCCGAAACAATGCCAAAAAAGGCTCAGTAATTTCATATATGAACTTTGCGATCGAATAAAAGTATCGGCCGGATGGCAAACTAAACCACGACATAAGAACTCTTATAATAATAAGCCAAAAGTAGACTGTAAAAGCTAAATTAACGACTTCCCTTAATGCATACAGAATATTTTCACCTCCCTAACTCTTGAGCGCGCAGAACTGCTGCATCTATTGCAGATGAGACTATTCTGTCAAAATTCTCTTTGCGAAAAACTTCAAGGGCGGCTTCAGTAGTCCCCCCAGGTGAAGTAACCATGCGTCTCAGTTCTTCCGGGCTTTTTTTCGTTGCTTGAAGCATCCTTGCTGAACCAGCAATAGTCTGAATAATAAGTTTTGAAGCAACCTCCGAATCCAGACCCAAACGCTTTCCTGCCTCAACCAATTTCTCGACTAAAAGATAGAAGTAAGCTGGCCCAGAACCGCTAAGTGCAGTTACCTTATTCTGGAATTCTTCATCCAAAAACACTACTTTGCCAACTGCTGAAAAAAGCTCTCCTGCCAACTGTTCATCCTCTGGAAGTGCAGCTTTACTGCGGCTTATAACAGATATAGATTCACCAACCAGCGCTGGAGAATTTGGCATAACTCTTATAATACGGTAACCGTTACCTAATCTATTTCCAATTAGCTCTGTACTTACTCCTGCTATAATTGAGATAATAAGTTTCTCCTTCTCCAGAGAACCAGTAATCTCTGAAACCAGCTCATCAAGTTGTTGCGGTTTTACTGCCAATAAGACTATATCGGTTTTATTTACAGCTTCGCTACTACTTGGGGCAACGTTTACCCCAAGCTCCTGTTTCAGTTGTAAACTCTTTGTCTGATCTTTGTCATTTATCCAAATATTCGCAGCTTTCAGTACTTGAGCATTTACCATCCCTCTTAAAAGCGCGCTTCCCATTTGACCTGTGCCAATAAATGCCACTCTAGCTTCCAACATTCTTGTCTCCTTAAATCATAATAAAAAATCCGAACTATATATTGATGATTGTAATACTAGCAGACCTGGTTGTCATTTAAAAAGGCCGACCTAAAAATTAAAAAGAGTATTTGCCAGCTGTAAGATAAGCAATTGCCCTCTATTTAAGGCCGTAAGTAATCACCTATATCAGAAGTAATAAAAGATAGTTGATAAAAGAGGAGACTTCAAAGCTGATTAAAGAATCCTTTTTCTTGAAGTCTTCGCTTTTCTTCGGCTGAAACTTCGACATTTGATGGAGTCAGAAGAAAAACCCTTTCAGCAACCCGCTGCATTCCTCCACTTAATCCATACGTAAGACCGCTTGCAAAATCGATCAAACGCTTTGAGAGATCAGCCTCAGTAGTTTGAAGATTGACAATTACAGGAATACTGGCTTTGAATTTGTCTGCAATTCTCTGAGCGTCGTTAAAGCTGCGTGGTTCTACCACATGAACTTTAACATGCGGAGAGGAAATTGAGCGTAAAACGTTCGCTCTTTCATCCTGATCGCTCCGCTGCAACTTCTTCACAGTTGGCCGTTCAGGATATGGAGATTCCTCATACTCATCGTAATCCTGAGTCAAATCATCATATGAATCATCCTCAGCTAATCCAAAATAGATTAGGGCCCTATGCCAGAGATTCTTCATGTCCTAAACACTCCCTTCAAGAACAGTCAAGAGTTATTATATTACTCTCTTACTCTCGCTGTCTCTAGCGTTCAACTATTTTTAAAAATAGCCGTTCCTATTCTTACTATATTTGCACCTTCTTCTATGGCTACCTCAAAATCATTAGTCATACCCATCGAGAGATAATCAAATCCCTCTTTTACTATCCCACTCGACAAAATCTGATTGTAGATTTCCCTCAATTTTGCAAAAACCGGACGTATATGCTCCGGGTCTTCAACCAGTGGCCCAATAGTCATAAGGCCGCGAACCCTTATCGAACCGAATCCCATGGCTTTTTCTAAAAATGACATAACCTGTTTATAACCAATGCCGAATTTGCTTCTTTCGCCTGAAACGTTAACCTGTATAAGAATTTGCTGTTCCTTCTCAAACTGACTGGCCCTTTTATTGATTTCTTCCATCAAATTAACACTATCTACTGAGTGTATTAGTTCAACAATTGGTACTACTTGCCTGACCTTATTTGTCTGCAAGTGACCCACGAAGTGCCAGCAAAGCCCAGAAGGCAACTGCGATATTTTCCTTAATAAATCTTGAGCCTTATTTTCACCAAACTCTCTAATTCCAGCTCTTATTGCTTCCTGTATCTGCGTAACTTCTGCATTCTTGACTACTACAACTAGTTTAATGTTCTCCCAGTCTCTACCACTTCTTTCTGCAGCCTTTTTGATTCTTTGTTCTACTTCTTGTACATTCTGGGAAATTGTTCCTAGACTATTCATGTTAAAGAGCCTTATCATCAATATCAAATCTTGACGATGCGCCCGACTGCTTATCTCCTTTATAATGTACTTAATTTCCTATAACGCATCAAAAGTTGTCGCAGGAACATCAGTAGTTGATTATACTTTTATACCTCATAATACCCCTTTATTTTTAGTTAAATAACCCTTCTAGCCGAACCCTGCTCAAAACCTATCGTAAAGTGTCTATAATGACACCCAAAATGTCTATATTTGGAAATATCACATTTTATATATACCGTTGAAAACTGCATTATATTCTCATTAGATAATATGAAATCTGCCAAAACTTAAACCTAAATAATCTCTTTAGGTTTTGATAAACTCTTATCTTCGCTTAATCTGAGATAAATCCTGGTATTTTTCAATAATATTTTTGGTCCAAACAGAAGGTTATGAAACATCTGTATAATCTTTAAATTCACCGGTAACAATGTAAGTGACTCTCTCTCCTATATTTACAGCATTATCAGCAACCCTCTCAAGGTATCTGCTAGCCAAAATAAGCTGTGTGAATCTTTCTATATAGTCTTCTTCCTCTCTAGCCTTTCTAAGCTCTTTAAGAAACTGTTTATAAAGCTCATCTATGGGCTCATCCAAGCTGCTAAGCTCTTCTGCCAAGGTAATATCTGTTTTTCTAAAAGCTTCTAAGCTGCTCCTTACCAGTTGACAGGAAAGCTCTCCCATCTTCGAAAATAGCTCAGCCAGAGACTTTTCTTCCTCTGTCAAGCCTTCAGTTCTTTTTGCAATGGTAGCAATATTTAGGGCTAGATCACCAATCCTTTCTAAATAAACAGCAATAATGAGAACTGCATAAATTAGTCTTAGATCCCTAGCTACCGGCTGTTGGCGGGCAAGCATACTCATGCCCTTCTCTTCGATAGAAAGATTTATGGAATCAACCTGATCGTCTTTGTTGATGACAACCTCAGCAAGAGTTAAGTCACCTTCGACGAGAGAAGTCACAGCATTGGTAACATTCTCAACGACCAAATCTCCCATCTTTAGAACCTCATCTTGAAGTTCATCCAACATTTCATGAAAACTCTTCCTCATTTCAGCCATCTTCTTCCCTCCTTTCCAAAAATATCAGCACCTATTGAACTACCCACATTCTATTATCCGAATCTTCCTGTTATATAGTTCTCTGTTCTTTTGTCTGAAGGATTGGTGAATATAACATCGGTCTTGTCGTATTCGATTAGTTTCGCTGCTCCATCAGATTTTTCAGCCAGGAAAAATGCGGTATAGTCCGAAACACGAGCAGCTTGCTGCATATTATGGGTCACAATTACAATAGTAAGTTTTTCCTTTAATTCGGCCATCAGATCCTCTATTTTTTGGATAGAAGTCGGATCAATTGCTGAACAAGGCTCGTCCATTAGCAAAACCTCAGGATTAACCGCGATAACTCTGGCTATACACAATCTCTGTTGCTGCCCTCCTGAGAGTTCCAATGCCGAACTGCGGAGCTTGTCCTTGACCTCTTTCCAGAGAGCTGCCCTGGTAAGGCTCTTTTCTACAATCTCATCTAATTGCTTCTTATTCTTAATGCCATGAACTTTAGGTCCATAGGCAACATTTTCGTAGATTGAAAATGGAAAGGGGTTAGGCTGCTGAAATATCATTCCAACGCGTCTTCTTAGTTCTACTACATCTGTATCAGGAGCATAAATATCCTTATCTTCCAGAAGAATCCTTCCTTCTATCTTGGCTCCTTCAATAAGATCGTTCATGCGATTTAGTGTTCGCAAAAAAGTGGATTTTCCGCATCCTGAGGGGCCTATAAATGCAGTGATGTGGTATTTCCGTATCCCTACAGAAATATCCTCTAGGGCTTTAAAGCTACTGTAGAAAAAATTCAGGTTCTTTACCTCAAAAACAAAGTTATCCTTCATTTTTGTCCTACTGAATATTATATTTTTCCTCCATATCTTCTTGTTACAAAATTAAATGTGAAAATAATTACCAGTAGAAGTACCGCGGTTCCATATGCAATATCAACGGAGATTCCCTCAGTTGTTAGAAGATATAGGTGGGAAGTCATAGTTCGGCCTGGCTCCGTGGGCCATATAGGGAGATTTATTGCCAGGCCGGCAGTGAAAATGACGGCAGCTGTTTCTCCAAAAGCCCGGCCTACACCTAGAATTACTCCTGTGATTATGCGGTGCTTTGCTGAAGGAAGAACAACGTTGCGGATTGTCTGCCATTTTGTAGCAGATAAGGCAAAACTTGCCTGACGGTAAGAGTCAGGAACAGACCGTATGGCTTCCTCGGTTGTACGCATAAGGATAGGAAGAATCATAATCGCAAGAGTTAAACCACAAGAAAGCATAGACCAACCAAACCCTAAGATATAAACAAAGAGAGTAAGACCAAATAGTCCGAATACTATTGAGGGAACACCGGCCAGAATATCAGCCCCAAACCTAATGATACTCACTATGCTTCCCCCTTTGGCATATTCAGTTAAGTATATGGCTGCGCCTATTCCTATAGGTGTTATGAAAAGAATACCCAGCATAGTTGTATATATTGAAGCTATTATCGTGGGAAAGATTCCTCCCTCCATTGCAATTCCTCTTGGTGAAGTAAATATAAATTCGAAACTCAAAGCAGAAAGCAGCCCTTTATAGAGAATATAGCCGATTAAAATAGTTAAGAACAGAATTGTGAAGATTGCGGCTGACCATAAAATCGAAATAGCCAGGGAATTTGTAAACCGTTTCATTCCTAATCCTTCCTACCCTTTTCGGGTGAAAAAGCCCTTATTACTGCCACAAACGACGTTGAAATCACAAATAGTACTATCCCCATGGCAAAAAGCGCAACTTGATGATCACCTGATGCATAAGACATCTCCAGAACCATAATACTGGTGAGTGTACTTGCAGATTTGGTCAGTGAGGTCTGTATTATGGGAGCATTTCCCAGTACCATTACAGCTGCCATAGTCTCTCCAATAGCTCTTCCCATCCCAAGAACCACTGCATTCACTAAGCCGTACCTTGCTGAAGGCAATACCGTCTTCCAAATGGTCTGCCATTGGGTCGCTCCTAAGGCTAAAGAACTTTCTTTAAATCTTGGCGGTACAGCATTTATTGCATCCTCTGAAATAGCAGCAATAGTTGGCAATATCATAAGCGCCAGCACAATCCACCCAGTTAGAAGGCCGAATCCAGAACCACCAAATACGGTCCGTACCCAGGGGACTATAACTATAACTCCAAAAAATCCATAAATAACAGAAGGTATTCCTGCTAGCAGTTCAACAGCTGGTCTGATCATCCTTTCGACTCGTGGTGTAGCTACCTCTGCTAAAAAAATAGCCGTTGCTAAGGCGAGAGGAGCACCTAGCAATAAGGCTCCTATTGTTACCATAAAGCTTCCCACTATAAAGGGTAAAATGCCAAAATGTCCTTTTAGAGGAGACCAATCAGTACCAAAAATAAAGTCAAGTGGACTGACTCGAGCAAAGATGGGAAATCCCTTGACTCCAACAAAAATAAAGATAAGAACTACTGCTATAACCGCCATGCATGCAGTAGTTAGAAAAATTTGCCTGAGTAAGCGCTCCTTCCAGCCATTCATATGTAAACCTATAAATATTCTACGATTATTATTGTTGTTTCCGTAACAGTTGGTCTTATATTAAAAAGAATACACTTCCTTGAGACCCTATTCTACAGGAACAAATTCTACTGAAACAATTTTTTCTTGAATCTCGGGGCTGAGAATATAGTCTATAAACTTCCTGGTTATCTCCGATGATTTCTTTTTTGTAAGAAGATGAAGTCCGCGTTGTAACTTATATTTTCCAGCCTTTACATTTTGTAGAGTCGGCTTAATTCCATTGTAACCGATGATTTTAACTGTATTCGTTACATAGCCAAGTGAAATATAACCTACAGCATTAGGAGCACCTTCCACAATTGCCCTAACCTGACCGCTTCCTGGCTGAATAACAGCATCTTTAGTAAAATCTCTTTTTGAAAGAAATACTACCTTAGAAAAGGCCTCTCTAGTCCCTGAGGCTTCATCACGATTTACCAGAATAATCGGTTCTTTTTTACCTCCAACTTGACGCCAGCTCGTTATTTTACCAGAAAATATATCTGCTAGCTGCTTTCGATTTAGATTATCTACGGGATTTCGAGGATTTACTATGACAGCAATGGCATCCACAGCAACTATAAAATCATTAAGATTGAGTTTTTTTTCCTCGACAGTTAGCTCCCGTGAACAGGTACCAATGTCAGCAACGCCTGTTGACACTGCCTCCACCCCTGCACTAGAACCACCACCTTGCACCATCACTCTAGTCCCTGGAAAAGTATCTTCAAATTCTTCACCGGTGGCCTGAACTATAGGGAGAATAGTAGTGGAACCAGCAATAGTTAAGGTTTCGCTTCTTTTTTCTTTGCTTTGCCTACATCCTATCGAGAATAAAAATAGGAGAATTAGTATAATAAAAAATAGTATCTTTGCCCTGATATCTCTTTCCTGACCTTTTATCATTCTGACGTGGTATGATTTTTTAATGAGTTACAAGTTTTCCTGCCTATAATAAAACAACAAGCCCTGCCTGTCGACCAGTTTTTCCTTGCGACGCTCGATAGGAAAAAAAATCCTTATATTGGCAGGAAGTACAGACGCCTGCGATTTCAATGGATTTACCGGGAATGCCCCTATGTGAAAGCTGTTTAGAATTTATCTCTGACAGATCCAATTTATTATTAGGGAATATTCCATAAGAGCCGAACTTTTTTTGAAAAAGTTGAATAATCTTGGGTTTAACTTGATAACAACAGGGCCCAATTGCTGGACCGATAAAAGCTAACATTTCTTCCGCTTTAGCTCCCGAAATATTTTCTAAAACATCAACTGCCTTAGATGCTATATTTTCTAAAGTACCCCTCCATCCAGCATGAACCATAGCAACAGCCCTGCTTTGGGGATGAATCAGGGCTAAGGGTACACAATCAGCAAAAAAGAGTATCAATGGTATCCCTGTTACTTTTGTTACAAGACCGTCCACTCCGGGAAATGAATCCTCTAAAATGCCTGTATCTTTATCTCTTAAATTAACTATTGCTAGCGATGAACTGTGAACCTGTTCCGCAGAAGTGAGACTTTGTGCTTTCAGCCCGAGTATTGAGCATAATTTTCGACGATTTGCCAACACTGCGGAAGGATCATCGCCAATCCTAAAGGCCAGATTGAAGGTATCATAAGGAACATGGCTTACTCCCCCATGTCTTCCAGTAAAAACCACAAGAATGGAAAGTTTTTCCGTTAACGAAGGTGAAGTTATGAGGAATACACCCTCCTGCCAGCAAAATTCCAATGGATACAATTATCCATCTCCTCTCCAAAACAAGAACCGCCCAAGGGCGGTTCCAAAATTGCCAATCTGTTTTTTATATATAATATTAATTAGGGCTTCTTCTTAAAAAAGTCGGAATATCGAGGTCATCAGATCCAAATGAAGGAATCTTTGTCTCTTTCGCCTGTTCCATAAATATGGGTTTTTCCTCAACTTTTTCAGGCTGTGGTTGTACTACCTTTCGCTGGTCAAATCCCGTTGCAATAACTGTTACATTGACGTCTTCCCCTATAGAATCATCAATAACAGCGCCAAAAATTATGTTTGCCTCCGGATGAGCTGCATTGGCAATTATCTCTGCAGCTTCATTAACCTCAAATAATCCCAGGTTTGAGCCTCCTGATATATTTAGTAAAACACCCTTGGCTCCGTCAATTGAAGCCTCCAGTAATGGACTGGAAATAGCAGCCTTAGCTGCGACTACTGCCCGATCCTCACCCGTAGCTGTTCCGATTCCCATAAGAGCCGAACCAGCATTAGTCATGATAGTTCGTACATCAGCGAAATCAAGATTTATTAGACCTGGAATGGTAATCAGATCAGTTATTCCCTGGATTCCTTGACGTAAAATATCATCAGCCACTTTGAAGGCATCAACTATAGAAGTCTTACGCTCTACCACCTGAAGCAAGCGATCATTTGGAATAATGATTAAAGTATCAACCTTATCTTGAAGTTTAACTATACCCTCATCTGCTTGATTTGCACGCTTTTGTCCTTCAAAAGTAAACGGCCGGGTTACTATCCCAACCGTTAATGCGCCCAATTCTCTTGAAATCTCAGCAACCACGGGAGTTGCCCCTGTTCCTGTGCCGCCTCCCTTTCCTGCGGTCACAAAGACCATATCGGCGCCTTTAAGCGCCTCTTTGATCTCCTCTCTGCTTTCTTCTGCAGCTTGATAGCCAATCTCAGGATCAGCTCCTGCTCCCAGACCCCTGGTCAAACTTCCACCTAAATGTACCTTATAATCCGCATCGGACATCAGCAATGCCTGGGAGTCCGTATTCATAGCAATAAACTCAACTCCATGAATTCCTGCTTCGATCATACGATTAACTGCGTTAGTGCCTCCGCCACCTATACCTACTACCTTGATAACAGCTATGTAACTAGAACCAACATCTAACATATTTAGCTGACCTCCTGTTGCATTTAGCTATTGAATCTAAAGTAAAGGTTAATAGATAAACTCTCTCTCTTTTGTCAACCCTTAGACATCAAAATAGCTTACATTATTTCTTTTAAAAAAGCAACTCAATTTTAAAAAAGATTGGATGAGATCTGCTGTTCTGCAAAAAATATGTGAACAATGTAAATAATCCACCTTGATAATTTCGCTTGTAACCAAACAACCATACCGGTATCAAACTTTAACTCTTCAATACTGTCACAACAAATGTCATTTCTATGAGACGTCACATTATATTAGATCTTTCCTAAAAATATATGCGGATGGTGAGAGGGATTTACATATCTCTAAGGCTATTAGCAGATGGTAATTTCTGCCGTAGAAGAATAATTATAGATTTGAAACTAGAAAAAATCCTGAAATAAGTTCTTGGCTTTGTTAAAGAACTCACCTACAAAGGCAACTCCGCTCATTTTTGCATATGAACGGTGCTTGCGTAATTCCTTCCCGTATAACAGAAGCCCTACGGCAGTCGCATACAGAGGACTGTCTATTATGTCAACCAGCCCTGTGATATGACGGGGATAGCCAATTCTTACAGGAAGATTTAAAACTTGAGAAGCTAGTTCCGGTAGTCCCTCGAATTGAGAACCTCCACCTGTTAACACAACCCCCCCTGGCAAAAGATGGGACTGCCCTGACCTGGTTATCTCTTCCTTTACCAGCAATAAGATTTCTCTCATTCTCGGCTCAATAATTTCTGCCAGTTTCTGTCGCGGTATTGGTTTAGGTTTTTGTCCTATGCTTCTCACCTCCAGCATATCAAGATCACTTACTAAATCAGATAAGGCACAACCATGTTCTTTTTTAATTTGCTCCGCCTGAAGAATCGGAATACGAAGTCCAATGGCAATATCGTTTGTAATGTGATTGCCACCAACGGGTAACACATGCGTATGCCAGATGCTTCCGTTGATAAAAATCGCAACATCTGTGGTTCCGCCTCCTATATCAACCAGAACTACACCTAACTCCTTTTCCTCTTCGCCTAGTACTGCCTTACTCGAAGCAACCGACTCTAGCACTATCTCTTCAACCTCAATACCTGCCAGGTGTACACACTGAACTACATTTTGTATTGAAGTAACAGCTCCTGTCACAATATGTGTCTCAACCTCAAGCCGCAAAGCAGCCATACCAACGGGTTCAGTAACTCCTCCCTGCCCATCTACGATGAATTCCCGCGGAATTACATGAATGATCTCCCTTTCAGGTGGTATTACTACAACTCTTGCTGCCTCCAATACCCTATCTCTATCCGCGTGAGTAATTACATGATCTTTCCCGGAAATCGCCACTACTCCTTTGCTATTAAGGGAAGAAATATGGGTTCCCGCAAGCCCTACAAATGCCTGACTTATCTGTATACCCGACATATTTTCAGCCTTTTGCAATGCAGTTGAGATTGAATTCACTGTCTTTTCTATGTCAACAACAATTCCTTTGCGCAACCCATGACTGGGACTAATACCTACACCTCTGACATCAACCCCATTTTCAGAGTTGGCCTCTCCCACAATAGCACAAATCTTAGTTGTCCCAATGTCCAAACCTATTAAGAGATTACCTTCTTCTTTTGATTTCAATTTTTCCTGCACTTATGCTAGAACTTTACTTATATACCCACTACATACTCGCCTTTATCCACCCGCGGGAAGTATTTGTTTCTTTACAACTGGATGAGAGGGTACTCTCACATCAATACTTTCCAGTCTCTCTCCCTTCAACCGGGCTTGTGACAGAATCAATCCTAACAAATAATTTTTCTTTTTCGTCTCTGTGGCTTTACCATATAATATCAGAATTTCACCATTTAGATACAAGTTTAGCCCCTCAACGGACGGCGCTGAAACTGTCAGAAGTAGCTTTTTTATATTTTCCTCAAGATTGCTAAGACATAATATAGCATTTTTGAGTTGAGGGCTTTCTGCCCTCCCACTATCACTCTTTAAATTAATATCTATATCTTTAATTAAAGGAAGGTCATAATCCTTATCTTCAGATCTCCAGACAAACTGATTTCTATCCACCAGGTATTGAGAATTATTCAAGACAATTATTCCTAACGGTTTTCGTTCAGTGACTTTTACTTCCAATCTATGTGGATAGTGTTTTATGATGGAGATATCTTCAATCCAGGGCTCTCCTTTAATATTACGCTTTATTTCTCTGCTTGATATTCTAAGAAGACTTATACCCGGCTTAATTTTTGCAATTTCTACTATCCTGCTCTCCATAATTTTACTATTGCCTTTTACGCTTATTTTTTCAATATCAAAAAGTGAGCTGTTATAGAGTTTTATACTACCCAGCACTAGAAATATGAAGATAATTAAAGCGACCACTATCTTCAGTCGCCTTCTCTTTTTCCTTATCCTAATTTCGCTACTTTTTTTGTGATGTTTTGGCAAAGCCATCCTTATTAACTAATTCGATATTATCTTAAACAATATATTTATCGCTCGTTACCGAATTTTCCCAACGTAACTATTTCCATCTCCAAAACAATATCTGTTTTTTCATACACGCGCTCTTGAACCAATCTTATTAGATTATATATATCCTGACTGCTTGCTTTTCCTCTATTTACAATAAAATTAGCATGAACGTCTGACACAAATGCATCTCCTATGGAGACACCTTTACAATCTGCCTCTTCTATTAACTTTCCTGCGTACTCTCCTGGTGGATTCTTAAATATGCTTCCGGCTGTGTACATACCAATCGGTTGAGTCTTCTTTCTCCTGTCTAGCAATTCTCTAATCTCTTTCAAAACATTATCTGGATTGTCTTCTTTTAAATCTAGAATCGCTTCCGTAATTACAGTTTTCCCGCTTATGTTTGTTGATCGGTAAGAAAACCCGCAATCTTTTTTACTGATAATCATCTCCTTTCCATTTTCCAAAGATACTATTCTTGCATTCCGCAGCACGTCTCCAATAGAAGACCCATAAGCACCTGCGTTCACAGCAATGGCACCTCCTAAAGTTCCTGGAATGCCTGCCGTAAAAGCCAATCCCCTAAGCCCAACTTCCTGAGCAAACTTGGTACATCGTCCTAATCTGGTAGCTGCTCCAGCAACCAGATTAGAGTCTTCTTTTCTGACGTAGGAAAAGTCCTGGGCTAAACTTACCACCGCGCCAGGGAAACCTCTATCCGAAATCAAAAGGTTTGAACCTCCACCTAATATAAAAAAAGAGCATACCTGCTCCCCAAAAATTCCCAGTACTTCAAGAAGCTCATACCTGTTGTTAACCGTTAGAAAAAGAGAGGCTGGACCCCCTACTCTAAATGTCGTGTAGGGCGCTAAATAACGGTTTCTAATGATTCGTTTTCCTAAAAGTGGAAAAAGTCTTGCGAAAATGTGGTCAAAGTTTGTTTCCAAGAAGAATCACTCTGGAAATCATATAGTCATTATATTATAGCTTCAGCTCTCTGTTTTAGCCCGTCTAAAAATTCTTCTCCAACTGTCCAAATGTCCCCCGCACCCATAATCAATACCAGGTCTCCTGGTCTTACACAACTAAGAAGGAACCTTTTTATATCGTTCTTTTTAGGAAGATAAATTACCTGCTTACCAGGATTTTTCTCAAGTACCGAATCTACTAAAAGTTTTCCAGTGACTCCCGGCAGCGGACCTTCCCCTGCTCCATAAATATCAGTTAGAATTGTAATATCTGAATTGTTAAAAGAAGCACCAAACTCAGTGTGGAGAAATTTTGTACGAGTATAACGGTGTGGCTGAAACACACAGATGACCCGTTTCCAGTCACCTACTTTCGCTGCTTCTAGAGTAACTTTGATCTCTGTAGGGTGATGTGCATAATCATCAACTAAAGTAATTCCATCATAAGAACCCATAAGTTGAAAACGCCTTCTTACACCGCCGAATTCTTTTAGGGCTGAACTAACACGCTCAAAAGGCAATCCAAGAGAAATTCCCAGGGTAATAGCTGCCAGAGCATTGTATATGTTATGTAAGCCGGGTACTTGCAATCTTACTTCACCCAACTCTTCTTGTGAATGAAAAACTTTAAAGCTGCTGCCAAAATTGGAAAAATTAACGTGGGTGGCAAAAAAGTCACACTTATCGCTTAAACCGTATGTCTTGAATTCCTTATTTGCTGCTCTGATTATTTTTATTACGTTAACGTGGTCTCCACATACTATAGCAAGCCCATTAGGAGACATTTGTTGAGTAAACCGTTCAAAAGTCTTCTCAATTCTGCTGAAATCTCCATAGTGGTCAAGATGATCTGCCTCTATATTTGTAAGTATTATAATATCTGGCCGCATAAACAGTAGGGAACCGTCACTTTCGTCCGTTTCCGCAATAAAATAATCTCCCTTTCCATATCTGGCATTACTACCAATATCGTTTAGTTCTCCTCCTATTAGGAATGTAGGATCAACCTCGCATTGTTCGAAAAGAAAAGATACCATAGAAGTAGTTGTGGTCTTTCCATGTGTTCCCGCAATTGCTATGGTGGTCTTCCCTTCTGCCAGCCTTACTAGCATCTCGGCTCTGGCTAAAACCGGGATAGATTTCTCCCGAGCCGACCTAATTTCACAATTTGAGCCCGGTATGGCAGAGGAAACAACAACAATATCGGCACTATCTACGTTACTGGGATGATGACCTATTATTATTCTCGCACCATGTTTTTTAAGATGTATCGTGTTTCTCGATTCTTTTAAATCCGATCCAGTTATCTCATAGCCCATATCCAACAGAACACGAGCAATACCGCTCATACCTGCTCCACCAATACCTACAAAATGGAACTTTTGATTTTCTTTCAATTTTTCTCCACCTTAGTGCTTTTTCTGCTTACCTCAAGGACTGTCTCTGCAAGAGTCCTCCCCGCTTGTGGACTCCCCAAGCTTTTCGCTGCTTCTGTCATTCTCTTCAGACGCTCTTTGTCCTTAATAATCCTGTTAACCTCCTGATACAATAGATCTGGTGTTAAATCCGAGTCCAAAACTACAGCAGCAGCCCCTCTCTCTTCTACAAACTGTGCATTCTTCTCTTGATGCGCTTCAGTTGCAAAGGGATATGGGACTAAGATAGCTGCAATGCCGTTAGCTACAAGCTCTGCAATTGTCGTTGCGCCTGCCCGACACAATACAAGATCGGCTGCTCCATAAAAAGCACCCATATTGTCTACATATGGATAAATACGGTATGTAAGCTTATCTTCCTCTTTTATTAACAATTCAACAGCAGAAACTATGTTCTTATAATGCAGTTTCCCGGTTATGTGTAGAATCTGCAAATCGTCCCGGTTCCGGAATAACGCGTATGCATTCATTGCCGCTTCGTTTATTCTCTTGGCGCCCCTGCTTCCCCCAAAAACTAGCAGAGTTTTTTTAGAATTATCAAGTTTCAAAATGGAAATACCCGCTTCACGACTTACTGCACTTGCTTCCTTTCTAACTGGGTTTCCCGTAATTATTGTTTTCTCTTTAAATGGGAAATAGACCTCTGAGCCTGGATAGGAAAAAGCAACAACATCAACATATTTTGCCAGCGTACGATTAGCCAGTCCTGGGACGGCATTCTGTTCATGGATTATAGTAGGAATTCTCATAAGGAGAGCTGCCAGCAATCCCGGTATACTTACATATCCTCCCAGACCAACAACTACTCCAGGACGGAAATCCCTGACTATTTTAAGCGAGCGTATAAGCGCCACCAACAATGTTGCCAGAAAGACAACAAACTCAGATGAAATTCTGCGCTTGAATCCTTTAACTTTTACAGCCTTGAAGGAAAATCCCGCTTGAGGTACAATGCTCGCTTCTAGCCCATCGGGGGTCCCCAAAAAAAGTATTTCAGCGCTGCCAGTTAACTGCTTTAGCTCTCTTGCTAGAGCCAATCCCGGATAGATGTGACCGGCTGTGCCTCCTCCGCAAATCAATATCCTCATCTCTAGTTAATGCTTTCCTCCTTTTCTCCTGGCAGGCAATATTTAAGAGGATACCAATCCCGCTAAGAGTAACCATAAGTGAACTTCCACCAAAACTTATTAGAGGAAGAGGAATTCCAGTAATAGGAATAATACCAGTTACAGCTCCCATATTCACTAATGCTTGAGTAGCGATGGTAGTGACAATCCCTGCTCCCAGTAGGGTACCAAATTGATCTTTTGCTTTCAAAGCAATTCGTATACCAATAAAGGTTATAAAAGCAAAAATAAAGACAACAAATAATGAACCAGCCAAGCCCAATTCTTCCGCTATTATGGCAAAAATAAAATCTGTGTGTGCAGCCGGGAGGTAGAAAAATTTCTGTCTGCTCATTCCCAAACCCATACCGCTGATTCCACCGGACCCAAAAGCTATGAGAGATTGAATAATATGAAAACCAGAGCCGCGAGGGTTTTCCCAGGGATTTAAAAAGGACAAAAATCTTTGCAGCCGATACTCCTCAGAGAGAATTAGTAAACCAATAATCAGTATCCCGCTTACCCCTATTCCAAAGATGTGAACCCCCTTAGCACTTGCCAAGAATATTAAAACAAAAACAGTAATAAAGATAGTAAAAGCAGTACCCAAATCCGGCTGAACCATTACCAAAATACAGGCAAGAATGAGAATAGGAAAAAGGGGTACAAGTAGTTTTGGCAATTCTCTAACTTGTTCCTTTCTCCGGGCAAGCAAGTCAGCAGTAAATATTACCAAGACCAGCTTCACCAGTTCCGATGGTTGAAGGGTTAAGAAACCCAGCTCTATCCATCTTCTTGCACCTCCAACAATTCTTCCTATTCCGGGAATAACAACAAGTACCAATAGAATCAAAGAGCCAAGTATTAAAATCCCTGACCATCGACTTAATCTATGATAATCATTGTTAGCTAAAAATATGAGAAAGATTAAACCTATGATAGCTGAAATTATTTGGCGCTTAAAATAATAGAAGCTGTCTCCATGTTTGTTCAAAGCTGAAACAGAGCTAGCACTAAAAATCATTACGATACCAAAAACAAGGAGCATAAAACTTGCTCCTAACATAAAGTAGAAAGAAGATGATCGTTTCTGCTTCAAAGCCATGAATGTTCCTTCGTTAAAATTGTAAGAATCAAATGTAAAAATTAAAACTTTGTTATGTGTTCAGTTGAACAACTGCAATCAAAAATGAAAATCTGCATCTACGTGTACCGTTAAGATAGCGGGTATGTATCCACAAGCCTCCGAATTAAATACTCTTCAAGAAACGTATTACCATCAGATCCCTTATCCAATTCTAATTCCGCATTACCCGCCTTTCCGTGCAATGACGGAGGAACCATTTTCATTTTGATTTCCGAATTATGCATTCTTTAAGTTTTTCACCGCCTCCTTAAACACCTGACCTCTTTCTTCATAATTCTTAAACATATCGAAACTAGCACAAGCTGGGGACAGTAAAACAACATCACCAGGTCGGCTGTGTTTTTGAGCCTCAATAACTGCCTCTGGTAAGGATACCACTGTTTTTACCTCCAAAGCATCTTTGTCCAATACCTTTGTAATCTCCTTAGCAGATTCTCCAAATAATATTATAACCTTTACCCTTCCCCTCAAGGCAGCCGCCAACTTTTCAAAGCTGTTGCCTTTATTTCTCCCACCAGCCAGTAACACTATCGGCTCAGCAAAGGCAGTGAGTGCTTTCATGGTTGCATCTGGATTAGTTGCTTTTGAATCATTATAGTAGTCAACGCCGTTAACGGTATTCACATATTCACACCTGTGTTCCATTGGTTTAAAGTCCTTAAGCATATTTCCTATATGTACATCATCTATACCCGCCGCAAGACTTACGGCTGCTGCACCCAGGCTGTTTTCGATATTATGTTCGCCCTTTATTTTCAATTCTCCTACGCTGCAAATTACCTTTTCTTTTTCCCACTTTGCTAATATCTTCTCCCCATTCAGATAGACACCGGGCCTATCCCTCATGGTTTTACTGAAAGAAACTAACTGAGCCTTAATTCGAGACTCAAGCCCTGATACTGCCGGATCATCCAAATTCAAAACTGCATAGTCACTTTTATCCTGATTATTAAATATCCTGGCTTTCGCCCTAGCGTATTCCTGGAAGTCTATATGCCGGTCCAGATGGTCCTCGGTGATATTAAGCATTAGGCCAATGTGGGTCCTAAATTTTATAATGTTTAAAAGCTGAAAACTACTCAGCTCGGTTATCAGCCAGCTTTCCGGACTTGCCTGGTTTATTGCCTTTATAAGTGGAAAACCAATGTTACCGGCTACAACAGCAGGAACTCCTGCTTTCCTAAAAATTTCTCCTACTATCTGGGTAGTAGTTGTTTTCCCATTTGTACCAGTAATTCCGATTATGCGCGCCTTTGTCAACCGGAAAGCTAGTTCTACTTCACTCCAAACATGAATCTTTCTTCTTCGGGCATCGTCTATCAATGCAATCTCATCCGGTACTCCTGGACTAATAATTACCAAATCAAATCCGTTTGCAGAATTTGGAAATCTCTCCCCAAGTCTTGTTTTTGCTCCTTTGTTCTCCAAAACTCGGGCTCTTCTGCTCACATCATCATCTTTAGCATGGTCACATATTGCCACCTCGGCTTCCAACTCAAGGAGTTTCTCTGCAACCGCCTCTCCGCTGAGACCGAGGCCGACAACAAGTATCTTCTTGTCAGCAAACTCCAACTAGCCCCCACCTCTCACTGCGCTAAAGAAGAAGACTGCGAATCCTGCAGCTGCAAAAACTCCTGCAATAATCCAGAACCTAATCATTACCTTTGTCTCAGACCAACCAAGAAGTTCAAAATGATGGTGTATAGGAGCCATCTTCAATACTCGAAAACTGCCAAAATAGCGAAAGGATATTATTTGAGCTATAACAGACAAAGCCTCCAGCACATAAATTCCTCCAATTAACACAAGTAAAAGTTCTGTCTTAGTAAGGATAGCCAGCGCAGCTATGGCTCCTCCCAATCCCAATGAACCAGTATCACCCATGAAGATTTCCGCTGGATAAGAGTTGTACCATAGAAATCCAATACAAGAACCACCTATTGCTGCGCTAAAGATTGCCAGATCAAGGTGGCCCAGTTTAAATGCAATACCTGCATAAGCAAGCATAACCACTACAACTGTGCCACCTGCCAGCCCATCAAGCCCGTCAGTAAGATTAACCCCGTTAGTTGTAGCAGTAACAATCAAGTAGACAAAAAAATAATAGAATAATCCTAAATCAACCTCCCGTCCAATAAGGGGTATTTCTACAGCGGTGGAAATGTGAGAATAGTTAATAGCCATCCATGCTACTGCTATAGAGATTACAAGTTGCCAGAAAAATTTGGTACGTGCACGTAATCCCAATGACCTAGCTTTTGTGATTTTCGAATAATCATCTACTAGCCCCAGAAGACCACAGGCAACTGTAGCAATGAGCGCAACGGTGCTTAAACTTGATAAGTCTATTTCAGCCCTTAAGAGATAGGAAACTATAAAACTTAAAAGAATAAGGACACCACCCATAGTAGGAGTACCTTTTTTAACCAGGTGTTCCTGAGGGCCATCGATTCTTACTTCCTCTCCAATGTTCTTGGATTTGAGAAAATTGATCCATACCGGGGCGAGAATAGTGGTAAGAGCCAGAGACAAGAATGCTGTCACAAATACTTCATACGTAGGATAACGCATAACTCTTCTCCCCTGCTATAAATTGACTATAGAGTCTACAACATCTTCCATTCTTAACGCCCGAGAAGCTTTTATCAGTACCACATCTCCTGCTTTTAATTGAGAATTAAGCAAACTCCTAGCTTTATCCAGGTTCTGGCAGATAAAAACATTATCCTGTCGCATTCCTTTACGTATAGCCCCTTCAGCAATATACCTGCTGTTCTTACCTATTGTGATTAAAATATTTACTCCAATTTTGTATACTGTTTCACCAATCTGGTAATGAGACTTTTCTGAAATGGCACCCAGCTCCAGCATATCCCCCAACACCGCAATCTTTCGCGACTCAGCAGCAACGTCACGTAAGGTCTGAAGCGCTGCCTCCATAGATGCAGGATTGGCATTATAGGAGTCATTTAAGACGGTTACTCCATCAGCAGAAGTAAAACACTCCATGCGCATCTTAGAGATTTGACAATTCTCTAATCCAGACTTTACATCCTCCAGTTTTCCACCCAATTGCAGAGCAACGGTGCTAGCAGCGAGAGCATTATATACATTGTATATTCCTAAAACTGGAAGATTTATAACACTTTTTCCCACCGGTGTTCTCAGGGTGAAGCTTGGTCTACCTTTCTCCAAATATATATCTAAAGCTCTAATTTCTGCAGATGGTGAAAGCCCATAGCTGATAACAGGACAGACTGCCATTCTTTTCAACCTCTCAGTCCACAAATCATCAGCATTAAGTACCATTATCCCTTCCTCCGGTATAGCTTTTACCAACTCACCTTTAGCCTCTCCTATCCTTTCCTCTGAACCAAGTAACTCAAAATGGCTCTTTCCCACATTTGTAACCAATCCTACAGTGGGCCTAGCAATTCGTGCTAGTTCTGTAATCTGGCCTAATCCACGCATAGCCATCTCTACTACAATCACCTCAGTGTCCCTTTCTGCTTTTAGAACAGTCAGCGGTACTCCAATTTCGTTGTTGTAGCTTTCTGTGCTTGAGACAACCTTCTTCGACTGCGAAAGAATGCCAACTATCATATCTTTAGTACTTGTCTTGCCAGTACTACCAGTAATCCCAACAACCTGAGTTGAAAGCACTTTTCTGATATGCTGCGCAATTACCTGCAAGGCTAATAGCCCATTTTCAACTGTAATTACTGCTAGTTCATCAGATAAGGATCTTTCCAGTTCTTCAATTATCGCTCTTCTTCTATATTCAACTAGAAACCCTCTGGCTCCCTTTTCGAGCGCAGTGCAGATAAAATTATGTCCATCATATCTATCGCCTTTCAAGGGAATAAAAAGGTCACCCGGCTTAAGGCTCCTCGTATCTATGCTAACGTTGCCTAAAAGGGTATCTCTACCATTCAGAATTTCTCCCCTTACAATCTCAGCCAACTCAGAACCCGTGAGGGGAAGCATAGCCTATCAGCTCCTTTATCGCCTGGCGAGCCACGTCACGATCATCAAAGGGGATAACCCTGTCTGCAAAAATCTGTCCCGTCTCATGACCTTTACCAGCAATAATGACAATATCTCCCGTTTTTGCTATAGCAATTGCTTGAAATATAGCGTCATGACGATTTTCAACCTTACTGTAACGGGCCTTTGGGTTTTCTCTTAAAAATCCAGTCTCAATTTGGGTAATTATGGATAGAGGATCCTCACTTCTTGGGTTATCGGAAGTAATAACTGTAAAGTCACTCAGTCTAGCGGCAATCACTCCCATTAAGGGTCTTTTAGTTTTATCTCGATCACCACCACATCCGAATACCGTAATAATCCTTCCCTGAGAAATTTCCCTTGCAGACGTAAGAACATTTTCAAGACCATCCGGAGTATGGGCATAATCAACAAACACTAAAAAATCTTGTCCTTCCTGGATATTCTCAAATCTTCCAGGAACAGCATCTATTTTCTCTAACCCTTCCCTTATTTTGCTGTTAGGTATCATCAAAGAGAAACAGGCAGCACTGGCAGCCAAACTGTTGTAAACATTAAACATTCCCTTTAGCTTTAGGTTTACATAAAAATGACCCGTAGGATTTGATATTTTAAAAGAGCTTCCTTCAGTGCTCAATTTAATTTCGCTCGCCTTTGTCTCAGCTTTGCATTTGATCCCATAACGTATGGATTCTACATCAAGAGATTCTATAATTCTTTGCCCATAGCTATCATCACAATTTATTACATAAAATGGTTGCTGATTTCCCTGAGATAGACTAAAAAGTCGGAGTTTGGTCTGAAAATACTTATCAAGTGTTTTGTGGAAATCTAAATGGTCTTGGCTTAAATTGGTAAAAATTGCAGCCTTAAATTGGCAACCAGCAATCCTCTCCATATCTATAGCATGTGAAGAGACCTCCATAACTGCCGTTTCCACACCAACATCAACCATTTTGGCTAGAATTTCTTGAAGGTCTACAGATTCAGGCGTCGTTCTGTCCAAATGTAGCGGAAGATCTTCAATACGACACTCCACTGTCCCTAAAACTCCTGTTTTTCTACCAGCTGCCCTCAAAATACTCTCAATAAGGTATGTCGTAGTAGTTTTTCCGTTAGTGCCTGTCACTCCAATAAGATCTATCTTCTTAGAAGGATTTTCAAAAAAAGCCGCTGCAAGTAGAGAACAAGCGAGTCGCGACCTTTTAACTCTGATCTGAGGAACCGAAACATCGTCTAGCCAACGTTCACATATTACAGCGGAAGCACCTGATTCAACCGCCTCTTTTACATAGAGATGGCCATCCGTTCTGTATCCGGGGATAGCAACAAATAGAGATCCCTGCTTAATTTTCTTTGAATCGTAGCTGATATCCTTAATATCTAAATCGATATTACCTCTTAGTCCCGTTATGTCAGGAATCGAAGAAATAAGCCTTTCTAGTCTCATAATATTTGTCCTAATTGCTGAACTAGCCTATTTTATCACATTTGAGTTTATAACCAGCACAATATTGCTACCAACTTTATAAACGTAAAACCTCTGAAATTGGTAGCTTATATTTTCCTATTTAAATACTTTTGGAGCTATCCTAAGACGATGGAGACTAAATTCTGCTACCTCTTTAAAAACGGGTGCAGCAACTACCCCACCCCAAATAGCATTCTTAGGTTCATCAACAACTACCAAAATGGCCAACCTTGGATCTTCAAGTGGAGCAAAACCAACAAAAGATGCGACGTACTTGCCTTCTTCATAACCCTTTCCTCCCGCTCGAGGCTTCTGGGCTGTACCTGTCTTACCTCCTGCTTTGTAACCATTCACCAGTGCTCTTTTCCCAGTTCCCTCAATAACTACTTCACCAAGAATCCCTTTTACTTTAGCTGCTGTTTCTTTTGAGATTATACGTTTTTTGTCTACCTGAGGTGCAAGAGCAATATCTTTTCCTTTCGCGCTGGTAACTCTTCTAAGGATTCTTGGCCGAACCATAACGCCATTATTTGCAATAGCAGCTATGGCTCTTACCATTTGCAAGGCAGTGGTAGTAATTCCCTGACCAATAGGTACAGTTCCTATAGTTGTACCTGACCACTCTTTAGGTGACGGTAAAAATCCTGATACTTCTCCAGGAAAATCAATACCTGTCTTTTCTAAAAATCCAAAATCCTCAATATATTTATATAATCTTTCTTTTCCCAGTTTTAGCGCGAGAGTAACTGCTCCTACATTGCAGGATTGCGAAACAATTTGTGTGACTGAATAATCAACCGGTGGTCGCGGATGAGCTTCACCAATCGTCTTGTTGGCAATCTCGATAGTACTTGGGAGATGAAATACTGTATTTGTACTAACTAATCCTTCCTCTAATGTAGCAGCTACTACAATAACCTTCATAGTCGAGCCAGGTTCATAAACATCGGTAACGGCCCGGTTTCTAAGTTGCTCTGCTTCAGCTTTGGAGAAATTGTTTAAATCAAAGGTAGGATAGTTAGCCATAGCCAGTATGTCTCCATTACGAACATCCATTACTATAACTAACCCCGACTTTGCCCGATATTCTTCAATAGCTGCTTTAAGCTCCGCTTCCGCTTTATACTGAATTGATTTATCAATAGTAAGATATATATTATTGCCATCTGTTGAGGGTGACTTATAAATACTTCCTCCCGGAATCGAATGACCTAGTGGATCCCTCTCAAAAACCAACTGTCCTGGTCTTCCTCTGAGTATTTTATCAAAATAAAATTCAGTCCCAGCCAAACCCTTGTTTTCCAAACCTGCAAACCCAATTAATTGAGAGCCGATGGAATTACACGGGTAGAAACGTTTGCTCTCTTCTATAATGCCAATTCCCGCAATTTCAATACTTTTGATTGCTTCAGATCTCTCCTTGCCAATCTTTCGAGCCAGATAAACAAAGCCGCTATCTCTATTGAGCTTTTCGAGAAGGATTGATTCGTCTATGTCTAAGATAGGAGATAAAAGTCGCGCGGTTTCAGGGGGGTCTTTAACTAAATAAGGAGTGGCGTATATGGAATCCACCCCTATACTTATGGCTAGTTCTTCACCATTTCTATCGTATATTGTTCCCCTGCTAGGAACAAGCTCGATACGTCTTACTCTTTGCTTTAGTGCTAATTCGTCAAATTTTTTGGCTTCGACCACTTGGATAATAATAAGTCTCCAGGCAACTAATCCGAAGCTTATAATCAGAAAAAATAAAAGACCTACTAACCTATAGGCTCTCCTCTCCCCAGGACGGGCAGACATCAAATCCTCCAGCCATTTTGGCAAAGATTACTTTAGAATTATCTATTCAACACCTCAAGGTATTCCTGCTTCTGCCTCATAGGCAGAATCTGAAAGTAATGCGTTTTCCAGTTTTCCGGTTAAACGTTTTATAAATCCACTAACACTTTTCTTCAAAGTTATTTTTTCCTTTGGATGACCCTGATTGTCTCCCAGTTCGGTAGGCATTTGAATAAACTCCAACTGGCTCGGTGATATCATTCCCAGCTTTTCCCTGGCAATTTGTTCAATCCGTTCTGGGGACTTAAGGGTCTCGGTTTCAATAATCAACTTTTCATTCTGGTAATTCTCAGCTTTCAATTGGTCTTTCAGCTTCTCTATCCGCATGGCATTCTCGGTGATTAAAGCTTTCTGCGAAAGATTAACTATGACAACTCCTGCGGCCAGAAGAACAAGCATAAAGAATAAGGAAAACTTGAATTTATGTGATTTCCTAGGTGTGGGGTTTTTTATGACCCAAAAAGCTCTCATAGATGATCTTTCAATTGATGTTTTTCTTAGTGCCTGCATTGCTATCACCTGTTTATAATTTTTCAGCAGCTCTTAGTTTAGCGCTCCGTGCCCTTGGATTCGTCTTTATTTCTTCGGGTTCTGGTCTTATAGGTTTTGGAGTCAAGATTCTTATTTTGTAATTTCCCCCACATCTACAAATTTCCCTATCCCTGGGGCATATACATCCCGTTTTCAATTTCCTAAAGCTGTTCTTGACAATCCTGTCCTCTAGAGAATGATAAGAGATAACTACCAGTCTACCCCCTTCTCCTAATACCCCAGCTGCTTCATATAGAGTCTTTTCCAAATCATCCAACTCTCGATTAACTTCAATTCTTAGAGCTTGAAAAGTTCTCTTAGCCGGATGTCCTCCTCTTCTTCTTGCTCCCGCCGGTATAGCATCCTTTATAATGTCAACCAATTCAGTCGTGGTTGTTATAGGCATTCTCTTTCGCCGTTCGGCAATAAAATGTGCTATTCTGCTTGCCCAGCGTTCTTCACCGTATTTTTCAATGACTAGTGCCAAATCTTTTTCACTATAAGAATTAACAACATCGGCTGCTGTCGTTCTCTTATCTCTATCCATCCTCATATCTAGAGGGGCCAAAAAGCGGTAACTAAATCCTCTTTCTGAACCATCTAGCTGTAGTGATGATACGCCCAGATCAAAAAATACTCCGTCAACAACCGAAATCTGCAAACTTTTTAAAATATTACTTAAACACCTAAAATCGGCGTTAAATATTTTCAATTGCTGGCTGAAGGCTGCTAGTCTGATTTTTGCTGCGTCTATTGCTGCTTTGTCTTTATCGATTCCTACTAAGATTCCTTCTGGAGCTATTCTGTTAAGTATCGCTTCCGCATGCCCACCTTCACCCAAAGTACAGTCAACTATTACTGCTCCCTTTTTGCATTTTAGATACTCAACCGCTTCAGCCAGCAAAACTGGTATATGTTTAAATTTCATCCATTTTAGAATTCAATTCATAAAAATTTGCTGGTGGGGGGTGTTAATTCAACTTTGCTTTTAAAGCTCCTGCATATATTACTGAGAATTACCATTGATTTTTTCTGCGACCTTTGCTATATTTTTTGCTACTTAATTTTTTTACTAAATCTATTGCTGTATGATTACTGCAAATTTTAGATCCAGTGCCCCCCGCCACTTAGGGTACGAGCTGTGATTATTACTTCGTCTCTGCTTCTTTTATGCTATACCTCCCATCCAGCAAATTTAAGTCTATATTATATTCCGAACTCAGTAAGTTCTTCTGCTACATCAACAAAGGATTCTTCAGCTTCTTTTGCATATTTCTCCCAATTCTCTCTACTCCATACCTCTAAACGATTCGATACACCTATAATAACTATATCTTTAGTAAGTTCAGCATATTCTATTAAATGATTTGGCAAAGATACCCGTCCTTGACGATCTAACTCTTCTTCCGTCGCTCCGCCTAAAAGAAATCTCGTAAACCTTCTAGCATTGTTTTTTGTTACTGACAACTTGCGAACTCTATCTTCGATTTGATACCACTCTGCTCTGGGAAATATCCATAAGCAGTTATCTAACCCCCTTGTTATAATAACTCCATCGCGAAGAGCTTCTCTAAACTTAGCTGGCAGAATCACCCTGCCTTTCTTATCTAGTGAGTGGCGAAATTCCCCCAGGAACATTTCTTTTCCTTCAATATATGTTTATGTTTAGGTGCTAGCTTACTATACTTATTATCCAACTGATCTATCTGTAATGGGCACGACAACCACTTTTCAATTATCAAATAAATATATCTATCCGATTTTTGATTTTTAAACCATAACTCTCCACTTTGCACCACTTTACACCATTACATTCAACTTTTCAACCACATTTCCTTTATTTTTTAAAAATTTTTTGCAGGCAATTTTCCAATATATCCTGCTACAATATATTGTGCTCAATTATCAATCACCAACAAAATATGTAAACATCCAGGCATACAAGACACTTATAAACGGAAAGCAACTAAAAAGAGACCCGGCTTCTTGTTTACCGGGCCCCTTTTTCTAATACTTTAGGTTTCACTAGGTAAATATTCACTTAGAAAATTTTCCTTCTAATTTCAAAAACTGTCTTAGGCTGCCTTGATTTCTTTTACCTGCACTTTCACTTTTTGGGGAGCTTTTGCTTCCTCCAAGGGCATAGTCAGCTCAAGCAACCCATTTGTGAAACTGGCTTTTGCTTTATCAGCTTTGACATCGGGAAGGGTTATGCTTCTTTCAAATCCACCTGAACAGATCTCTTGCATATAAACATTTTCTTCATTAATTCTTTCATAGTGCCTTTCGCCTTTAATTGTGAGAATATTCTCTGATATTGAAATATCCAAATCATCTGGTTTTACTCCTGGAACGTTAACTTTTACTACTAAGTTCTCACCCTTGCGATACATATCTACTGCTGGGAACCACATTCCAGCCTTCGAGCTTGGCATAAACTCTTCGGGGCCGAACGTGCGAGCAAATATATAGTCAATTTCTCTATGTAAATCTCTTAGCTCTTGAATTGGGTTCCATCTAATTATAGCCAATTTGTTCACCTCCTCTTAATAAAATCTCTTTACTTTAACTCATATTTACCCGAATTTATCAGGGGTAAACCTGTGCTAATGCCTATATTTTCTTAGGCCACTATAGGAAGTATAAGCCCCGAAAGTGTGTTTTCCTTTTCTCAATTTTTGTTTACAGGAGGAACAGACATAACCACAAACTTTCCCTTTTGTGGAATGTTTTGAATAGAAACAGATGGGATCAACACCATAGAGTTCCTTACCACAATACTTACAGCGATAATTTTTATATGGTTTCATAGCTACCCCCGAATCTCTTTACCGTCCACTCTTTATAAGTATCTCCTAATTTAGAACTACAAAGTGTTGCGTGGCGGGGGGACTGGAATTAAATACGAATACAAAACAAGCTGTAATCGTGTGTATAAAATTTGTTAATCTATATAGCAAGGTTGCTGAAGAAAATCCTATCCTTTTAAGGGTCGAACAAGGAAGTTTATGAATTTTATGATTCCGGGAAAAAATTGAAATCACATAAACAAAAAATGTATCAAATAAAAACACCTTACTCTCACTCACTTTCATCTTTTTCTATTTTCTTTACGAGAAAATGACTTCTTCAAGACTAATTCATACGCGTGTTACTAAACTCTTCTTTATACAATGCAAGGTTTTTTCTTCTTTGGTGCTCGAAATCTAGCAATTCTAGAAACAGGTATCGGCCAGCATATGCCTTTCTTTAATCAGTATCTGGTATTATATGGTAAATATAAAAACCCGCCGTTTCGACAGTGCCATAAGGCTCTGCACGGCGGGTTCATACGGAAGCAGGTCATAAGCCGAGTTCTGTGTCCCGTGCCTATTTAGGCATAGGTGATGACCATCTATCTAGCCCCAATGTTACCATTGGGTTCAAGCGACCTACCCAAGAGCTTAGTGGGCCACCTTATGAGGAGACTAGAAATTAAATAGCAATAAGCCTCCTCGCGCCCTCCTATTAGGTCTTGCTCCGAGCGGGGTTTACCTAGTTCCGAGAAACATAAATATTTCTCGAAATCCCCCACCTATTTAAAATGTTAGCTATTATCCTATTCAGTCCCTAATTTCTAACAGAACTTCCGGAAAAAACAAACATTCTGCCCAAATAAGTGAAGGACCAGGTAGTCACCTACCTGCTGGTGGGCTCTTACCCCACCGTTTCACCCTTACCAAGCACCTATTTGAGTGCTAGGCTGTGACGATTTGCCAAGGTGGAGTATCTAATATTCGCCTCTGCCAAATCCAACAGCACAGATCTCAAACAGGTGCTCGGCGGTTTTATTTCTGTGGCACTTTCCTTGGGGTCACCCCCACTGGGTATTAACCAGCGCTCTGCCCTTCGGAGCTCGGACTTTCCTCCCCGCACCTATTTGAGAACTACGATATTCAACTATTCCAGAGTTTCATACTTAAACCAAACTCTGCTGATAAACCAGCCTAGCTCTCAAATAGATGCGGGGCGGTCACCCGACCTGCTTCCACTTCTATCTTAACAAACAGTAAAAATAGTGTCAAAATACACTTGATAAATTAAGATCTCAAGGACGTATCCTTTTAATCAATTTAAAGTCTATTCGAATGGAGGTGTAAAGAATGAGGGCATATATCTTAGTCAATGTCGACCCTGGTAAAACTTCAGATGTTGTTAAAAAAATCGTAAAGATTAAGGGAGTTAAATTTGCTGAAGCCGTTACGGGGCCTTTTGATATCGTAGCTTTGGCAGATGCACAAGACCTAACATCTTTAGGAAAATTAGTTGTATCTAAAATCCAAAAGGTAGCTGGTGTTCGCGCAACTATAACTAATCCAGTAGTTGAATTCTAGCTATTTCAAAAAATTTGTGCAACTATATTGACATCTGAGCTAATTATGTTATAGTTTGGAATGAGCTCCAAGAAGTTTGGCGAGTTTTCTGGTGACCAAAGGGCTTTATACTTGGGGGTACCTGAAATAGTTGGTAAGCATTAACCAATCATGTTGACCAATAGATTGGTTAGAGTAGGGTAGGTTCCAGGATGTGTAAGGTGACCGGCGGGAGCTGGAGAGTTCAAGAAACTACTTGGAGCTCTCACTTTTTGCAATATTTTAAAAACTATACTTGACATTTATTCTTGTAGTGGTAGATTTAAATTGAGTCCCGAGGAGTTCCACGAATTGTTTGTGCGTTAGAGGAACCTCTTTAACTTCTTAGGTAGCTCTTGAAATAGCCGCAAGCTAAGAGTAAAGACACTCGGAAGTCAAAACGAGGATCCAAAGATTTTACAAACGATTCAAAAAGCTACTCGGGACTCTTCTATTCAAAAAGCTTACTCTGTTTATGATCTTTTTGTGTTAGTTTTTTCTCAGTATTTTCTCCTTCAAAATATCTATCTATAGCCGCATTTGCAAGTTTGTCAGCACCAGCGTTTTTTTCCCTAGGTACATATTCAATTTCCACTTTTTTAAAATCTGCTAACACCTGTTTGGCTTGAGCATAAAGAGTCTGAAGCATCCTATTTTTTACTCGATAAAAACCATTTATCTGATTTACCAATAGTTCGCTGTCGGAGTAAATTTTTATTACTTTGGATTCCTTAACCTCAGGTATTTCTAATGCATTCAAAAGAGCAGTATATTCTGCAACATTATTAGTCGTCTCACCAATATATGCACTGAAAGTTATTTTTTCCTTTTTATTACCAAAGACAATTACGCCAACCCCAGCAGGACCTGGATTACCCCTTGCGGCTCCATCAATATGAATAATTAGACGGCCGATTTTCTTTTTGTTCACCTTTAATCCTCACCCACTCTCACCCCAGTATTATTGAACTTTTGAACTAAAACTCTTATCAACTAACAATTATCCGTTTACAGTTATCGCATTGCCACAGATCATCTGAGTGTAACATTTTGTCTACTTCTTCAGCTGGCAGTTCCATATGACATCCCTGACAAACTCCATCTTTCAATTGCACGACCGCTAATCCTTGCTTTGTCTTCCTTAAATCTTCGTACAAAGACAATATGCTTTCTTCAATGTTTGGAACTACATTACGGCGTTCATTTCTCAATTTTCCAAGCTGCGCATCAATCTCAGCCGCAACTTCTTTATATTTCTTATCAACTTCACTGCGTTCTGCTGATAAGTCATCGATCTGAGAGGTAAGCTCACTGACTTCCTTCTTTAAATTATCAACTACATCAAGTTCCTCCAAAAGCCTGGTTTCTTGTTCATCATTCTGATTTTTCAGTACCTTTATTTCCTCTTGAATACTGGCAAGCTCTTTAGGATTAGCAATAGTGCCACTATATAGCTTTTTCTCCTCTTTATCGATCTTGAGCGATACTAAATCAAGCTCCCCTTCCATCTTCTTTTGCTTGCGTTCTTCCTCTTTCAACTCCTTCTCTATCTTTGATAAATTATTTTGCAGCTTCGTCAATTCGACTTGGAGTGCTTCAAGCCGCTCTATCTCAGGAAGACTAGCCCTCTTTGTCTCTAAGCTATCTATTTCCGAATCTATACTCTGCAGCTTTTTAAGCTCATCAAACCTACCCATAACTAATCACCTTATCCCACGGATCAGTCTCTATCTTTGACTCAACTGCTTCTATTCCTAGACCAGACTCTTCGATAAGCGATACAAGCACAGGAAGAATAACTCTTTCTGTTGCATTATGTCCAGCATCTACTAACACTAACTCTAAAGACTTTGCCAGTTGCGCTTGATGATACTTTACATCTCCGGTTAAAAATAGATCAGCTCCTTTTGCCTTAGCTTGAGGAATTAGCTCAGCTCCCCCTCCACCACATACTGCAATTCTTTTAACTCGTACTCTGCTGTCACCAATTACCCTAAAACTTTTTGGCTCTAGCTTCTCTCTACAAATACCCAAATACTCTTCGAGAGAAATACCTTCCCTTAAATTACCTATCCGGCCAAAACCCAAAGAAGGATTTCTTATTTGATAAATATCGTACGCTACCTCCTCATAAGGATGAGCTTTTATCATTGCTTCCAGGACACTATCTAATTTATGAGAGGGCACTTGAGTTTCCAGTCTGTATTCATGTACTTCGTTTAACTCCATCCTTTTTCCTATAGTAGGCTCTGCGCCTTTCTCTGGTTTAAACGTCCCTATGCCGTTAGCGCGGAAACTACAAAATGTATAATTTCCAATAATTCCTGCTCCAGCTCTACTTATAGCAGAAAGTACATTACTAACAGCACTCTCAGGTACAAATACTACAAGCTTGTAAAGATCTTTCGCTTCCTCAGGCAACAAGATTTCAATATCTTTTAGTCCCAAATTAGTTGATAAAATGTCGCTAACACCCCCAGGGGTCTTATCAAGATTAGTATGAGCAACAAAAATACTTATACCCATCTGAGCTGCTTTTAGTAAACACCCTCCTGCTGGGTCAGAAGGTACAAGATATGGGCTCTGAATGTCTCCTCTAATAAGTGGGTGATGAGACACAATAAGAGACGCCCCTATCGTATAGGCCTCCTCGATCACCTGAGGATTAACATCGAGAGCAATTAGAACTCTTTCAACTTCTGCTTCCGGGTTTCCTAACTGCAAGCCTACACGATCCCATTCTGCTGCTAGTTGTTGAGGAGCAAATTTATCGATAAGGGATATAATATCCTTGATCTTAACTGCCATTTCTTCCCCTCTGTCCCCTCCCAAGAATATTTGGCATAGGAACCTATGAAGATTTAAATATATATCCACAAGGCCAACTGATTGTGATGCTATTGCCCACATTCACCATGGCTTCCGTAGTTTATCTATCTTTGTTAGAAAATTATACACGCGCATATTTTCTTCATATTCATCCGACTAAACTATGACTTTCTATCAAGACGTATAAAAGTGGTGCTCGCTAATGGATTTGAACCATTGACCTCTTCCGTGTGAAGGAAGCGCTCTCCCCCTGAGCTAAGCGAGCACTCTCAGCCTGCCATAATTCTACTTATACCATATTCTAAGAATTGCTCCAAGATAGTTGCTTGCCATGGGTTAAAAGACGTGGTTAAAAAACATTGACATGCAAGTTTGAGAAACCTGTCCATCCAGGGTGAATTCTGCAAACCGCTTTTATATCCCTCAACCGGTTTACCTGGGGGCCGTTTTCGAGCTGGGTAAAAGTTTGGCGATAATTATGATTCTATACTTCGCACTATAAGGAGGGTGACAGGCAGTTAAGGTTAGGCGAACATCCTCAGTGGGTTGAATAACACTTACATCAGAGGGTCGTACTATCCGTTTCTCTGCCACTCTATAAACATATTTATTGGAAGGAGTGTAAAGAATAATTGAGTCGCCAACAGCTAGCTCATCAATGCGAAAGAAAGGTCTTGAATAGGTGACACGGTGGCCGGATATCACAGTATTACCCTGTCCGGGAAGAGCTGACGCTTTAATATGGCCAGGACCCTTCTTAAGGTCATTTACTCCTGTTCCCTCTACTACAATAACATCTAATCCTATCTTAGGAATCACTAGTTTGGCAAAAGCTTGCTTTTCTTTAAGTTCTGTGTAGTATGCTTTATCCCGGTTGGTTGCTTCATCATTCTTGAGAGGTTTATCTGTGGTAGAGTTAGTCTGCTTCTGTGATTGGCTGACTGCAACCTTTTTCCACTGACCAGCCAATTTTCTCTGCTGATAACCAGCATAGAAATCTGTCAAAAAGACATAGAGCAGCATAAAAATGCCTATGGCAATAAGGATTCTTCCTATCCATCTTAGCCATTTCTTTGTTTTGCTTGTCATTCTAAGTCTCACCTAAATTACATGAAAAGGAAGCAGGCAGTCAAACTAGCTGAGACTACCTGCTACTATGTTATTAAATAAACATTTACTAATCGTCATTACGCCCTAAGCGCCTAAAGAATATTCCTGCGAGTATCAGCATAGCTGTGCTGAAAAGGTATGCCAGCAGGTCAAGTCCAGTTTTGGGAAGCGTGCTTGGTAGTTGCTGAGCTGCAGCTGCTTCTGAGGCTGCCTGATTTCCAGTCTCATTTGGTAAGGCTGCAGGCTGCTGGTTAGTTGCCAGTACGACCGTAACACTTGTGTTTACAGTTGCGTTTACTACATCAGTCTGGTCAGTATCAATTGATGCTGTGTTAGCAATAGTCCCAGTTGCGTCTGAATTAATTGTAACCTTAAATTGAACATACCCACTAATATTAGCCTGCACACTTCCAACCGTCCAGGTAATCGCATTTGCGGTTTGGTCATATACCCCGTTATTGGTTGCGCTTGCATCTATGTAAGTAGTATGGTCAGGAATTCCATCAGTAATAACTACATTGGTCAACTCAACATCTCCAGTATTTTTATATGTGATAGTATAGATTAAAGTATCTCCGGGTGATGCGGAGCTCTTATCTACACTCTTGGTAATGCTTAAGCTTGGGGTTCCAGAAATTTTAACGTTTGCAGTGTCTGTACCAAGCTCTTGCTCTGTATCCTGCAAAATTTTCACGGTGTTCACATTACTATCGCCTACAGTGTTGCTTGCCTTGACTTGATGTTTCAAAACAGTATCTGTTCCCTTAGTTACATTTACTCCTGACCATGTAAGTTTTTGACCATTAACTGCAGGATTGTTAGCGGTAGCGCCACTGGTCGTGTCAGTCTGGTATGTAAAGCCGGTTGGTAACGTGTCCTCAATATCTACGGTTATGTCATTATCTGGGTCACCGTTAGTGATAGTAATTCTATAATATGCAATTGCATTGGTGGCAACACTTACCTCATCGCTGTAATTCGTTCCATCTGTTGATACTTCTTTCTTTACATTCTTTAATGCAATATTAACTTTGGCAGTATCAGAACCGAAAACGTCAGGGGTGGCACCTGTAGTATCATACACATTTAGATCTCCATTGGTATCTGCATTAATATCCGAACTGGAGACCGCTGAAAAGACTGCTATATTTTCATAGGGTGTTTCGGAAATTGTTTTGCTTACTTCTACATCATATGTCAAAGTGAGATTCTTCTCTGGACCTATTGTAATCTCAAATCCTGAATCAGATTTAGGCCAAATAAACTTGTTATTGACAGTGTCTTCGTCAGGGTCAGCATCTACGTTTTCTTTGGTTGCTTCATTTGCACCATCATTCCAAGAAATTTTGCTTGAGCCAGATACGTATTTGAAATCGGGCGGGAGTGTGTCTTCAATTTTTACGTTGCTCAAAGATATATCTACATAAGGATTTTCAATAACTATCTGATATGTAGCAATCTCTCCTTGTGGAATCTCTGCATTTTCAGCAAAATTATCAGTGCTTCCCTTTTTCTTCACCGTTTTAATAAGAGAGGGTCCTACATAAACTTCCACTACATCAGAAGCGAAATATACTGGGCTATCACCCAGCTTCACAATCTGACTCACATTGATATATGATACTGAGCTCACAATGCTGCTTGCGGTAGCTTGAAATTCCAAAGTAACCGTATCACCAAAACTTCCTTCGCTATCCTGAGAATCTTTTGGCCCGATTGGTTTGCTAAGTTCCCAAGTATATACGCCAGGTTCTGGCTGGCTGGGGGCTTGGGGTTCTCCGTTTATTTCAGCCGTATCCTCTATAAAACTAAATCCCTCTGGAAGAGAATCATCAATTCTCAAATTGGACTCAGGAGTTTGTCCATTATTCGCAACTTCAATTTTGAAATATACTGTATCACCCGGTCCTACGGTAACCGGGCCATCACTATAACTGGTTCCATCTCCTGAGACCCTTTTATCAATTAGAAGATTATCGCTAACAACCACATATGCTGAATCTGAACCAAGTTCTGGTTCGGCTGTGGCCGTATTACCATAGGGTTCGAAAGGATCTGCTGACGATGGAATTTCACTGGCCATAACCTGGTATGTAATAACTCCATCAACCGGTATCGTCAAATTAGTCCACTTTAATTCCTGACTGCTAATATTCGGTTCTTTTGGATCATCTCCCAATTTGGCTGTATTATTAATATATATAAATCCATCAGGAAGATTATCAGTGATTTCAACACTAGTTAATTCATCTGTTTGATTTTCAAAAGAAAGTTTATAATATACAATGCCCCACAGACCAATAGTAACCGGATCATCATCATAATAATTAATTCCATCAATTGAAACTTCTTTCTTAATAGTAGTAGTATCAACTTGGTTGGTAACAAATATTTTTTCTTGAATTAGTTCATTGGTAGAATTGTCAATTACTTGCTTATCGCTTTCTATAACATTTTCTTCTGATGTTTCTGATCCTTCTGCAGACGACTGTTCAATGTCTGTGGTGCTTTCAATTGCTTCACTTGAAGTTGAAGATTCGTGGGAAAAAACTACTTCTTCGCTAGGGGTGGAGCCATCG
>CAYGBL010000014.1:0-32148 GCA_964348135.1 uncultured Actinomycetota bacterium
TTGGGAGCCGAAAGTATCTCTAGAAGAAGGCTTGCAGCGAACCATAGAATGGTTTAAGGAATTAGAAATTAGAAATTAGGAATTAGGAAATAGGATTCATTCTAATTTTGTTCTAGAAGTAGTTTGGGATTCAAGGGGTCAAGTAATCTCCCCCGACCCCTCTTTAAGAAAGAGGGGAGATTAGAGAATTCTCTTTACAAAAGAGGGGAGATTCAAGATTTATTTTAAAATGGGGAAGATTAGAGAATTCTCTTCATAAAAGAGGGGAGATAAAAAGAGATCTCTTTAGAAAAGAGTAACCATTTAAAACCTCCCTTTCCTAAAGGGAGGCAGGAGGAATTGCTCTTTAAAAGTATTTAGTATTTATGATATTAGAGGAAAATAAACACTGGAATCCTTAAATCCTTGGCTTTTCTTAAAAGAATAAATAGATAGATTAACGAACAACTAGTAACGGTTAGATATGAAACTTTCCATAATTATACCCGCATATAATGAAAAGAATACAATTAAGGAAGTGATTCGCCGAGTCCGTGCCTTTAAGCTGGATGGTTTGGAGAAAGAAATCATTGCAGTGGATGACGGTTCAAATGATGGAACCACTGATATTCTGAAAATGGAGGAAGATTCCGGTCTTAGGGTAATATATCATTCTAAAAATAGAGGTAAAGGGGCAAGTATCCGCAGTGCTTTATCTTATGCCAACGGGGATTTCATCGTAATCCAAGATGCTGATCTTGAATACGACCCCGAAGATTTTAATAGACTTTTAGATCCGATTTTTAAAAAAAAGGCAGAAGTAGTTTACGGCTCCCGCTTTACCGGTGAAAGGCGTAATATGTTTTTCTGGCACTACGTAGGAAATCGTTTTCTCTCCCTTGTTACTGATGTCCTATATAATACTACTATTTCTGATATGGAAACGGGCTACAAACTTTTTAGCCGAAAGTCGCTTGATAGTATCCGGATCAAATCGAATAGGTTTGAGTTTGAGCCTGAAATTACATCAAAAATATTAAAGAAAGGCATACGTATTTATGAAGTTCCCATCTCCTATACTGGAAGAGAATTCTGGGAAGGAAAGAAGATTAGTTGGAAAGACGGTGTAAAAGCTCTCTGGACTCTGTTTAAGTACAGATTTTTTAGGTAGCAGCACAGGTAGATGTATAATGTCTAATGATGAATGTCTAATTAAAGAATTCGGAATTCGTTATTGGCAATTTGCTGTTAATAGTTGGATCAAATCCGAATAACTAATTTCGAATAAATAATTCCTAGTTATTCTTTCATCATAGGACTTCGGTATTAGTCATCGCAGAAGGTCAAAAAGAGACGGTGAACTAGCAAAAGCTTTTTAGCCATACGCTTATAACGAATAACTAATTTCTAATAACTAACTCCAAATTTTATGAAAGCATTAATTACTGGTGTTGGATTTGTAGGAAGGCATCTTTCACATTATCTTGTTGAAGAGCAGGGTCTTGAAGTTACAGGTACAGCTCTTCATTCATTTCAAGAAGAAAACCTATTTCAGGGGTATAGTTATGAGAATTGTGATGTCTGCAATCAAGGTCTTTTAGAGGAACTCCTTGCTAAGTGTAGACCTGATTATATTTTTCATTTGGCAGCACAGAGTTCAGTTGCTCGTTCCTGGAAACAGCCGCAAGAGACTATGGAGATAAACCTTCTGGGGCTGCTAAATCTTCTGGAAGCAGTAAGAAAACAAGGGATTGATCCTAAAATTTTAATTCCTTGTTCAAGCGATGAATATGGAAAGGTGGAGGAAAAAGATATTCCTATTACTGAAGACCACCCACTTCGGCCGCAAAATCCCTATGCTCTCAGCAAGCTATTCCAGGAGCTATTAGCTCGTCAATATTATGAGTCCTATAAAACATACATAGTTATGACTAGAGCATTTAATCACACCGGACCGGGTCAGCGTGAGGGATTTGTATGTTCGGATTTTGCCAAGCAGATTGCGGAAGCCGAAGCGGGAATAAGGGAACCAGTGGTTTACGTGGGAAACCTATCTGCCAGACGAGATTTTACTGACGTAAGAGACATAGTGAGGGCATACTGGTTGGTAATTAATCAGGGAAAACCGGGAGAGACTTACAATGTGTGTTCAGAAAGGGCATACGCCATAAAAAAGATACTTGATATTTTACTTGAAATGACAAAAACAGCAATAGAAGTCAGAGTGGACCCTGAGAAAAATAGACCTGTTGATACCCCTGTTCTAGTAGGAGATGCTTCAAAGATTAGAAAATTAACCGGGTGGAGACCAGAGATATCTTTTGAAAAGACTCTGGAGGATGTGCTAAATTATTGGCGGCGTAAAATAGGCACAAAGGAGGAGACTCATTGAGAGCATTAATCACAGGCATTACTGGATTTGCTGGAAGTCATCTTGCTGAATTCTGTATGAGTAGAGGGATTGAAGTATATGGAATTGTCAGATGGCGAAGCAGGCGGGAAAATATCGAACATATTGAGGATAAGCTCGAGCTAATTGAGTGTGATTTAAGGGATTCTTCCTCAATTAAAAAAGCCCTTAAAGAAAGCAAGCCCGATTATATATTTCATTTGGCAGCTCAAAGCTTTGTTCCCACTTCTTGGCATGCACCTGCAGAAACTCTCTGCACTAATATTTTGGGACAGCTAAATATTTTTGAAGCAGTGCGTGAATTGGAAGTTAATCCCCGGATCCATCTAGCCTGTTCTTCAGAAGAGTACGGATTGGTTTATGAGAACGAACTCCCTATTAAGGAAGACAATCCGTTGAGACCGCTTAGTCCCTATGCTGTGAGCAAAGTAGCCCAGGATATGCTGGGTTATCAATATTTTATGAGTTATGGAATGGATATTGTGCGAACCCGCGCTTTTAACCATGAAGGCCCGCGACGTGGGCATGTTTTTGTTACTTCTAATTTTTCCAAACAAATTGCGGAAATCGAGAAAGGTAAAAAAGAGCCCGTAATCTATGTTGGTAATTTGAATGCAAAGCGCGATTTTAGTGATGTGCGTGATGTGGTTAAAGCCTACTGGCTCTCACTGGAAAAGGGAGAGAAAGGTGAGGTATACAATATTGCTTCAGGAAAAGCTTATACCATAAGAGAAATGTTGGATTTACTGCTTTCGATAGGCAAAGTCAATGTTAAGGTGAAAGAAGATCCGTCCCGCATGAGACCTTCTGATGTTGAACTTTTGGTTGGAGATGCAAGCAAAATAAGAAAAGCTACTGGATGGAAGCCAGAAATTTCATTCGAAAAAACGTTGGAAGATCTGCTTAATTACTGGCGTGAGAGAGTTTAGAGCTTTAAGCCCCAAAGCCACATAGCCTCAAGACGCAGAGGTTTATCTTTTTTATTTGGGACTCTGGGACACAGAGCTTTGAGGCTTTATAGAAAGTGGAGATATCCTGTATTGTTTGGTGAAAAATGGAATCGTTAGATAACATTGCAGAGATAAGCGAGATTGATAAAAGTGATATGCTCAAGATTGTTGAGCAGTTTCCGAAGCAGTGCAGAGACGCTGTATCTCTAGCTGAGACACTAAATCTTGACAGCAGTTTCTTTGCAAGCATTTCCTCCATTGCTGTTCTGGGCATGGGTGGTTCGGGTATTGGAGGAGATTTACTTAAGACTGTGTTGACGGAAAATGCAACTGTTCCAGTCCAGGTAGTCAAAGGATATAAACTCCCTCGTTTTATAGGTAAAGATACTTTGGTCTTTGCCGTCAGCTATTCCGGAAATACAGAAGAGACCATAAGTGCATTTTCTGAAGCTGTATCAAGAGGTTCCAGAATTATTGCAGTTACATCGGACGGACTCCTGGAGAAACTGGCACAAGAAAGTGGCGCAAATGTTATTAAGATTCCTTCTGGTTTTCAGCCTCGAGCCGCTCTGGGTTATCTTTTTTTCCCCATACTTATAACAGCAAGCAAACTGGATATCGTCCCTTCATTGGAAGGGGACATAAATGAAACTTTAACAATTCTCGAGAAGTTGAGCGAAAATTTGTCTTCAAGGAGCAAGATTAGTGAAAATACGGCCAAGCAGTTAGCTGTTAATCTGTTTGGTAAGATTCCCGTGGTATACGGTATTGAGGGTGCTACTATGCCGGCAGCACTGCGTTGGAAATGTCAGTTCAATGAAAACAGTAAAGTTCAGGCTTTTTGGAATTTTTTTCCCGAACTCAATCATAATGAAATTGTTGGTTGGGAGCTTTTAAAGGAAACCACTAAGAAATTTTCTTTGGTTATCTTAAGAGATAGAGATGAACACCCTCAAATTACCAAGAGAGTTAAAGCAACGAGGGAATTGATAAAAGATCACCTGGATTCTATTTATGAAGTTTGGTGCGAGGGGGATTCAAAGCTGGCCAGGATTTTGAGCATCCTTTATAAAGGTGACTTTGTAAGCATATATCTTGCACTTCTGAACGGGGTCGATCCAACACCCGTAAAAAGGATTACGCTATTGAAGAAAAGACTGGCGGAGAAATAGATAAAAAGTCAAAAGTCAAGGATCAAGAGTGGACAGGCTGACCGTACAGGTTAAGAGCTTACCTTACAGTTGAGTAGATAGCGGCCACTTATCCTCTGGTATCATGAGGTTACACCGCAGCTGTAAAGCTCTAGAGCTGTAGGGCTGTAAAGCTAAAGACGAACGAAAGCTCATTAGCTTAGAGCCTTAGAGCGATATGGCCTTAGAGCAAAATTGCGATGAACGGTGAACGGAGAACGAAAGAATGGTTGAATTACGGGAAAAGATAAAGGAATCTGCGGAATATGTAAGAAACAGGTCTGATATCTCTCCTCAGATTGCCCTAACTCTTGGTACTGGTTTAGGTGGTTTGGCTGATGAAATTAAAAATAAAGTAGTCATTCCTTATAACGAGATACCTAACTTTCCGGGAGTTACCGTAAGCGGCCACGCGGGGAATCTGATTCTGGGTCAATTGGCAACGAAGAATGTCGTGGTTATGCAAGGGCGCTTTCACTACTATGAGGGATATGTTCTAAGGACTATAACTCTACCTGTCCGTGTCTTCAAAGACCTGGGAGCGGAAATCTATATTGTTACAAATGCTGCTGGGGGGTTGAGGAAAGGTCTTAGACCAGGTAGCTTGATGCTTATAGAGGATCATATAAATCTTACCGGTACTAATCCTCTTATTGGTCCTAATGATGATACTTTGGGACCCCGCTTTCCTGATATGTCGAAAGCTTATGATAGTAGGCTTATGGAGCTTGCAGAGAAAGTGGCCAGGGCACAAAAGATACCTCTTAAGAAGGGTGTATATGTAGGTGTTTCAGGACCAAACTATGAGACCCGAGCGGAGCTGAAGTTTCTCTCGATGATTGGCGGTGATGCTGTAGGGATGTCAACAGTACACGAAGTTATTGTTGCTAAGCATGCAGGGCTCAGGGTCTTGGGTATCTCCTGTATAACAGATATAGCTACTCCGGATGTAAAACATCCTTTGACGCACGAAAAGGTGATAGCACAAGCGGAGGCTACTGGTCCGCTAATGGCAAAGTTGATTGAGAGCGTGATAGAAAAAATCTAGTAGAGAGCTAAGAGCTGAGGATGTAGGAGTAAAGTTTTTCTCTAAGCTCTCTGCTTTGTGCTCTAAGCTACAATATAGAAAGGGGTATGATTTTGGATTATGACATTAGTGATATTAACTTAGCGAATAAAGGAAGATTGCGTATCGAATGGGCGGACAACCAGATGCCGGTTCTTCGTCTCATACGGGAGCGCTTTCATAAGGAAAAACCTTTAAAGGGCGTAAAAATTTCCGCATGCCTACATGTTACGACAGAAACGGCAAATCTTATGCGTACGCTTCAAGCAGGTGGAGCTGAACCGGTTTTATGCGCCTCCAATCCTTTGAGCACTCAAGATGATGTAGCTGCATCGTTGGTCAAAGATTTTAAAGTGCCTGTCTTTGCCATCAGAGGTGAAGACCACGATACCTACTACAAACATATAAACCAGGCCCTTGACCATAAGCCTATTATCACTATGGACGATGGAGCTGATTTAATCTCCACGCTTCACTCTGATCGAAAATCGCAGGCAAAGGACATTATTGGCGGCACTGAGGAGACTACTACTGGAGTTATCCGGTTGAAGAGCATGGAAAAGAAGGGCGTTCTTCTTTTCCCCATAATAGCTGTCAATGAGGCTAATACTAAGCACTTCTTTGATAATAGATATGGTACCGGGCAGAGTACCATAGACGGTATTCTTCGCTCTACTAATTTCTTATTGGCTGGAAGCACCTTTGTAGTCTGCGGTTATGGTTGGTGTGGAAGAGGAGTTGCTAATAGAGCCCGTGGTATGGGTGCTAATGTTGTTATTACGGAGACCGATCCACTTAAGGCTCTGGAAGCGGTTATGGATGGTTTCAGAGTACTACCTTCCAAAGAAGCAGCTAAAGTAGGCGACGTATTCGTGACGGTAACCGGAGATATTCACGTCCTGGGGAAAGATCATTTCAACCTTATGAAAGACGGTGCAATACTTGCCAACTCAGGTCACTTTAACGTCGAGATTGATATTCCTGCTCTGGAGAAGATGGCAAAGAGTAGACGGGTCATCCGCGAAAACGTTGAGGAGTTCTTGCTTGCTGATGGAAGAAAAATATATCTCCTGGCTGAAGGAAGACTGGTTAACCTTGCTGCTGCTGAGGGACACCCTGCCGGCGTTATGGATATGAGCTTTGCCAATCAGGTCCTTTCGGCAGGATTTATGTTTATTAAGAGTAAAGAATTGGAGAAGAAAGTATATGTAGTACCGTCAGAGATCGATAAGGAGATTGCGCGTCTAAAGCTTTCCTCTATGGGGATTTCCATAGATACCTTAACAAAGGAGCAGGAAGAATATCTTACTTCATGGGAAATGGGAACGTAATCAGTCTACAGTTGACCGTTCACAGTTCACCGTTGAGAAAGAATAGAAGTAATTCTCATTTTAACACGAAGAGAGAGAACTGTAAGCCTAAAGATAATCAGTAAATATCAAGATAGTTATAGTTTGATAGGAAGGCAGCAAGCGTAACCCTCTACCCTATGAGAAGAGGATGTAAGAGCAGAGTCAGGTCTCTACGGAGAAATAAAGCAAAGTTCCCTCTCCCTATGGGGAGAGGGATAGGGTGAGGGGAAATAGATATTATATTGAAAAGGAGTGATTGAACAAATGTCTTGGGGTTTAAGAAACAGATTAGCTAGGATAATTAAGCCGGAAGATAATCGCACTGTTATGCTGGCCGTAGACCATGGTTATTTTCTGGGACCAACCACCGGATTGGAACAGCCTGAAAAAACGATAGGTCCGCTAATTCCTTTTGCTGATTCTCTAATGCTCACCAGAGGAGTGTTGCGCACCTCGGTGAATACGGGTGCTAATGTTCCCATTGTTCTTCGAGTGTCTGGAGGGAACAGCATTGTGGGAAGCGATCTTTCCAATGAGGAAATCACTACATCAATGGAGGAAGCGATACGGCTTAATGTGTCGGCAGTTGCTCTATCTATTTATGTAGGGAGCCAGTATGAACATCAAACTCTTATCAGTCTTTCCAAGCTGGTGAACAAAGGTGAGAGGTACGGTATCCCAATCTTGGCTGTTACAGCGGTAGGGAAGGAAATGACACGGGATGCCCGTTATCTTGGATTGTGCTGCCGAATAGCTGCTGAGCTGGGCGCACATTTTGTAAAGACCTACTATTGTGATGACTTTATAAAAGTTGTAGAAGGTTGCCCTGTACCCTTAGTCATTGCAGGCGGGAAGAAGATACCGGAGAAGGATGCGTTACAGCTCACCTATGATGCAATTTCCCATGGCGCAGCCGGTGTGGATATGGGTAGAAACATCTTCCAGTCAGACCATCCCGTGGCAATGATTCAAGCAGTACGGGCTATAGTTCACGGAAACGCTAGCGTAAGTGAAGCTTACGATTTATACAACGGCATAAAAGCTGGCAAGAAAGTAGCAAGCAAAACGGTTTAGCGGAATTCTCTTTAGGATTGTATCTCAAGGCAATCCTAGCCTTATATGTTGGTATAAGGTTAATCAGATTGATATTTTGCCATAATTCGTAAATTCAACTACAGCAGTTGTCAACCAATTTCTGGATAACAAAGCTATTAAGTCCTCTACTGTTCCGGCTCTGAAACGCTCAACGTTTAAAGTTGCATCAAGCGAGAATATTTACATCTGCAAAATTCGATACTGCGCTTATTTTTAAGCCGTTTGGATTATATGTAGGGAGCTGATGTCATATGAAGCGCATTAACTGGCAAATACTTTTGGGTCTTTTTCTGATTGCCTTATCTGCGTCTTTCTATCTTATCCATTACGCAATCTTTAGAGATGCATACCACATCTTCATTTATATGGTGGGGGATATTGCTTTTATCCCGGTTGAGGTTTTGCTGGTTACGCTTATCATACATAAGCTGCTCAGCGTAAGAGAGAAAAGGACTTTATTGGAAAAGTTGAATATGATCATAGGAACCTTCTTTAGCGAAGTTGGAACGAGACTTGTGGCATATTTTTCTGATTTTGATCCCCAGCTAGATAAACTTAGAAGGGACCTCATTGTTACTGGCGATTGGTCCGAACAAGAATTTATCAATGTCACCAGGCATCTTAAGAATTATAGCTACGGGGTCAATGTAAAGAAAGTCAATCTGGAAGATTTACGCAGGTTCCTTTTAGGAAAAAGAGATTTTATGGTGAGGCTATTGGAAAATCCGAATTTACTTGAACATGAATCTTTTACGGAACTTCTTCGGGCAGTCTTTCATTTGACTGAAGAACTTAACCAAAGGGAGGATACCACAAAGCTACCAGATTCCGACTACGAGCATCTTGCCGGCGACATCAAAAGGGCGTACGTGCTATTAGTAAATGAATGGATAGACTACATGCGTTACTTGAGCCGCAGTTATCCTTATCTCTTTTCTCTTGCCATGAGAACAAATCCTTTTGATCAAAATGCGTCACCGATAGTGAAGTAAATAAATTCCTGAGTTATGTGAAGTCTTCTTGCTGGTTTTATCTGAATAGTCACTGGGAGATAATAATTTTAAAAATAATATGGTTCAAAATCTTAACAGGGAGGGGAAAAGTATGTTATCAAAAATACCAATAAATATTGAGTTGGTGAAGAAAGAAGATTTGGATAAGGAAATATTGAGAGCCGGGATTATCGCTGAATTAGATGCTGTAAATCTCTATGAGCAAATGGCTGCTATGACCAAAAACGAAAATATTAGAAAAATTCTTTTGGATATAGCAAAGGAAGAGAAAACGCATGTAGGTGAGTTCCAGGCTCTTTTGCTAATAGAGGATAAGGAGCAGCAAAGGGAATTGGAGGAAGGCAAACGGGAGCTTGATGAATTAGTGAAATAAAAGGTTAGTGTGGATAATAATGGAAACTAAAGAATCTTTCTTGATTGCACAAATCTCGGATATACACTGTGGAGACCCTCGGTTTGACGGGACATTAATAGAAAATGCAATTTCCGAAATAAACAAGGTAAGACCTGATCTTGTCGTTATTCCAGGAGATTTAACAGCCTCCGGTTACCGCGATGAATTTGAGATGGCAAAATCATATATTGAAAAGATCCATTGCCCGCAAATTATCACTATTGCGGGCAACCATGACTGTCGAAATGTCGGTTTTCTTCATTTTGAAGACATAATAGGTCCACGGTACCTAACGAAGACGTTGGAATTTGGCGTATGCTGTGGCGAGGTTCCTCAGGAAGAGATAAGAATCGTAGCTGCAGATTCCAACAAACCCGATCTGGATGACGGCGAAATTGGTAGGGACAAGTATAATTGGATTGCTGACGAATTTGAAGATAAAGACGCTTTCAAACTCTTTGTTCTTCATCATCATCTTGTAACTATCCCCGGCACTGGAAGGGAGCGCAACATAGTCTGGGATGCAGGAGATGTACTCGATAAGTTAAGAGAGGTGCAAGTGGACATAATAATTGCCGGGCATAAGCATGTTCCATATACCTGGCCGATAGCGGACATGCTAATCATAACCAGTGGAACTGTTTCTACCTGGAGAACAAGAGGATTCACTCCACCTTCGTATAACCTCATTGAGATAAGATCTAATGAAGTTGAGGTAACTACTACGACTCCGGGGCAAAAGACAGAGGCAAAGGAGATTTTTAAAAGCTCGAAACGGCAGGTAAAAGACTAAAGTCTCTATCAAGGGGGTATTATGTTTATCATTCCGAGCTATTTTGGCACACCGGTTTATGCCTGGTTGGGATTACTCCTTGCAGTTATGACGGGCTTTCAGATTGGGACAGGGAGAAGATGGATTAAACTTGATTTCAAATTCCATAGAGTTAATGGAATTCTAATTGGAATTGTTGGAGCAATCCATGCTTTTTTTGCTATAGCTGCATATTTCTTTGGAATTAAGGTACAGGGTTTTTAGTAAGCTGGACTATAAGCAATTTAAATATAAGTGCTTTATAGAAGGATAATATGCATTTGACTAAGAATAAATCAAAATTCAAAAATAATATATCAAAATTGCAGATCAAAATCCAAAAATTTTCTGAATAGCTCAACCGTCATAATCTTTTTAAATTTTGGATTGCCATTTTTCATTTTACACTTTGCATTTTGAACTAAATAAGCGACTTCATATCTTAATCAGACTGTCGGCAGTTAGGAAGCATATTGGCCAAGCAAAATATTCGATTTGATTCTTATGGTTTTTTTAACCCTCACTGCTAATTCAGTAAATAATTTCGGGCGCACCCAGGGTCTCCAAAAGGGACTGGTGATGATCAAAGATCATCGTCTCCTTTGCGAGGAAGGGATGGGTTTTGGTGTGCCTGTGGTAACCAAAGGTTTCCAAACATATCTGTCCTTCAGTGCTAATATTCAGACCTCGAATGAAAATGGCCGTGAGGTTTTAGCCAAAACATTCTTTCTTGATGCTGTCCAGCGGGTTAGATTCAGAGGGAAGGAGATAAATAGTCCAATCTACTATGGATGGATTGAATTGAGAGGGCTGGCATACAAGAAAATCAAACCACTGCGAGGTCTTCTTCCCATCTGGAGCGGCGTAAACAAGAAAGCCGGTTTTGAATTCTTTTTTAAAAAGGTTGAACCGTTGAAAAAAATATCGGTGAGCTATCATATCTCTCCAGTTGAGATTATCGTTCAGGTTGATCTTAGAGAATTTAATACAATAAGAGGCAAGGCGAAGCTCTTCATTTTGAATGAACAGGGTGCAAACTTTTTTTGTCTATACAGGGAATCCAATGGTAAATCTCTTGAAAGCAGAGAGATAGGCGCATGGAATAAAGTTAGAGCTGACAAAGCTTATTTTTTAAATAAGGATGAATCAATAGGCTTTGGTATCGAAAATCATAGCTCAGGAAGAGCAAAGCTTTACCGGGGCTGGGAACTAGTTCCTGATTCATTAGCTTGGGCAGGTTTAATCTTCGATCTATCTAAGTTTAGGGATTCATTTTTTACTTATTCGATTTCAGTTATATAGGTTTGAGCGGTAGAAAGGTCTATTTACCTGGTAATGAGCAGGACCTTGAAACAATAAATAGGATTCAAGCAGTCCAGAGGTATTGTAGCCAAGTAAATCGGTAAAATTCTAAATTCTAAGCACCAATTTCTAATAATCTCCCCCGACCCCTCTCTAGACCCCGCAATCGGCAGGGAAGAAAGAGGGAAGATTAGAGAATTCTCTTCATAAAAGAGGGGAGATAAAAAGAGAGTTCTTTAAAAAAGAGTACACATTTAAAGCTTCCCTTTCTTAAAGGGAGGCGGGAGGGATTAACCCTTTCTTAAAGGGAGGTAGGAGGGATTAGTCATTTTTTAAAGGGAGGTTGGACGGATTACCCTTTCCTACAGGGAGGTAGGAGGGATTATCAATTTCGCAAAGAGGGATTTTTGGGACGTACAGTTCTGTTGGCATAAAGCATCGTGGTTGCCACTTTACGTGCGGGTCACATCCCTTTACAGGGTTTAGATATTTGGATTTAGGATTTGTATTAATTGAACCGCCGAATCCGTCCAGTTACGCATTCACCTGAACTCAAACCGAAGGCTCAAAGTAAAGGTTTACGGTGAAGCCTCGTTCCCTGGACTCTGCTACGCGAAGCTTTTACTTTTGAGCTTTAGCTTTCTAAGTTCTCGATCGATAGCTTTGGGGTATAAAGACCTAAAATATGCAGCCATTTTATAGAGAAAAGTGGGAGATCTGAAATGATTGATGTTGCTCTCGTATATCCCTATTTCTATTCTCAGGCAAAAGACAGGTCTATCTTTAAATTCCCTCCTTTGGGTTTGGGTTATCTGGCTTCTTCTTTGAAAAGCTCGGATATGGAGGTTGAAATTCTCGACGGTACTTTTCAACAACCCAGAACAGTGTTTGACCGTATAAAGAAATTGCGTCCAAAGGTTCTGGGTTTTTATGTTATGGTGACGATGGAATATTCTGCTCTTGAATTAGTTAAAGTCATGGGGGACTACTGTGAGATAACAGTGGTAGGAGGGCCCTATCCCTCAGCCGCACCGGAACTCTTCCTTCCTTCTTTTGATTTAGTCTCTATCGCCGAGGGAGAAGAGAGCCTTACTGAACTGATACGCGCTCTGCATCAGGGGGCGAATCCAGTTGATGTAGCGGGATTTGCTCACTGTTCTAACGGGGAGGTTGAATATTCTCCTCCCAGAGCCAGAATTAACAGTCTTGACAAGATTCCCTTCCCAGCCCGTTCACTCTTTGACAACGAAGCTTATATTCGTTATTGGCAAAAAAATTATGGTTATAATACTACCTCTATGATTACAACCAGAGGTTGTCCTTTCAAATGCGGATTCTGTAGTAAGCCTGTTTTTGGTGATGAATATAGGGAGCGGTCGGCAACAAACGTTGTAAATGAAATCGAGGATATTTTGAGATATGGATATGATAGCATTTGGGTAGCTGATGATTGCTTTACGCTAAATAAGGAAAGAGTGGTTCAGATATGCAAGGAAATAATAGATCGGGGTCTTAAAGTTAAATGGGAATGTTTGAGCCGGGTAGATAATGTAGATAAGGATATCCTCAATCTTATGAGAGAGGCTGGTTGCACCAGGATTTTCTTTGGTTTGGAGTCAGGAAACGATGAGATTCTCCGGCAAATGAAGAAGGGAACCAAGGTAGCAGATGGACAGAAGGCTGTTGTTTTAACAAACCAGGCGGGAGTCAAGACAGGAGGATTTTTCATATTGGGATACCCTGGTGAAACCAATAAGACTATACTTAATACCGTCAACTATTCTTCGTCTCTTCCCTTAGATTATCTTTCTTATACAGTCCCGTATCCACTTCCCGGTACTGATCTGTTTGAAACGGTTAAAGACAGAATGAACAACCTTCACTGGACTTCACCCCGTCGGCACCGTCTGCTTTATCGGTCAGATTTCTCCGAATTCAAGATTAAGTTTGCAATGGCCAAAGGGCTCTTTCAACATTGGCTGAGACTCGGATGGGGTAAACTTGGATTACTTGTCGAGCCAATCTTTAGAAAAACTACGGATATTGTTTTTAGAATTTTGAAGTAATACATAATTACGTAAAACTATTTCGCCAACTAGAAGAATAAAGAAGGGGATATATTCAACATAGCGCACCCATTCAGGTATTTGCTGGGGGGTCTGTGCGTAAAATAAATAAGATAACATAACTGCTCCCGAAAGATATAGCAGACTGGGAGAGAACCTAATCGCTAGCAGCGGGATAATAAAGACAAGATGCCAGGGGGCAAGAGAAGGTGTAAAAACGACAAAAACAATACTTAAAAGAAAGACGTTATATATAAAGTCAAAAGAGCCTCTTTCGCTTCTGGAAAATATTACGATGGAAACAATGACAAAAGAAACTAGAATGAGTAAAAGATAGAATATATCTGCTTCTGATTGACGAGCAAAGACCTTGGAAAGAAAATATCTTACCCCGCTGTTAAACCAGGGCCCTCCTTGAAACTCGAAGATAAATCTTATGATTTTTGAACCAGCTCTTATAAAGGGAAGATATAATAATCCAGTTATTCCTATAAGGGCTGCGGACATTTTAACCTTATGCATTTTTGGTCCTATATTCTCTAAGAATGCCGGGAGCAATATTAAGGGAAACATCTTTGCAGAGATTGCTAGACCCAGCAGAATACCGGTCAGTATATGCCTGAATTTAATTCCAGCCAGTATTGCAGCTGAAAGAAGAAAGGCAATTAGTGCATCAATGTGTCCGCTTTGGCTAATTTCGAAGATAATCAGCGGGCTCCAGGCGTAGAGCAGTACTCTATTTAAGTTCATTTTAAGTTCTTTCAGAATGGAAATTATAAGAGCAATCGAGCCGAGGTCAAAAAGGATCAGAGCTAATTTAAGAGCAAAAACGCTGTCTGGTCTGAGTAAATAGATGAAGCGAAAAAAGAGTTGTGAGGCAGGCTGGTAGGGATCATACTTAGACTTTGAGGAGATGAACGGATAGATTAACTCATCTTTTAAACCAGGCGTTTCTTCACTATCTGGATAGCTAAGATAGGGGTTGATTCCAGCTGCTTGAACTTTTCCATCCCAGACGTATCGGTAAATATCGTGTGAGAGGGAGGGTGCAGAGACTAAAAGCACGATCCTAAATGCAAGAGCAAAAACGAGAATAGCTGTGAGAGTATAGCCTGAAGAAAGCTCCGCTTTGAGTAGTAGAACAGTTGCTATTAAATATAGAGCGAATAGAGCAAAAAAAATATATTCAAATTCTAAGACATGGATTTGTAGATTGTCTATTCTTAGGGTATAGATATAAAGAGACAATGAAGAAATACCTAAGATTGCTAAGGTGCTTAGCCAGACAATTTTTTTCATTCGCTCTGCTATTTAGGTTTAACAATTTACTGCTCATTATAACATTGGCTTTTCAAGGCCGTCAGCTCACTTATAAGTTCCTTTCGCTTAAATGAATATTTGAGTTGAAGCAATTCATTATTTAAAAATGGAGGTATATCTTGAAAGAAAAAGAGAAAACGGTACGGGTTATTGTAGAAATCCCCAAGGGGAGCAGAAACAAATATGAATATGATAAAGAAACGGGACTCTTTAAATTTGACCGCATGCTCTTTTCCTCAGTACATTATCCTAGCGATTATGGCTTCATTGTTGACACCTTAGCAGCCGATGGGGATGCACTTGATGCGCTTGTTCTGGTAAGTGAACCGACTTTTCCCGGTTGTCTTATTGAAGCTCGCCCAGTAGGACTTTTTAGAATGTGGGATGAGAAGGGAAGTGACGAGAAAATTCTTTGTATTCCTATTCTGGACCCGCAGTGGAATTGGGTATATAAGCTTCCGGACGTCCCTTCCCACCTTCTTCTGGAAATCGAGCATTTTTTCCAGATTTACAAGGAGCTTGAAGAAAAGAAGACAGGTGTTGAGGGATGGAAAGATGCAGAAGCTGCGTGGCGGGCTATTGAAGAGTCAGCAGAGCGGTATAAGCTTCAAAAGAAAAAAAAGTGACGAAAAAGTTAAGGGTTTTTGGCTAAATAAAATTGGGTATGATTGAGCAACGAATGAAGATATGGAGGAAGCAGGCTTGCCATAAAATGTGATAGATTGTATGTTTGAATGCTGCATTAATTAGAAAGACCGTTTTAACGGTCTTTCTAATTCTTGCTGATTAGGCAAAAATTACACCAAATAAAAGACGGAAATTCAAAGTGAAACTCTAAGCGATTTCTTATCATTTATTAGCAGTGGAATAAGAGGAGGGTTTCCAAATATGGATAGAAAGAACCTGGGTTTACTTTTAACCGTGCCATTATTGATTTTGAGCTATTTTGCTTTAAGCGGTTGAAGGGTTTCCGGAGATGCCATTAAGCAGGGTCCCAGGAGGATATTTGGTGTTATAAAGGGGGATGAAAAAGCTGTAAGGGTCGATGGCTCAAGATGGAGCCAGCCATAAAGGCTTGGTTCCTGGGTTTTTATAGAAAAGAGCCTTTTGAGAAACTCAAGGAAGGGGAAATAATCGTATTTCACGATCTGGTAAGGATAAAAGTCCTAATGATAACGGTTCCTTGACAGTTAAATCAGATGCAAGACCTGAGCCAGATGACTTTGAGGTTACAGAAGAGATATGTAGGCAAAATAGTTGAGTGATTGTTTGAGTAGAACAGATTAAGTTTAGAAATATTTATCAAGTGCCTCTCCTAATTCAGAAGCGGTAAACGGTCTGCCGTGAGCAGGGTAAATGGTCTTTGCTCCAGCTTTAAGGATTTTAACCCAGCTTTCTCTTAGATTGTTCAAATCTTCGGCAAAAGCTCCTAGGGAAGGTTCATCATTTATTACTGTCTTACCCATTATAAGGTCTCCCGTAAAAGCTGATCCGTCTTCCAGTAGAATGGAAATAGAACCTTGAGTGTGACCAGGTGTGTGGATAACTTTTGCGTTTAACCCAAATTCTTCTAGTAACATTCCTTCCTCCAAATGAAGGTGTGGAATGGTTCCCTTAGTCTTGAGGAAGGGAAGTGAAAAATGTGCCAGCGGGCTCAGGATCTTTCCACTACTGGTTATGGGTGGTGAAATTCTTTTACTCCCGCAGATAACATCTTCACCGTCCAGCTTATGACATCCAACCAGAGCTTTTGTATGAGATTTAACTTCCTTAAGGCCCCCACAATGGTCAATATGGCTGTGAGATACCATAATCAGTTTGAGATCTTGCGGCTGCCTTCCTATTTTGAGAATCTTTTTAAGAATCTTTTTCCCGAATCCCAGAAAGCCAGTGTCGATAAGAAAAAGATTCTTATTCTGGTGAATCAGAAAGCAGGTTGCCATTAAACCTGGAATTGTGTAGATTTCCATATAAAAAAGTATAAGCTTTCGAGCTAAGAACTACAAACTAACAATGTGGAATAATAACAGCTTTAATGTTGAATGATATATGTAAGGATTACGGTTGCATTCCTACGCTTATGCTATTCTTAATCGCGTAGGGATGACCCCCGTGGTCATCCATATCCATTTATCACTCGGAAGGGAAACCCCCAAAGAGAAATCTATGGGGCAGGCAGGTCCTTCCCTTATAGGTTATACTTGTGAAAAGGTTACTGCTCATCACAAGAGTAAGATATAATTGGGTACCTCCGGAAGAGAACTACTTCTTCCATGTGTTTGTCTTTGTTTCGGAGGAGGACAAGCCTCCTCCCTACGTTTAAATTCTTGTATTTTCTGAAGGACACCCCGCAAATAAAACCAATGGTGTAGGCAGATCCCTTCCCTACGTATTGATTTCGTAAGAATAACCTGTGCTTGCGAATTTCATAGAGATAGCATCTGCAGTCATTCGTTTATCATATAATATCTAACATTTAGTTGGAGCTTATAGAAAAGCGTATTAGTCTTGTTGTGGTTTTAGATACAGACTGTTGTAATTTCTTGTAGTATGTTACCATTCACGTGTGGCTGCTGAAAACTTTGTTGTTCTTGCTGCATATCTCATAGGGAGCTTCTTGCCTGCCTACTGGTTAGGTAGATTTTTGCGTGGGGTAGACATAAGAGAGCATGGTACTAAAAATGCTGGTACCGTTAATGCCTATCACGTCCTGGGACTTCCTACTGCTGTTATAACTGCGCTATATGACGCCCTTAAGGGTGTCGGAGCAATGGGAATCGCTCACCTTTTGGGAGCTTCTGCAATATTTGTCTACTTAAGTGGTATTGCTGCAGTTCTTGGTCACATTTTTCCATTTTATCTTAGGTTTAGAGGAGCACGGGGAGTTGCGACCTCAACGGGGCTTCTTTTTACATATCTTATCATTATTATTAAGAACGGTTGGCTTTCCTTAACCACCCTGCTTTTGCTCACCGGTTACGTTACAGCTCTTTACATTATTTTCAGGAGAGGGCGCATTCTAGGTATACTGGTTCCACCAGTTCTATACTATGCAATCCTTTGGACTTCTCGTTCAAACTACATTGATGTCTTTTCAGGAATCGTTATTTTCCATATTTTCCTTATCAATTTTCTTGATGTCTGGTTCGAAAAACCCATCAAGTTGAAACCTGATACCAGAGAAGCACTCATTCATATAAGGGTGCTTCTGAGGCCAGCTGCCATATCTTTCCCAGTGCTTTATCTTTTTCTTACAAAAAAGACTTTGCTTACCCTCATTGGTTCAGTGACTCTCCCTTTCTTAATAATCGATTTCTTAAGATTGCTCTCCCAGAGATTAAACTTTTTTGTCTTCAGACGGATGACTTTTTTCTACAAGGAAAAGGAAAAGCACACGTTTACCACCGCGACGCAATTTCTCGTCTCGATCTTTCTCACCGTACTACTTTTTGAGAAGTCTATTGCTACTATGGCAATAGTTTTCCTCACCTTTGGAGACATTTTTGCCAAATTTACCGGTCTCCAGTATGGGAGGATAAACCTCTTCGGTAAGACGCTAGAGGGAACTCTGGCCTATTTTGCTTCATCCCTTATAATGGGTTTTGTCTGGGCTCAGTTCGTGTCGCTTTCCCCGGTACTTATCGTGCTGGGAGCACTGGCAGCGGCCCTCACCGAGCTTTTACCTATTGGTGTTAGCGACAACTTTGCTATTCCCTTGATAAGTGCAGCAGTGATGAGAGTTGTGCTTATCTTTTAATACTCTCTGAAAATTCTTGGATTCTGGTTTAGGTTTTTGATTTACTGGTTCGCGGTTTGACCTAATTCAAAATCCAAAACGCAAAGCGTAAAATGGCAATGCATGATGTAAAGATTTTAAATTTCGCTTTAGTGTTTAACAAATAAGCCTGGGTGTATAAGTGTTGTCTTTACTTATTTACATACTAAAATATTTGTGGGCAGGGAATGTATTATGCACGTGGCAATGTATTACAACAACAAGGATGTAAGAATAGAAGAGATGCCGACTCCCAAAATTAGCTCTAATGAGCTGCTGGTAAAGGTAAAGGCAAGCGGCATATGCGGCACGGATGTGATGGAGTGGTATCGTATAAAGAGCGCACCGCGGGTCTTAGGCCATGAGATTACCGGGGAGATAGTGGAAGCAGGGAAAAGAGTCGAAAAATACAAAGTAGGTGATCGGGTATTTGTATCTCATCACGTACCATGCAACACATGCCGCTACTGCTTAACAGGTCATTATACGGCCTGTGAAACCTTACATACTACAAACTATGATCCAGGAGGTTTTGCCGAATATGTTCGAGTGCCGCAAATAAATGTAGATAGAGGCGTATATCTCCTACCAGATGAAATTACGTATGAGGAGGGAACTTTTATTGAGCCTTTAGCTTGCGTTGTACGAGCACAAACACTGGCACGCATCAGGCCCGGAAGCAGTGTCCTGGTTCTAGGCAGTGGCATTTCGGGACTTTTGCACATTATTCTTGCACGTGCATTTGGAGCCGAGCGGGTTATTGCAACGGACATAAATGACTACCGGCTGAAGGCAGCAAGAAGATTTGGAGCAGATGTTGCAGTAAATGCGCGAAAGGATGTGCCAGCGAAAGTACGCAAGGTTAACGGGGGAAATTTGGCTGACTATGTGATAGTCTGCGCCGGAGCCCTTTCGGTAATGATGCAAGCTCTTAATTCAGTAGATCGGGGCGGCACTATCATTTTCTTTGCACCTACAACGCCCGGAGTTAATGTTCCTGTTCCCGTTACCGATCTGTGGCGCAAGGAGATTACGATGATGACCTCCTACGGTGCAAGCCCGAGAGATCTAACCATCGCATTAGAGCTTATCCAGACTGGAAAGGTAAAAGTGAAAGATATGATTACTCATCGGCTGCCTCTGTCACAAATAAATAAGGGATTCGACCTGGTAGCAGCAGCACAAGAATCTCTGAAGGTTATAATAGAGCCCTTTGCAGAAGGCTAAAGGCTCTAGGCTTAAGGCTAATTCAGAATGTCGGCTTAAAATTAATTGTAGATTTTGAGAATTCAGGACTTGAACTAATGAACTCTCGAATCCTTGAACCCTCTGAGCAATAGGTACAGGTTCCCATATGAAGGGAATAAATCTTAAAGCTAAACGTTTACTTGGTAGAAATTTGAGCTAATTGGGTAGATATAAAAATGAGTGAGTTTAAGACAATCGAATGGTTAGATGGAAAGATAAGATTACTGGATCAAACCAGACTTCCCCATGAAGAAGTCTATTTAGAATGTGAAGATTATCTTATTGTTGCTGATGCAATAAAAACAATGAAAATAAGAGGCGCTCCTGCAATAGGAGTAGCTGCTGCCATGGGAATAGCTCTCGCTGCACAATCTTTAGAGGAGAAAAATAAAGAAGCATTTTTATCTAAGCTGAATAATATTTTTGAACAGTTTGCTGCAACCCGTCCGACAGCGGTAAATCTATTTTGGGCTATTCAGCGCATGAAGAGCAAGATGAAGGATAACGAAAGCAGCAGTATTAAAGAGATAAAAACCGCGCTTAGAAAAGAGGCGCTAATTATGGCTAAAGAAGACGAGGAGATAAATCGCCGCATGGGAGCTTTGGGAGCAAGTTTAATAGCTGATGGCGATAAAGTTCTTACCCACTGTAATGCGGGTGCCTTGGCTACCTTCAATTTTGGTACAGCTCTAGGAGTTATACGTTCAGCCTACTCTGAAGGCAAGCAAATCCACGTATATGTAGATGAGACCAGACCTTTGCTTCAAGGTGCACGATTAACCGCCTGGGAGTTGATGAAAGAAAATATACCTATGACTCTTATTACTGATAATATGGCAGGGTTCTTTATGTCTCGAGGAAAAATTGACAAGGTTTTTGTAGGAGCGGACCGCATTGCTGCCAATGGAGATACCGCAAACAAAATTGGAACCTATAGCCTTGCCGTCCTTGCGAGGGAGAATAAGATTCCCTTCTATATAGTTGCTCCCACATCGACCATTGATCTTTCAATTCGTAGTGGCTCGGATATTCCTATTGAGGAAAGACCAGCTGAAGAAGTGACTTCAATTTTTGGAGTCAAGGTTGCCCCTAAAGATGTTAATGCAGCTAATCCCGCTTTTGATATTACGCCCTTTTCTTATATTACTGCTATTGTTACAGAGAATGGTATAGGAAGACCGCCGTTCATAGCTGACCTGGAAAAACTTTGCAAAGAGGAATCTTCAACCTAAAAGTAGAATAATCGGATACGTGAAGTGAGAGGCATTATCGTGAAAGCTTTTATTCTAGCTGCAGGATTAGGAACCAGACTGAGACCTCTAACTGAAGAGATTTCTAAACCCATGGTGCCTATTGTAAACAAGCCGGTTATGGAGCATATTATTGAGCTGCTTGCTTCTCATAAAATAACTGAAGTTTTTGCTAATCTTCATTACTATGCTGATGCAATTAGCGGGTATTTTGGAGATGGATCTAAGTGGAATGTAAATATTACCTATTCTTATGAAGAGACTCTTTTAGGTACTGCCGGGGGAGTTCGAAGCGCTAAGGAAGTCTTGAGTAATGAAACTTTTTTGGTAGTAAGTGGAGATGCTCTTACCGACATCAATTTAACGGGGCTGATTGAGTTTCATAAGAAGAAGGGAGGAATTGCCACCGTTCTCTTAACCGAAGTTGATGATCCGTCAAAATATGGAGTTGTTATTATTAATAGCGATAACCGTATAAGCAGATTTCAAGAAAAACCACCTCAAGGAAAGGCTAAGAGCAGACTTGCCAATAGCGGTATCTACGTTTTCGAGCCAGAAATATTCGACTATATTCCCGAAGGAGTCTTTTTTGACTTTGGCCGTGACCTCTTTCCTTTCTTTTTGAAAGAAGGAATAGATTTCTACGGATTTTGCCATAACGACTATTGGAATGATGTAGGGAGTTTAGAAGAATACCAGCGAGGTAATTTTGATGCGCTGGAAGGTAAGGTTAAGGTGAAAATTCCAGGTACCCAGATTAAAGAAAACATATGGGTGGGGGAGAATTGCGAAATACAGGAGGATGCTTTTCTGGTTGGACCTATTTGCATAGGTCAAAACTGCTTAGTTAGAAAGAATGCCAAGCTCCTGGGTCCTCTAATAATTGGAAATAATATGATAATTGATGAGGGTGCTGTTCTTTATAAAGGCATAAAGTGGGGCGATGGTTATATCGGTAAAGATGCGAGCCTGATGGGAAGCATAATAGCTCATTCTACTGAAATTAAAGACGGTGTGGCAGTAATGGAAGATGCAGTCATCGGACGGGGCTGCATTATTGGAGGAGGGAGCGTAATTCATCCCAGCGTGCGTATCAGCTCAGACCAGATTATTAAGGTGAATACACAAGTAAAGAAACATATTGTATAGATATTCCCAAACCTCAAATGGTGCCCGCCAATGGCGGGTTTTTTTCTGCACATGAATCTGATAAGGAACAATCACTTGAAATAGCAAGAAAACGTATGGCCGCGGGTGCCATCCCTACAAAAAATTGTGAAAAATGTAGGGAAGGGACCTGTGCTGTTCCGAAAAATAACAAGCGAAGGGAAAGGATTTATCCACATCCGAAAAAATAACTAAATAGGGAAGAGGCCAGTCATCTGCCAGATAGACATCTGCCCAGGTGGGGCTTTCGAAGAGAGAGACTAAAACAAAGAAGGAGATTTTTGGTAAGATTATCCGAGTTAATTAGCTTAGTATTAGCTATCCTTGTCGTCATAGGACTGGGATTCCTGGCGCGCAAATTTAAACTTTTAAAGAAAGAAGATGCCCGCAATCTCAACCAGGTCATCATTTATTTTGCTCTTCCTGCTTTTATCTTTAACGCTGTACTTAAAGCAAAGCTTGAGATTTCTCTTCTGATTGTTCCCATTTTTGCTCTAAGTATAATCTCTGTCTGCGCGGCAGTCGCTTTTATATTGGGGAAAAAAATAAAGTTAGCTTCAGCTACTTTAGGGGGGTTCGTTTTAGCAGCAGCCATTGGAAACACTGGATATATAGGATTTCCACTAACGCAGGAATTGTTCGGAAAAGCTGAAGTGGTCAAAGCGGTCTTCTACGATCATTTCGGCTCTGTTCTTTTCATCTTTACAGCGGGGCTCTATATAGCCGAAACCTACGGGAAGAGCGGGGTAAAAATACACCGCCTCAAAGAGATAGCAAGCTTTCCGCCCCTGCTGGCTATGCTCGCTGCGTTCCTGCTGAGAGGAGTGGAACTGCCTCTCTTTTTTCAGAAGAGCATTGAGTTCTTGAGCGGCGCCACCATTCCGCTCATAATGTTTTCTCTTGGCCTTACTCTAGAGCCGGGAAAGGCAAATAATTATAAGTTTGCTTTGTTTTTGCTTGTTCTTATTAAATTATTACTCGGACCTGTACTAATTCTATTTGCGGGCAGACTCATTTCGCTTCCTATGACCACTCTGGGAGTGGTAGTTCTAGAGACCAGTATGCCAACCGCTCTTATCACCTCGGTTTTTGGTTTGAAGTATGAGCTGGATACCGATTTACTCTCTAGTGCAATAATGATAACTACTTTAGTAAGTATGCTGACAATACCCTTCTGGCAGGTTGTTGTAGGAGGATTAAGCTGAGGGTGGCAGGCAGACTTACTGCAGGTTTAATGAATCTACTGTTTCCGCCACGATGTTGTCTCTGCAATTCTTCCAGGGAAGAACCTGTTTGCGAAAGCTGCAGGCAAACCTTTCCTTTGATTACTTAGTGTATATGTACACGCTGCGGTAAACCCTGCCATTACAATGTTGACCACTGCCGCGAGTGCCGGGGCAAACGCATCTATTTCAATATGGCCCGTTCTTTAGGTCTTTATGAAGGAAGTTTAAAGGAAGCTGTACATTGCTTCAAATATCGAAATGGTAAAAATCTGGCATCGCTTTTTTCCGATCTTATGTTGGGTAATCCCCTTTGTGAAAAAGAGTTATGGGAGGTTGACCTAGTAACTTTTGTGCCTTCCACTGCCTTGAAGGTGGCAAAGCGTGGTTATAATCAGGCTGCTGTACTGGCAAAAGAGATTGCTGCAAAAACAGGAAAGCCAAACAGGAATGTTATAAGAAGAATTAAGAGAACCAGCGATCAGAATAAGCTCAGTTTGGAAGAAAGAAGGGAAAACGTGAGGGGAGTATTTAAAGCGTATAAGTCTGAAAACCTGAAAAGACGTTCTGTTCTTTTAGTCGATGATGTCTATACCACCGGCTCAACCGTAAACGAATGTGCTCAAGCATTAAGAAAAGCGGGAGCTGAAAGGATTAATGTGCTTACCATCGCCAGGGCAACCTTGAATTACTAAGATGCGTAGGATGGGGTCATCTATGAAAAACTTAGCTTCAACTGGAAAGTAGGATGGGGTCGGGTCTACACTGATCCCATCCCTAGAATTCTATAGCTTGCTCAAGACTTCATCTTTCTTTTTTGTTGTTATGTCTATTCTTGCTGTGTCAGGTTCGAAGAGGGAAGCTATAACCCAGTCAAAAGTTATGCGAAGCTTATTTCGTATCCCAATAAGATTATTCAAGTAATAAAGCTTCCAGGCGAGCCAAGCGGGGAATCCACTAAATGATACTCCATAGATTTCAGCTACACCATACCCGTTTCCCAAAGAAACAAGGTCGCCTTTGTATCGAAATGTGAAAGGAATAGCTGCTTGACCAGTTAGGATTCTAACGATATTATGAGCAACTGACCTTGCTTCCTGAATTGCTACCTGCGCTGTAGGAGGAAGAGGGAGACCAGAGCCCGAATCGATTACATAAGCCATATCGCCGAGCAGGAACGTATCATCCTGGTCTTGGGGATGCAAATAATCATCTGTCTTGATTCTTCCCATCTTATCTTTGATGAAGGGAAGCTTGGAAGCAAGTGTTCCACTTTTTATTCCGCCCGACCAAACAATGGTTTCAGATTCAATACTCTCGTTGTTCCCATAATAGACTTTTCCAGGAGCGACTTCATTAACTGGTGATTCGAGCTTCACATCGATGCCCATTTTTTGCAGTCGCTGGCGTGCTTTATCTCCCAGTGGGCGCGGCATGGTGGTGATTAAGCATTCTCCTGCTTCAAGAAGATGAAATTTAATCTCGGTGCTCTTAATTTCTTGGTAGTCATGTTTCACCAGGAAATTGAGAAATGTGAAAAGTTCACTTGTTAGTTCAAGCCCTGAACATCCTCCACCAATAACGATAAAGGTGAGCATTCGCTCCCTCTTAGCGCTTTTAGAGATACAGGAAGCTTGCTCTATGAGATCGAGAACGTGGTTTCTTAGATTGATTGCGTGGGAAATAGTCTTAAACCTAAAGCAGAATCTGTCGGCACCTTTTACATCGTAGAAATTAGTTGTTCCTCCGGTTGCAAGCACCAAGATGTCAAAATTAAATTCTCCTATATCAGTAAAAAGCGTTTTCCCTTCAAAATCAATGTGTAAGACTTCTGCCCGGCAAAATGTGAATTTTTTTCCCCGTCCAATTTTTCTAATGGGATAAACGACGTGGCGCGGTTCAACGGCACCTCCAGCAACTTCGTGTAGCAGCGGTGTAAAAAGGTGGTAATTGTTACGGTCGAGCAGTAGAATGTCTGCACTCAAGCTCCTTCGTCTAAGCAGCTTGTCCAGATATATGGCGGTAAATATTCCTCCAAAGCCTCCACCGACAATAACTATCTTCTTTTCTCTGGAATTGTTGGGCATTAGATCCTCCCAATAGTCCTTTTGACAACCTATTTTCCCATTTGCCGACAAATTGGAACATATACTTTTTGGTATTGGTAGAATCCGTTCAGGATGACCGGGAACTCCAAAATTAGAGTTGGTGCTACCCGGGTTTTATGATTTTCGGATCAATACATCTGCATAAGCTGGAAAAGGTTTCTACGAAGATAGTTAGTATGTTTGCATTTGATGTTAAAGGAATGAATAAGAAGTCCCTACCTAGCTGACCTGGTCTTTGCCCCCACACTCGCCTGCTGAAAGTTAGCACCCCTATCGCAGAGGACACGCCCTCTTCTCCCGGTCATGCCGAGGCAGGACTTACGCCTAAACCGCACCATGCTCACCCCACACCTACTTTGCTACAGATACCGAGGAACTATAAAGTCCAGATAGCTACTATGCCTCTGTGGCAGCCTCTCACTCTGCAGCAAAGTAGGTGTGGGGCTTATGTGGGTCGCTTCGCCTGCGGCTAGCATCGACTTCCCCACCCACATCGGGCAGAGTCAACCACAGACCTAGGTAGAGACCTCTATAGATATTCTAACGCTGAAATACGGAAGCAACAAGTGTGGTTTATAAATGGGTCAATGACGTGTTTAATGTTGAAGAAACCGATATGTTACTTTATAATTAGTTTGTTTTGTAGTTTTTAAAGGATGAAGATGTTCAAATCTATGTTTCGAAAAATAGTTTATCTGCTTATTCTCCTCCTAATTATTACCTCCGCAACTATCGGGTGTAAGACTAAAGAAAAACCAGCCGCCCCAAAAGTAAATTATCTGCGTGTAGGCAGCGATATTACGTATCCTCCCTTCGAGTATTTTGAGGAAGGAGAAGCGGTTGGATTTGATATTGATATAGCCCGGGAGATTGCAAAACGAATGAATAGACAACTAAAGCTTGTAAGCACCGATTGGGAAAATCTCTTTACGGATCTTAATGAAGAAAAATTCGATATGGCAATCTCTGCCCTCACCATTTCGGAAGAAAGAGCGAAGAGAGTTGATTTCTCCGATTATTATGTTGATGCAAACCAAGCAATAGTTACATTTAAAGATAGCGGAATTAAGGGTGAGAAAGATCTATCAGGAAAGATTGTGGGTGTAGAAGCTAACACAACAGGTGAGTTAATCGCTGAAAAGATTGATGACATAAAAAGGCTTAAAAAATATGAGAGCTTCGAAGAAGCAATAAAGGAGCTGGAAGCTGAGAGCATAGATGCAGTTGTTTATGATTTCCTCATTGCTGCACACATACTCAAGGAGAAGCCGGACTTAAAAGTGGCTTCGCAGATTAATACAGGTGAGAAATATGGTATAGCTTTCAGGAAGGGGGATAAGCTTAAAGAGAGGGTCAACGACATACTTGCTCGAATTAAGCAGGAAGGTACCTACGACGGAATTTATAGAACTTGGTTCGGCGAAAGAGAGTAGTTCTATTTTGACACTAATGTGTGTTTGTGTTAGTGTTAGCACGCAAACTTAGCTTTAAGATTTAGGAGGTAGGAAGTGTTAACAGGAAAGGTAAAATGGTTTAGTGCGGAAAAGGGATACGGCTTTATCGAAAGAGAAGGTGGTGAAGACGTATTTGTTCACTTTTCTGCAATTAAGGAGGATGGGTTTAAAGCGTTAAAGGAAGGTCAGGAAGTAGAATTTGAAATTGTAGAAGGAGATCGGGGACCTCAAGCAGCAAACGTTAAAAAGAAAGCTTAAGGTCTTCGATGAACATATAGATATGGTAAAGATATGGTAAGCAAACAGCCCCGGGGTTAATCCTGGGGTTTACTTTGCATTAGGTTGTATAACCTTTTTACTTTGGGTATATATTAAGAATAGTTGACAAAGTTAGCGCCAGGCAGGAGCTTGGGAATTAAAAGCGAAATAAATAAAAAATGCGTCACAACTATTCAGGCGGTTTAAGCCTGATTATTTATCCTTAAAGACAAATAAAGGAAGGTGATGTGGTTTGGTGGCCATTGTTAAAGGAAAGAATGTGGAAATCACTGATGCATTAAGAACATATGCTGAAGAGAAAATAAGCAGGGTAAGGAAACATTTTAATGAGATTATAAAGATGGAGATAGAGTTAATTGTGGAAAAAAATCCTAGTATTACCAATAATAATGTTGTTGAAGTCACATTGTTCACTAAAGGTCCGGTAATAAGAGCAAGTGGAAGCTCTACTGATATGTATGCTTCGATTGACAAAGTAACGGAAAAGCTTGAACGGCAAATTGAAAAGTTTAAGGGCAAGACATATAGCAGCAAGGTGCACCATTCAATCAGTTTACAGAAAATGGTTACACCGGAAGAAACGGAAGAAGAGAAACCAAGGATTGTGAGAACCAAGAGGTTTCTTTTGAAGCCTATGAGTCCGGAGGAAGCAATATTGCAAATGGATCTTCTGGGCCATGATTTCTTTGTTTTTACTAATTCCGAAACGGAAGAGGTAAACGTAGTTTACAGAAGAAAGAATGATACCTTTGGATTGATTGAACCGGAGACATAGTAAATGTACCCTTGGCATAACCAAAAGGATAAGGTTTTAAGCGGTACAAAATTGTTCTTAAATATAGTCGGGAAGCATAAAGCGAAGTTGAAGGATGCAAAAAGCAGGGTTCCGACAAGCTCGAACAAAATCGAAAATTAGGCAGCGTTACAATTAGCTGAGCCTATTTCATGCATTTTGAAAATTCCAATCAATTAGTTCTAGACGTATCTACATGAGTAAATTTTTGTAGGGACAGCCCCTGTGGCTGTCCAAAAGGACCCCGACAAAATCGGGGTCCCTAAGTTTCTTAGGTTCTTTACAAAAGTTTGACTTTCATAATGTTCAAATTATACATTGTTTGCGGGGTTTTGAGCCTAAAACAGGCTCACTTAACTTGACGCTCTCGAAAATTAAATTTTTCGTTATCAGTCAGCTTGTACAGAATTAACAGGAAAACTTTGTAAAGGGACCTACCTGACCGCCGGTTCTATTTAAGGGGTGGCCTTCCAAGAAAAGAAATAAGCGGCTGACCGCGGATGCTGTCCCTATAGATGTTGTCAATATCGGAAGGTGCCTGTGCCTCTCCAAGAGTATCTTTTTCGGGAACAGCCAGGAATAGCATGTCCGCCGCCGGAGAACACAACAGTAAGAGTCAGCATTCAAGGCGGGGTAAATGATGAATATTTAATATTTTTGGAATGAGCAGGCAGGGAATATCGGAAGCAGGGCGAAATCTTATTAATCTTATATAGCTAAAGGAATTGTTACGATTGTTACAAACCGAGGTTTCAAAATGGATTTGAATCTCAGGGATCTTAATACTGAGGAAATAGAGAATAAGCTTTGTCAGATTAAGAATGTAAAGGCTGCAAGAATAATTAGAGGGCCGGATAATTCTATTGAGGAAATCCATGTGATAGCAGTTCCTGACAAGGGACCGAAACAACTGGTCCGTGATATTGAATCTGCTCTAATGGCGGAGTATGGATTACCCATAAATCATAAGAAAATAAGTATTGCTCAGATAAATGATATAGATGTAGGCATAACTGAGCAAAGGAAGGAAAAAGCAAGGCCCAGGATTGTAAGTATAAATACAGACCTATCTGGAACCCGGGCAAAAGTTCAGGTGGTTCTTGAGCTTAATGGAGTTGTGTTCGAGGGCATTTCAGAAGGTCCAGCTTCACAAACGGGGCGAGTCAGACTAGTAGCTGAAGCAACCCTAGACGCAGTAGAGAAAATCGTCCAGAGCCCCTATAGTTTTGCGCTGGAAGATGTAGTGATCATACCTTTAGGACGAGAAAAAGCAGCTGTGGTTTGTATCGCTGTGGTGAGTTCTTTAGGTGAGGAGACCTACACCGGCTCAGCAGTGGTCAGACAAAACAACAAAGATTCAGTAGTTAAGGCCACGCTTGATGCTATCAATAGGCGCTTTGGATTCTTGATAACTGCATAGGGTAAAGACTTGGACCGACGTTCCTAATTACTCCGAGCGGAGCGGTAGTTTTTCCTTTCTGCGATTAGCGGGGCAGGAAGAGGTTGAAGATCCGCAAGGAGGGCTATTTATGAAAACTAAGATTTTGGCAGTTTTAGCTACCCTGTATGTTCTAGTTCTTGCCGGTGGTGCCGGCTGGGGTTGGTAATAGGAGACGTCGGTCCTTTATTTTAAAAGAGGTCATATGAGTCGGTTGAATTTAGGAGCAAGGTTCTATATTTTTTTTATCGCAACTTGCGGAATTATAACCCTTACGTATTTATCTCGTACGGCTGTTTCATTTCATTGGGCTGACTTTTTTGTATTTGCGACCTTGGTGATTCTGGCAGAAGCAATGGGGGTTAGACTTGCCCGTGATGGTCGTGTATCGGTAAGTTTCTCTCTTTGGTTTGCAAGCATAATTTTGATGGGATTGCCAGAAGCTGTCTGGGTTACTTTTATGTCTACGTTTAGCCTCCTGGCAATTCAAAAAAGAGATCCACTCTATAAATACCTCTTTAATGCGGGGCAATTTGTACTCACAGGAGTTGCCGCTGGATATGTCTACATAGCGTCAGGTGGTGTCCCAATTCTTATGAATGGGGGGCTTATATTTCCCCAAAGCATTACACCTTTGCTCTTATGTTCTTCGGTACTCTTTTTAACCAACACGACTCTAACAACTCTGGCTGCTGCTTTGTCTAGAAACGTTCCGTTCAGAAATGTTTGGATTATGAACGTGAGACCTTTTATTCTTAATACTCTCGCCATGGCAGTTATTGGAATGATTTTGGCCCAATTATATGTAGTTGTAGGAACAAGCAGTTTGATCCTGGTGCTAATACCTCTGTTTGTAGCGCGACAGACATTCCTGGTATATGCAAAGTTGCATGGTGTTTATCTCGGTACTGTACGTTCTTTGGTCACCGCCATTGAAGCAAAAGATCCTTACACAAAAGGTCATTCAGAAAGAGTGGCTAATTACGCTGTAGCTATTGCTAGGCATATGCATTTGTCGGAAGACCTTGTAGAGAAACTGGAATTTGCTGCACTTCTGCATGATATTGGTAAAGTGGGCATAAGTAAGAGTATTCTCAACAAGATTGAAAAACTAACTGCGGAAGAGTTCAGAAAGATACAAACGCATCCCCAAACAGGTGCATTAATTGTAGAGGATATTCGCTTTTTGAAAGATGCGGTACCAACAATTCTCTATCATCATGAACGGGTAAATGGGTCAGGTTATCTTAGAGGATTGCGAGGGAAGAATATTCCTTTAGCCGCAAAAATACTGGCTGTCGCTGACAGTTATGATGCAATGACCTCGGCAAGACCCTATAGACCACCCTTAACTATAGAAACTGCAGTTAATGAATTAACCACAAATAGCGGTGTACAATTTGATAAGCATGTTGTCAATGCATTTCTAGCAGCTGAGAGACTGGAACATCAAGCGAGTAAGCGAAAATTACATATAGTAGAAAGAGAAATGGTTGGTGTGGAGAAGTGAGACGGAGTCATGCGTTAGCGGTGAGACAGCTCTGGATAGTTTTTTTAGGCCTCACTTCGTTTATCTACTTTGCACAGAGATTTGACAGCCGGCAGTTGGCTCTAGTTATACTGGTAGCCGGATGTATCATGCTATCAGAATTTCTCGATGTTAATCTTCCACAAGGAGAATCCGTCTCAGTAAGTTCGGCTTTTGTCATATTTTCTATTCTGGTGTTTAAGCTTCCTCAGGTACTCGTAATTGCAGGGTTGGGCATGCTTATTCCGCCTTTAATCAAGCAAAAGCATTTTAATTTTTCCGGGGTTTTACTACCGATTGCGAAGACTTCCCTGCAAGCAGTCACTGCTGCTTCTTTTTATTTTTGGCTTGGGGGGAAGGTTACAAGTAGTGGTTTAGAGAGTTTGCCACTTATACCTCTTTTTGGAGTCTCGCTTTCCTATTTCCTTTCCAAGCTGGTTCTTGATCAGCTCTCAGCCAATACTAATAATTTAACGCCTCTTATTTCAGGTCTTGCAGGAACGATTAAACTATTAGGGTCTACCTATTTGGCTCTGGCCTGTACCGGGATTTTAATGGCATTGATGTACAGAGTTATGAGCTTTTGGGGGATAATCTTGTTTTTTCTACCCTTGCTGGTTATTCGGCATTCTTTTGAAATGTATGTGGATATTAAAAAGACCTACCAGAGCACAGTAAGTGCTTTAGCCTCTGCTATAGAAGCACAGAATTCCAGGAGAAAAGGTCATGCTAAGAGGGTGGCTAGGTATTCTATTGACATCGCGCGGGAACTCGGACTTCGTGGAGAACAGTTAGAACTGGTTGGTTATTCCGCACTGCTTCATGACATTGGAAAGCTGGGACTTGAGGAGGATGCGCTAGATGCCTTTTTGGAAGATAACAGAATATATTTTACCAATGGTGATGCAGTCCATGCTATTAAGGGTGCAGAAATATT
>CAYGBL010000014.1:32158-48478 GCA_964348135.1 uncultured Actinomycetota bacterium
TGGAACAGGTAGATTACCTTAAAGATATGTCAGAGGTAGTACGCAAGCACCACGCTCCCTATGTGCGGACAAAGAACGAGGAAGCGAAACGCGTTCCTCTTGCTGCTCGCATAATTAATGTTGCCAGCTACTACGATGATTTAATGTATATGCAGGAAGAAGATGAGAGAATTACGCCCCGGCATGCTGTCATAGAGCTCAAAAAGGAACAAGGCATCCGTTTTGATCCCCGGGTGGTTCGTGCGTTTACAAATGTGCTACGGCGGCGTGGAAAACTGGTAATCCTCTTCTAAAATTATCTGTCAGTTTCTAACGATTGTGACATGGATTGAACTAGCTCACCCCCGATTATTAAGAAAAATAATTTCTACTGCAGGAAGTCAATTTTCTCTTTTGAATCTCTAGCAACAAACGGATGGCCACCCCGTAGAACGAGGCAAGCAGGTGCCATCCCGACAAGATCAAAAAACAAAAACGTAGGGAAGGGCTTTATGCCCTTCCGAATACGTAGGGAAGGGGCTTGTCCCCTTCCAATACAATGGATATGGATGGCCACCCCGTAGAACGAGGCAAGCAGGTGCCATCCCGACAAGATCAAAAAACAAAAACGTAGGGAAGGTGCTTGCCTGCCCCGTGGGTTTCTCTTTACGGGGTCCCCTTCCGAATACAAACAAAGAACACTAAATGTAATACAGGGAATAGGTCCACACCATTTCCAAGAATGTGATTGACGAACCTGCGAAAATTGGTCTCGAAAAACTCGATATTTTAGGAGCTAATAGTTGGCCAGACGAACTCTTATAATTATATTAGCGTTAGCTTTTCTCTTGCTTATTCCCACCTTTGCTTTGGCAGCGGAAGAGTTTTTATGGCCCGTAGAAGGCGGTATATTGAGACCGTACGCAAGCAATCAACATAGGGGCATAGATATTGAAGCTGAGGAGGGAACTCCTGTTGTTGCAGTTGCTGCAGGAAAAATTATTTACGCCCGCTACATTGAGGGAAGCAGTTCGTCTCTGGATCACACCGTATCAATCCAGCATAATGAGGGAGACCTGAGAACTACTTATCTGCAGGTCAAGGATTTACGCATCAGGACTGGAGATGAAGTCAAACAAGGACAAGTAATTGCGGTTGTTGGTAAAAGTTCAGATTCGGTTACTGAAGCTAATCACCTGCACTTCGGTGTGAAATATGGGAGCGGCGGCTATCAAAATCCTTTAGATTTTCTTCCTCTCACTGCTGTGTCTGGAACCCAGGAGGAAGTCAAGGAGCAGAGTGCAGTTGCAGCTGTACCAAACCGGCAGAGTATGCCTGAAGAAGTATTGGAACCTGGTCCAGAAGTTACTTCAACGGCCGATTCAGAACTTGAGCTATCTCATGTCTATTTAAATACCCAGCAAAGTTTAGCAGCTGCAACAGCAAAACCTGAAAGTCTGTATGTTTCTTCGGACAGTCCTGAGACTGCTGTTTCGGTTATTTCTCTTTCAACCAGGCACAGAGATATTAGTAAAGATGTCGCTTCAACCAGCCCGAATCCGGCAACTGCTGCTGCAGTAAAAACCGATAATGTACAACAAGAAAATGATGACATAATGAGGAAAGAGAGTCGGGTCATTTTGGAAAATCCAGGTTCCGCTATGGCTTCAGCACCCGATATAAACAGTAGTATTGTGACTAATAGCACGGAAGCTGTTTCTGAAAATACAGTATTTCAAAATAAAATGAGCCATTTCTATGAAGTGAAAGCCCGACAGGTTGCAAGTTTATCCATAAAACCTCTTCGCCAACTTGTGCTATTAAATAGGAAAATTTGTAAGCATAAAGCAAAAATCTCTAGTCGCTTTGTTGAGCTAAATAACTTTATGGTTGAAGCTTTTTACGTTGCTCGCTTTCTAATCTTTTCTTTTCTCTTCCTCATTATGACTATTAACATGGCTAGAGCGCAATGGGACAAGTTCGCGTATCTGTAAAGAAGCCTTCTTTCGCTCCCGGTTTTTCTTCATTTTATAATATACATTTACTTACATATCTCCTTACCCTTATGTACAACGATACATCCATTCTCACATCATCCATCTAATCCAGCGATTTTATTTATTTCAGATGTTTCACAATAATTGGTGAAGATAATATAAACAGGAAAAGAAAATGTTTTGTGGAAGTATTCACGAGGATTTGATAGAGACGCATTGTGGGTATAACCATAATATGACAGTAATATATTTGTTGGTTTACCATTGAGTGAAGTGCAAATTCGTTCAGTTCTAGTGAGGAGGTGGAATGGGCGAGAGAGTTATTCAAGCAATAAACCTAACCTATAGTTATAACAACCTGATTGCTGTTGACCATGTTAACTTTTTCGTATCCAAAGGTGAAATCTTGGGATTCTTAGGTCCCAATGGAGCTGGAAAGACAACCACCGTCAAGGTGCTCACAGGCCAGCTAATTCCCAGGGAAGGCGAAGCTTTTATACTTGATAAAAATATCGCCAAGGAGAGAGAGGAAATTCAGGGTCAAATTGGTGTGTGTTTTGAAGAGAAGAACCTATATGAGCGAATGAGTGCCGTAGAGAATTTGAGGTTCTTTGCTCAACTTTTTGGAATCAGGAAGTTTGACCCTTATCCTCTCCTTAAGGAAGTTGGTCTTGAAAAGAGAGAGAAAGATGAAGTGGGAAGTTACTCTAAAGGTATGAAACAGCGTCTGATGATTGCGCGGTGCCTGGTGAATAACCCCAAAGTCCTATTTCTGGACGAACCTACTGATGGTCTTGATCCGGTATCTGCTGAAGCCATCCGGAAAGTCATTCTGAAAGAAAGAGATAAAGGCACGACAGTATTTTTAACTACCCATGAAATGATGGAGGCTGACAAGTTATCAGATAGGGTTGCCTTTATAAATGAAGGAAAAATTGTGGCAATTGATACTCCAGAAAACCTCAAGCAACAATTCGGAAAGCGGGCTTTGAAGGTAAGAGTGAGAGAGGAAGGCAAGGTAATTGAAAAGGTTTTTCCGCTGGATGAAGCAAGGGTTGCTAAGGATATGCATCATCTATTTGAGAAGGAAGATATAGTCACGGTTCATACGGCAGAGGCAACACTAGAGGAGATTTTTATAAAGGTTACAGGAAGAAAACTTGAATGAAGCGGGCAATAATAATTAAGGGCCTGATAGCCAAAGATATATCCCAAATATTCAGGAATAAGTTTGTTGCAGCAATGACAGCTTTGAGTATAGTGGCGTATGCTGGCATTTATTACATTATGCCTAAGACTGTTGATGAGACTTTTGATATAGCTATGTATGCACCGAAATTTGAAAATTTATTGGAATACGCTACCCGTGAAGAAGGGATTAAGGTTAAGTCATTTACCTCAGTTGAGAAGCTGATGGAGCAGGTGGAAGAAGGTGAATTTAACGCAGGAATTGTTTTGCCAGTCGATTTTGAAAAAACTCTCCGTGAAGGAAAGAAGCCCGAAGTTAAAATCTATTATCCTCCTGAAACTTCTAAAGACATTAGAAAAGGCGTTGAGCTTATTCTGAAGGAGTCTGTTTTTGCTTTAACCGAACAGAAGCTTCCTGTCGGATTTGATGTAGAGATTCTGGGTAAGGATAGAACAGGAGCACAAATTCCACCTCGCGACAGGATTAAACCTACGTTTATAATTCTTATGCTCTTTATGGAGATGTGGGGCATTGCCAATCTGATTGCCGAGGAAACTGAAAGCAAAACGTTAAATGCAATCCTTGTAACTCCGGCAAGTGTGAGTGATGTGATTGTGGCGAAGGGTGTTGTGGGTACGTTTCTTGGTTTCTCAGAGGCTGTCATTTTAGCTTTGCTGCTTCAAGTATTTGGAGTAAACGTTCCTGAGATTTTGGTGATTCTTCTTTTAGGAGCTATGATGGTAACTGGAATTGCCTTCATAATAGGCGCTCTTTCTAAAGATATCCTGACCCTAGCCGGATACTCCATTCCCGCCATATTTATTTTACTGGTTCCCGCTATTGCGGTGATGTTTCCTGGTTCTGCAACCGGTTGGGTTAGACTATTTCCTTCTTACTACCTTGTTGAGGTTTTCGATCGGCTGGTAACCTATGGTGAAAGCCTGACTAACCTTTGGGTAAACTATACAATCCTGCTTGCTTTTAACATAATAGTTTTTCCTTTGGGAATATTTCTTTTAAGGAGAAGATTTCAATGAGTCCCAAGAGAATTGCTGCAATTGTACGCAAAGATTTTATTGGGGGTTTGGGTAAAGTATTTTTTATCCTTGCTATAGTTGTTCCCATACTATTGACTTTGTTAATGAATTTAGTCTTTGGAAGACTCTTCATCGAGAAGCCGACTCTTGCAGTTATTGACGAAGGTCAGTCCGAGGCTGGTGCAAAGATCAAGAACCTTAAATCGGTGATTATTAGGGAAGTGAAAGATGAGGAACATCTAAAAGAAAGAGTCATAAGTGGAGCTATTGACGGAGGATTGGTTTTGCCTCCAGATTTTGATGAAGAACTTAGGCAGAATAAATTCCCTGAAGTAAGAATATATATAGGTGGTGAAAGCCTCGCATCAAATAGAATTGTGCTGGCTGCATCGCTGGCTGAACTTTTACGAGAGGAAGCAGGACAGAAACTGCCTATTGACGTGGTTGAAGTACCCTTGGGTAAGAAAGCAGAGCTTCCCATAAGAGTGAGAATTGTGCCTTTTTTAATTATGTATGCGATCTTTATTGGGGGATGCACACTTCCCGCAGCTCTGATAGTTGATGAGGTTGAAAAGAAGACGGTATCAGCAGTAGCTGTTACTCAAGCGACCCTGGGTGAGTTAATCTCGGCTAAAGGTATCCTGGGATTCTTAACCAGTTTTATTATGGGGATTGTGATTCTGGTCATAAATCAAGTCTTTACCGGTAATGTATGGCTGCTTGTTATTTTTATGCTGCTCGGCGCAATTTTTGCGGTTGAAATAGGCCTTATTATTGGTCAATTTTCACAGGACTTAACTACAACGTTTACATATGTCAAGCTTGTTGGTTTTTTAGCTTTTATTCCAGCATTAATTATTTTCTTTCCGCAAGTACCGGACTGGGTAAGTCAACTATTTCCCACCTACTATTTATTCAATCCCATTATCGAAATTACCCAGTATGCTGCAGAATTTTCAGACGTCTGGCTTGATGCACTCATACTTTTACTTTTCATCCTTCTCTTCATCGTTTTTGTGTTTCTTGGTAAAAAACGAATGGCTTTTAGGATGTAAAACCTCGCTCTCTGTCTTTCTTGACACTTTTCAAACCGTGGTGCTAACATTAGTTAATTAAGTCTGATAAGAGATGGAGAAAAATTTTGCAGAAAGTCCCTAAAAAGTCCGGGCCTTGTTACTAAGAGACAAGTCTGCCTGGACTTTTTTTATCCTGGTTGTGATGAGCTAAAGTCAATCCAGTATTAACCCAAGCACAGTGATAGGGAAGTAACTAATATTAAAAGATAGATATAAGGTCAATCTGGGTCCTTCGCTAGCCGTCATCCAGATATAGCGATATAGGCTGAAACTCTGGGAGAAGCGAAGAAAACAAACGGATGGTCACTCCGTAGAACGAAGCAAGCAGGTGTCATCCCTAAAGCAATTACTAATGTAGGGAGGAGGCCAGTCCTACTACGAAATGAAGAAAAATGCGGGGAAGGGACCTGCCCGCTTCCGGGTGATAAATAGATATGGATGGCCAGAGGTGCCATCCCTACGGAATCATCAAAACAGAAATGTAGGGAAGGGACCCGTGCCCTTCCAAATATGAATAATTTGGGACGGATATAAGTCGTCCTTTCTTCTGATTCTTTGTAGAGCTCGACTGAGTGCTGCAAACGCACTCAGAATGACAAGGAGGAATAGATGGAAATTGAGATTGGGAAAGGAAAAGAAGGTCGCCGCGCCTACGGCCTTGATGATATTGCCATTGTTCCCAGCCGGCGTACCCGGGATCCGGAGGATATAGATCTTTCATGGGAACTGGATCCGTTTAAGCTTCAATTACCTATGCTGGGGTCGGCTATGGATGGGGTAATTGATGTTAGGACTGCAATCGAAATTGGAAAGCTTGGCGGAATCGGAGTTCTCAATCTTGAAGGACTTCAGACCAGATACAAAGATTGTGCTCCCCTCTTTAAAAAGATTGCGAGCTTCCCCAAAGAAGAAGCCACAAGAAAACTCCAGGAGATATATAAAGAACCTGTTAAACCAGAGCTGATTAAGCAGCGTATTAAAGAAATTAAGGCAGGTGGCGTAATTGCAGCCGCTTCTCTTACACCCCAGAGGGTAGAGAGCTATGTCGGATATGCCTTGGATGCAGGGCTGGACCTTCTGGTGATTCAGGGTACGGTAATAAGCGCTGAACATGTAAGCTCAACTAAACAGCCTTTGAATCTCAAGAAATTCATTGCTGAACTCTCAGTTCCGGTAATAGTAGGGGGTTGTGCATCCTACTCCACTTCACTGCACCTTATGCGCACAGGAGCAGTAGGAGTGCTTGTGGGTGTAGGGCCGGGAGCTGCCTGCACCACCCGCGGTGTTTTAGGTATAGGTGTGCCCCAGGCGACTGCCTTGGCTGATGCTGCGGCTGCTCGAGCAAGACACCTTGAGGAGACAGGGAAGTATGTAAATGTGATTGCTGATGGAGGGATGAGGACGGGAGGAGATATCGCTAAGACTATCGCGTGTGGTGCCGATGCGGTAATGATTGGCTCGCCCCTTGCAAGAGCTAAGGAAGCACCAGGCTTGAGCTATCACTGGGGTATGGCTACCTTCCACCCTGAGCTTCCCCGGGGAACCCGCATTAAAACCGATACGATCGGGACGCTTCGTGAAATCCTGTTGGGACCAGCGCACGAGAATGATGGAACTTTAAATCTTTTTGGAGCTTTAAGGATGTCAATGGCTACATGCGGATATGAAACTATTAGAGATTTTCAAAAGGCTGAGGTAATGATTGCACCAGCTTTGCAAACCGAGGGTAAATTCCTGCAGCAGATTCAAAAAGTTGGGATGGGATGAGAAAAATTAAAAATTTAAAACATGAATGTAGGGAAGGGACCCGTGCCCTTCCGCGAAAACAGGTGGGTAGAAATTATAAGCATAAATGAAAAAGCGGGATGATGAACAAACCGTATTAGTATTAGACTTTGGGGCTCAATATGCTCAGCTGATTGCACGACGGGTGAGAGAATGCAAGGTATACTCTGAGATTGTTCCCTACGATATCTCACCCGATGAGATTAAATCGCGCAAGCCAAAAGGGCTTATTCTTTCTGGAGGTCCCTCAAGCGTGTATGGTGAAACACCTCTCTACTGCCGCAAAGAGATCTTTGAGCTGGGCATTCCAATTCTCGGAATCTGTTATGGTATTCAACTGATGGCGTACTGTTTGGGGGGAGAAGTAGCTCACACTGGAAAGAGTGAATATGGAAAGACTGAGCTTACCGTCTACCCCGAGAATCTTCTCTTTAATGATCTCCCTTTAACTCAAACTGTGTGGATGAGCCACCGTGACTCGGTTAAGACGCCCCCTGAAGGTTTCAAACCTACTGCCCACACGGAAAACAGTTCTGTTGCAGCTATGGAAGATGTAGAGCGAAAGCTCTTTGGCGTACAGTTTCACCCTGAGGTGATTCATACGCCTTACGGAATGGATACACTAAAAAATTTCCTTTATCTAGCTTGCGATTGTCTCCCCACCTGGACCACTGTTTCTATTATTGACGAAGCGGTAGAAAGAGTAAAGAAAACGGCAGGTGATAAGAAAGTTATTTGTGGATTGAGCGGAGGTGTTGATTCGGCGGTAGCGGCTCTTATTGTACACCGGGCAGTGGGAGACCGGCTCACCTGCGTTTTTGTTGACCATGGCCTTCTCAGAAAAGGTGAAGCAGAACAGGTAGAGGACACTTTTCGAACTCACTTTCACATTAATCTTATTCACGTAAAAGCCCAAGAGAGATTCTTGAAAAAACTGAAGGGAGTAACTGATCCAGAGAAGAAGAGAAAAATTATAGGAGAAGAGTTTATACGCGTTTTTGAAGAAGAAGCAGATAAAATAAAAAACGCAGAATTCTTGGTTCAAGGAACTCTATACCCTGATGTGATTGAGAGCGGTACAAGAGAAGCAGCAAGAATAAAATCTCACCACAATGTAGGTGGTCTTCCTGTAGAGATAGGTTTAAAAATTGTTGAGCCCTTAAGGAATCTTTTTAAGGATGAGGTAAGAGCCCTGGGAGAAGAATTAGGGTTAACTGAAGATATTGTATGGCGTCAACCATTTCCCGGACCGGGCCTGGCGGTTCGTATAATAGATGAAGTTACGTCAGAGCGTTTGGAAATTCTGCGGGAAGCTGATGCCATTGTGGTTGATGAGATAAAACGGGCTGGCCTTTACAAAGAAATCTGGCAGTCCTTCGCAATTCTTCCCTGTATCCGTAGTGTGGGTGTGATGGGTGATGAGCGGACCTATGCCTATCCCATTGTCCTGCGGGCAGTAACGAGTGAGGATGCTATGACAGCTGATTGGGCTCGTTTGCCTGAGGAAGTGTTGGAAAGAATCTCTAATCGTATTATAAATGAGGTTCCTGGTGTGAACCGGGTGGTTTACGATATCAGCTCGAAACCTCCGAGCACAATTGAGTGGGAATGAAAATAATTGATAATTAATAATTAATAATTAATAATTAATAGTGGAGGTACTATGACAGAACATTTTGAGAAGACGATAGAAGAACTGCGCGCGAAGATTGATGAAATTGATGTTGAAATTGTAAGAATTTTAAATGAGCGTGCAAAATTAGTCCTTTCTATAAAGGATGTAAAAAACCAAGCCAGTATTCCTCTTTATGATCCGCGCCGTGAAGAAGAAATCTTTGAGCATATCTCTAAATCCAATCGGGGTCCACTTTACGACGATACCTTAAGAGAAATCTATGATAAAATCCTCCACACGATGAAAGATTTAGAGGAGCGATGATAGATTACAATTCTCGAAGGATAATGCTGATAGCTGGTCCCTGTGCTGTAGAAAGCTGGGAGCAGATAAAAGAAGTAGCTCAAGTGGTAAAAGAAGCGGGAATTGATATTCTAAGAGGAGGAGCCTATAAACCCCGTACCTCACCATATAGCTTCCAGGGCTTAGAGAAAAAGGGTTTAGAGTTACTTAACCGCGCCGGTAAGGAATTTGGTTTAAAGACAGTGACTGAGGTTGTTGATACTGAAGTGCTGGAGCAGATAATGAGCTATGTGGATATTCTTCAGGTGGGCACTCGCAATATGACAAACTTCTCCCTTCTGAAGAAAATGGGGCGTTTAACGGCAAATACGCAAATGCCTGTTATTTTTAAAAGGGGATTTTCAGCTACTATTGAAGAGTGGCTTCTTGCTTCTGAGTATATAACTTCTGCCGGTAATTCCAATGTAATACTATGTGAGAGAGGTATCCGTACCTTTGAGACTGCTACACGTTTTACCCTCGACCTAAACGCAATCCCTGTTGTTAAGAAACTAAGTTCGCATCATATAATTGTGGACACCAGTCATGCTACTGGTCACAGCGATATGGTACTTCCAATGAGCAGGGCAGCTATTGCCGCTGGTGCTGACGGTATAATGGTGGAGGTTCATCCAAATCCCGCAAAGGCTATGAGCGATGGAGCTCAGTCTATTACTCCGCCGCAACTGTTGGAACTTGTAGCCGCACTTAAGCCAGTAGCCGAATCAGTCGGCCGCAAAATATAACTAAGGATGTAACCGGGGTTCCATGCTCCTCTGAACAGGAATCAAACGGATGGCCACTGGTGTCATCCCTACGGAATCACCAAAACGAAAATGTAGGGAAGGGCTTGCCCCCTTCCGAATATGTAGGGAAGGGACCTGTACCCTTTCAGGAATACAAATAAAAAAACAAGCTAACAAAAGTAGGAATTTAAAACAATAATATTTATTAATAAATAACCGTTATTAAATTCCTTCTTAAATGGCCCAAAATGTGATAATATTAGTTTGGTTCCGGAAATAGCATTCCATAAGGAGTTGGTGTGGGTGGCAGAAGTTGAAGACAGTGCACAATGTCCCCATTGTGGTAACAGGCATGCCCGGATATTAGGAGTATGCAGAATCTGCTGGAAGCCGGTATGTGGAGCCTGTGGAAATTATCAAGCAGCTCGCGGAGTAAAATCCTGCATTCACAAGGAGTGTTTTGAAAGACACCCAGAAACAGCTATTTCCGATTTTAAGTACATAAAATTCAGAAAAGACTAACCTTAATCTATATACTCCTTTTACTTTCCCCATTTACTTCCTATAATAAAAATTGAGATATTACCCTGAGTGCAGCTAATGGTCTGTGTCTTATATCGTCCTGAGGTTTCTTTAAAATGTCACCCTGAGTGAAACGAAGGCTTTGTGTCCAATATCACCCTGAGTGACACCAAGGCGGGGCGAAGGGTCTCTTCTGTAAAGCTGAGATTCTTCGGCTTCATCTCAGAATGATAGGCAAGACCTTAGGATGGCGACACATTCTTAATTGTTATCCTGAACCCTGCCAAGGCGGGGCTCAGGGTCTAGTCTGTCAATACTTAGTTAAGGAATAAAATGACTGAGATGCGTTTTTTACTGGATCTAAATCCGGTTCAGAGAGATGCTGTTACCTACACCGAAGGACCTCTTTTAGTTCTGGCAGGAGCAGGAAGCGGCAAGACTCGTGTATTGACTTACCGCATTGCTTATCTTGTCAGAGAACTGGGAGTAAGCCCCTATCAGATTCTGGCTATTACCTTTACCAACAAGGCAGCTGATGAGATGAAACAACGCATTTATAGTCTGGTGGGAGGAATAACTGCCGGAATGTGGGTGATGACCTTCCATTCTGCCTGTGCTCAGATTCTGCGCAAAGAGATTCATCATCTGTCAGCACCTCAGGGAAGGCCGGGTTATAAGCGGAACTTTGCCATATACGACGGCGATGATTCCCTTCGACTTATAAAGCTTTGCCTTAAAGACCTCAATATTGATTCTAAAAAATATCCACCTCAGGCTATCCGGGCAGGAATTGAAGCAGCGAAGAATGAGCTTATTGATGCTGATTCATTTGCCTCGCGAGCTTCCACCTTTATTGAAAGAGTGATTACTGATATATACCGGCTGTATCAGGAGAGGCTCTACCAGAGCAATGCACTTGACTTTGGAGATCTAATTATGGTCTGTGTGGATATCTTCCGTCTATTTCCCGAAGTTTTGAAGAAATATCAGGAACGCTTTCAATACATCCTGGTTGATGAATATCAGGACACTAACCATGCACAGTATTTATGGGTAAACCTCTTAGCCAGCAATTACCGCAATTTGTGCGTAGTCGGTGATGACGATCAAAGCATTTATATGTTTCGGGGAGCCGATATCAGAAACATTCTAGAGTTCGAAAGCAGCTACCCTGAAGCCAGAGTTATCAAACTGGAACAGAACTATCGCTCCACTCAGATTATCCTGGAAGCAGCTAACTATGTGGTAAGTCACAATATGGGAAGGAAACCCAAGACTCTCTGGACTTCTAATGCCAGGGGTGAAGCTATTACTACCTATCAAGCAGAGAACGAGCACGATGAATCATCGTTCGTTGCTTCGGAGATTAAGCGTGTTAAGGAATTGGAAGACAGAAGCTATAACGACTTTGCTATTTTCTATAGAACCAATGCGCAGTCCAGAGTGGTTGAAGAAGTCTTTGTTAGACTGGGCATCCCTTACGTTATTATTGGGGGCTTGAGGTTCTATGAGCGACAGGAAATAAAAGATATTCTTGCCTATCTTCGAGTTATTTCTAATCCTGAGGACGCTGTGAGCCTGAAGCGTATTATTAATAAACCCCGGCGGGAAATAGGGGAGGTTACTGTAGGCCAGATTGACAGTTTTGCTCAGAAGGAGAAGATAACCTTCTTTGAAGCATTAAATAGAGTGGAAGAAATTGAGCTTCTTCAACCCAGAGCAAAGAAAGCGGTGAGCGCATTTCTGGAGATAATTAAATTGTTCAAGGACTCTTTAGAGGATGTATCGCTGGTGGCACTGACTGGAAAGATACTGGAGGATACCGGTTACCTTGCCCAGCTGGAGGCTGAACATTCCATTGAGGCTATGGGAAGAATGGAGAATCTTCAAGAGTTTGTAGGAGTAGTGAAAGAATTTGAAGAGAGTTTCTCCGAGAAGGGATTGGACGACTTTTTGGAAGGTATCTCCCTTATTACTGATATCGATACGTACAAAGAAGGTGAAGATGCCGTAACTCTTATGACTTTGCATAATGCCAAGGGTCTGGAGTTCCCGGTAGTGTTTATTGTAGGAATGGAAGACGGTGTTTTTCCCCACAATAGGTCTCTGGGAAATCCAGAGCAGCTGGAAGAGGAGAGGAGACTCTGCTACGTGGGAGTCACCCGGGCCAAGGAAAGACTTTATCTTACCCATGCCTGGAGCCGTGACCTTTACGGTGCTACCAACTACAATATGGCATCGCGCTTCCTGCGCGAAATTCCTGATGAGCTCACTCAGGCTGTTGAGCAATACGAACCAGTAACCAAAAGTGAAACACCGACCTTTGAAGTAGGGGATGAAGTCTGGCATGGCAAATGGGGGCCGGGCAAAGTGGTAGAAGTTAAAGGAAGTGACGAGGTAACCGTAATCTTCGCAACAGAAGGGAAGAAGAAGCTCCTCCTCGGCTATGCCCCTCTGGAGAAGATTGAGTAGCCCTAGCATGTCATTGCGAACCCCGCCTATGGTGGGGGAAGCAATCTCGTATTTATATTTCTTTCTGCAGGGATGGGACCCGTACCCATCCGCAAATGTGAACCATATACATGTAGTAGCGCACCTTCAGATGCGAAAATAAAAGCAGTATATCTTGAGAGCTTTACTCAATGTAGGGATGGGACCTGCGCCCATCCGTATTTTTAAAGAGATGGGGCCGTATCTTTACTTTTGACAAAAGTGGAGCAGGAGCCAGCTCTCAAATTAACTCACTTTTTCTAAAAGGTTAGAGTTGCCCGTTACGAGTTTCGCTTTTCCACTCACCTGAACCCTCTCCCCGATAGGGAGAAGAGATATATACAGATTCGGTTTCAAGAAAAGAAAGGGTAAAATCTTTCAGAAGAGGTGATGGTTCTCAAAATGAAGCTAACTTGAAGAATACTTAGATATGGCCCTAAGTACTTCCAAATACCTTTGATTAATTCAAGTATACAAACCTAAAGTAGCCTGCTTTTGCAGACTAATTCATAATATTTCATAATATTTCTTGTATTTTCATATATTTTACCCGATAATATAGAGAAAGGGGCAAATTAGGAGTCTGAAATGCCTGGATTTTTGATGACTGTTAAAGATATAGCTAGATATTTGGGTCTAAGTGAGCGGACCATCTATACCATGATTAAGCAGGGTGAAATTCCCTATATCAAGGTAGGCGGACAGTACCGGTTCAATCAAGAGAAGATTGATGAGTGGCTTGGGCAAAAATCTGAAGCAAAGATTAAAGTAAGTTTAGATAGGGTAAAAGATGAAACTGATCTTCTCACCAAAAGACTGTTGTTTATGGGCTTGCTGACTAAGGAACTGGAGCCGGAGAAAATAAGGCCAGTTGTAGTAGGAGGAAATGCGGTGGAATTTTACACCGCTGGCGGTTACGCCACCTATGATATAGATGTGGTAGCGCCAAGTGAACCTCTGGATAGAATTTTGAGAAGCTGGGGGTTTAGCAAAGAGGGCCGGCATTGGGTAAGTGAAGAATTGGATATTGTTATTGAGGCCCCAGCATATTCCTTGGAAAGTGAGGAACAACGAGAGAAGCTTTACGAGGTAGAAATCGAAGGTCTTAAGGTTTACATACTGGGCATCGAAGATTTAGTGGTAGATAGGCTAAATGCTTATGTGCATTGGGAGTCCTCGGATGATCGGGTTTGGGCCAGGGAATTGATGGTTCTGCATGCGGAGGAAATTGACTGGGATTATCTTGAGAAGAGAGCTAAAGAGGAGGAAGTTGAGGCAGCTCTTTTTGAGCTAAGGGAGGAGACTTTGACTAAGTGAAAAAAGTTAAGTGGAATGAATACCGGACAAAAAGAGCTGGTTTTGCCAGGATTAGAGCAAAGCTTGGTTTTGAAAGAAAGTCTTCATCGCGAGTTAGAGATAAAGAAGAGAGAGAGCTTTTATTTCGGCTTAACCAAGCGCGCCTTGAGTCTTGGAAAAAAGAAGGAAAGTTTAAGTTCTTAGCCTCAAGAAGAATTAAGTTCAAGATTTGAAATATTATTGGCGAATAGTCACATGTAATGTTGTGAGTTGCGGGTTTCGTGTTACGCCGATGAGATTGCTACGTCGCTCTGCTCCTCGCAATGACATTCTAAGAAGATCGAGATTGCTTTGGATACGGCTCGCAATGACTTTCATAATAGTGTGAGATTGCATCCCCCGCCATTGGTGGGGTAGCAAAGACAAAAAAAGATATGGGCAATAAATTTGTTAACCGGTATTGCAAGACCCGTCTTTAACTTAAACCAAATGTATTAGTCATTGCGAGACCTGTCTTTAGCGGGGCGCGGCAATCTTAAATATGTCGAGAAGTTTCATCTGAACCATATAGGATATAAAGTGCATTTTATTCACTTTCTCATTCATATAATCAGATCTACACTATTTACTCAGCGGACTAAAAGCGAGATTGCCACGAGCTTCGCTCTCGCAATGACACTGTGGAAGATTGGTTACCTCGCTTTGCTCTCGCAATGACACTGTGAAAGATTGGTTGCCGCGCTTTACTCACGCAGTGACATCTTGAAAGATTGGTTGCCTTGCTTTGCTCATGCAATGGCGTTGTTGGGAATGGGGGTAGTTTTCAAAATAAACTAGATTTTCCAAAACCTCTTTCTAAATTGCTGAAGTTTTGCTTACCAATATTCAAAAGAAATCTATCCTCTTTGCTGTCCGCAAAATTATATAAGCGAGCTTATGGCAAGTAGCATAGGCAATACCACTGCCTAGTGTATTAAGATCATTTTTTGCCTCTTGAGTTATGCCACCTTTGATTACAACATTAGCTGATTATTAAGCTCATAGTCCACAAATCCAAATTCCAAGACGATCTGCTTTGGTTTTGTTTATGAACTAACCGATAAGGGAATTATTCCCCTTGAGTCATCGAGTATGGCTACTTTGCTGAGAAAGGGGTGACTGACAGATGAGAAAAGCTATCGCTATCTTTATTACAGCTATGATACTACTGCTTAGTATGACCTCGATGGTCTTTGCGAGCCGGCCTCCCGGACAGCTGGGTTATGAAGGACAGCCCGGCAACCAGGGTGGTGGAGGACGGCCACATGGTCTTCTTGGTTATGAAGGTCAGCCAGGCAACCAGGGTGGTCACTAGAGGTATTTGAAGGACGTTGCGAGCGGCAAGGTGATACTCCGGCCGCTCGCTCGTAAATTCAATGCGATTCATAATGGAGAACGGGGAACAGCTCTCAATGTGAATTGCGTTACACGCTTGTAGTTTTTGGAGAAGTCACGGGTTATAGTACAAGGGTCATGTTAATTAGGTAGAAAGTTGCTTGTTGCGAGGATAGGGTTGCTTCATATTCATTTGCAGAGACTTTTTCCTCGGTGAGTTGGGAGTGCGGCAATCTACAGTGACAGAATTAGGAGCTAGCAACAACAAAGGAGGAATTTATCTTTGTCGCTTTCGTGCGAATGTGACAAAGATAAATTATTACAAGCCCGGTAATCCCACATAATCTGCTTATATAAATAGCATCACGGATACATCCCCTTTGTATTGTTAATTCCCGGATATGATAAAAACGCAGATGTTTTTCGTGATTTCGGGAAAATAAATCCTAACGGAAAAGCCGTTTTTATGTTTTTACAAAATTAGGGGGAGGATATAAACTATGGGTGTAGTGAAAACGGGAGAACAAACGAAAGACTTTGCTTTAAAAGACCAGGACAGTAAAGAGCTACGTTTATCAAATCTCAAAGGAAAGAAAGTGCTTCTTTCCTTTCATCCGCTTGCCTGGACGCCGGTCTGAGCAAAACAGATGAAGGCGCTGGAAGCGAACCGTGATAGGTTGGAGAAGTTGAATACTGTTGCACTGGGTATAAGCGTGGATACTGTACCTTCAAAAAAGGCCTGGGCAAAAGAGCTCGGTGTTAGTCACACGAGATTCCTTTCTGATTTCTGGCCGCATGGAGAAATAGCAAAGATGTGCGGTATCTTTAAAGAGGATAAAGGATTTTCGGAAAGAGCCTGCATAGTTATCGAT
>CAYGBL010000015.1:0-46048 GCA_964348135.1 uncultured Actinomycetota bacterium
GCAAAGCCACAAGCAAAGCCACAAGCAAAGCCACAAGCAAAGCCACAAGCAAAGCTACAACCAAAGCCACAACCAAAGCTAAAACCGCAACTAAAACTAAAGCTAAAGCTGATATAAAGAAAAAGGTTTCCTGGTGGGGAACTGGCCGAAGAAAAAGTGCTGTTGCTCGAGTACGTCTTGTCTCCGGAAGCGGGAATGTATCCGTAAATGGGCGTCCTTTAAATGAGTATTTTAAAGTGGGAACTGTCCAGAACCAGATTCTAAAACCTTTGGAGGTTACAGGAAATCTTCAGCGTTACGATGCCATAGTAAAAGTAGTAGGAGGAGGTGTTTCTGGTCAAGCAGGTGCAGTACAACACGGTCTTAGCCGCGCCCTATTGCAGGTGGATGAGGATTTTAGGTTAAAACTGAAAAAGATTGGTCTGCTTACCAGGGATCCTCGAGAAAAAGAACGGCGAAAGTATGGCCTTAAGAAGGCAAGAAAGCGGCCACAATTTTCAAAACGATAGTTCTTGCTGGAGATGTTTGGCTAGCTCTATTCAAATCTATCCAGACAAGAAGATATCCCCGCCCAAGCGAAAGTACCGGTTAATTCCCAATAGCCAGGTTTGCAGTCCAGGTATTTTACTTCGCGAGTAGAATTTAGCTCTGCCCGGTTACCCAGTTAAAATATGAAGCACATCTCATAAGGATAGTCTATGAAATATGAATCGAGATATCCGCGAATCAGAATTGATCTAGCAAAAATTATTCATAATGCAAGGATAATTGTAGAAGCATCAAATGCTTTAAAAATTGACGTTTATGGTGTTAGCAAAAGTTGTCAGGGTGACCCTGATATTGCCAGGGCAATGTGTGCAGGTGGAGTCTGCGGAATAGCCGATTCCAGGATTCAAAATCTCGAGAAGCTTCATAAAGCAAGCTTTTCCAACCTTTTAATGCTACGGCAACCCTTAAAAGATGAAGTAGAAGATGTTATTCGGCTAACTCAGGCTTGTCTTGTTTCAGATCTATATATTTTAAGACTTCTTTCTGCTGCGGCTGGCAAATTGAACAGGAAGTACAAAGTAATTCTTATGGTTGAAACTGGTGAAATGAGAGAGGGAATACTTCCCGAGGAACTCCTGGAATTTGCTGCATCTGCATTCAAGCTTCCCAACATAGAGATCTGGGGAATAGGTACTAATTTTGCCTGTTTCCCCGGTAAGGATACAGTTCCCTCCAGGATTGATGTAACTAGTAATAATCTGGAAATATTATGCAAAGCAGCTGTAGAACTCAAGTGCAGACTTGGATATTCTGCTCGTGTAGTTTCAGGAGGAAATAGCAGCGCCTGGAGAATGATTGAAAGTGCGACTATTCCGCCCCAAATAAACCAGCTTAGAATGGGAGAGGCTATTCTGCTAGGGCAGGAAACACTTTTTTACAAACCTATTATTAACACTTTTCAGGATTCTTTCATTTTGGAAAGCGAGGTTATAGAGGTAAGAGAAAAGCCTCTGAGCTTAATTGACAATGGACTACCCGGGACAAGAAAGCAGATACTGGTTGCTCTCGGTAAACAGGATTTGGGGGCAGGCTTTATTTTGCCATACCGGCCCGGTCTGGAAGTAGTAAAAATAAGCAGCGATCATCTAGTCTTGGGAGCGAAAGCAGGGTTAAATATTAAGAGTGGTGATATATTGAGCTTTAAACTTGACTATTATGCACTGGTTGGAGCAATGACGTCGCCTTTTGTGCAGAAAGTTTACTATAATAGCGATCGAGGTTCAGTACATTCATTGTCGAATACTGAAGTTAAAATTCCTAATCCTTCCCCAAAACCTATCCTGAGCCAGTCAAAGGAATAGTGGGTAGAAGGGCAGATCTTTATAGCAGGAGCAAATTTAACACGTTGCCCACAAGAACTTGTCCTGAGCGAAGCCGAAGGGATGGAGAAAAGGTAAACTTTTAGGTTAAAAGGAGTTGATTTGGGACGGCTTTTTGGCACTGATGGAGTAAGAGGAATTGCCAATCAGGATCTTTCACCAGAACTAGCGTTCAATCTGGGCAGAGCAGGAGCAGAGCTTCTCTCCCGACCAGGAGGGTCGATTGCAGTAGGACGGGATACCCGCATTAGTGGTAGCCTCTTGGAGTCAGCATTGACAGCAGGAATCTGCTCTACCGGTACTAATGTAATTAAGCTGGGCATAGTGCCAAGCGGCGCAGTCTCATATCTAACTATGACTCTAGGTGTTGACGCTGGTGTTATTATTTCCGCTTCCCATAACCCTTTCGAGTATAATGGTATTAAATTCTTTGATAAACGGGGTTTTAAGCTTTCGGATCAGGAGGAAGATAAGCTTGAATCCTTGCTGGATGTACAAACGAAAAAACGTCCAGCAGGAAGACAAATTGGAAGTATAAATCAGAATTCCACAGTTCAAGAAAGATATATCAATCATGTAACCAACACGATACAAATAAACTTAGAAGGTCTAAGGGTTGCGGTAGATTGTGCTAACGGTGCCTCATATATTTTAGCTCCCCAGATTCTCAAGATGCTGGGAGTAGAAGTCTATTCACTTGCAGTTAATCCCGACGGTATAAACATAAATGCAGCCTGTGGAGCGACACATCCCCAGGGTCTTCAGGATTACGTGAAAAAACACAAAGTTGATCTGGCTTTGGCTTTTGATGGAGACGCAGATCGAGTAATAGCAATAGACGAAAAAGGTAATGTTGTAGATGGTGACTTCATTATGTCAATCTGTGCACTTGCCTTGCTCGAGAAAGGCAAGTTAAGGCCACCTATTGTGGTTACGACCGTTATGACTAATCTCGGGTTTGATCTAGCTATGAAGGAATTGGGGATTGAGGTAATAAAGACTAAAGTTGGAGACCGCTATGTTCTGGAAGAGATGTTAAAGAATAAGGCGATTATTGGTGGCGAGCAGTCGGGTCATATTATTTTTCTGGAGCACAGTAATACTGGTGATGGCCTTATTACTGCTCTGCAATTGATGTCGGTGATGAAAGAAAAAGGCAAGTCTTTAACGGAGCTTAGCAAGGTAATGATGCGTTTTCCTCAGGTTTTAGTAAATGTTAAGGTATTGCACAAGAATCGTCTTGATGGTGCGGAAAAAGTTTGGAAGGCGGCAGAAAAAGCTGAGGAGAAGCTTGGAGGCAAGGGAAGAGTGTTAGTAAGACCTTCTGGAACTGAGCCTCTTGTAAGGGTAATGGTGGAAGCTGAAAGCCAGGACTCAGCAAAAGCTATTTCACAGGAAATTGCTGATATAATAGAGAAGGAGTTAGGCTAGACGCTCAAAGCTAAAGGTTGAAGGCTGAGAGTAAGGAGCTTAAAGAGGCTTAGAACATATGCGACATAGAGCCTTTAGCCTTGAGCCCTCAGCGATTTTAAGGGGGTCAAATGTGCGGGATTGTAGGATATATTGGTGAACGAAAATCTCTGCAAATTCTTATGGAGGGGCTTCGGCGGTTAGAATACAGAGGTTACGACTCGGCGGGCATTGCTGTTCTGTCTGATAGCACCATCAATGTAATAAGACGAAAAGGAAATCTTGATGAGCTGGAAAAAGCTGTTAGCAATATCTCCTTTAATGGATTAACCGGGATCGGGCATACACGGTGGGCTACTCATGGAAAGCCGTCAGAACAAAACGCCCATCCTCATCTGGATTGTAGTAAAAATATCGCGGTTGTCCATAACGGCATTATTGAAAATTTCATTTCCCTGCGCCAGGAGCTACAGGATAAAGGACATATCTTTAACTCCGAGACGGATACTGAGGTGCTGTCTCATCTGATTGAAGACAACTATAAAGGGGATGTAGCTGAGGCGGTTCGGGAATCCGTGAAACATGTGGAGGGTTCTTTTGCTATAGCCGTTATTTCCCGTGAGCATGCCGATCTTATTGTAGCCGCTCGGAAAGATAGTCCCCTTATTTTGGGTCTTGGTCAGGGTGAATATTTTATTGCGTCGGATATTCCAGCAATTCTCAACCATACTAGAGAGATCCTTATTTTGGAGGATGGTGAGATTGCAGAACTAACGCATCAGGGAATAAAGATTACTAACTTCGAAAACAAACCCGTTAAGAAAAAGGTTCAGCACATCACCTGGGATGCAGAAGCAGCTGAAAAGGGTGGATACCCCGACTTTATGCTTAAGGAAATCTTTGAACAGCCGGCTGCGGTCAGGGAAACAATACGGGGAAGAATATCCCCGGACGGCGAGGTAGCTCTTGATGAAATCGCTATAAATCCCAAAACTATTGAGAAGGTAAATAAGATCTTCATAGTTGCCTGTGGTTCTTCGTTCTATGCTGGGCTGATTGGCCGTTTTGCCATTGAGCAGTGGGTTGGGTTACCGGTTGAGCTCGATATTTCCTCAGAATTCCGCTACAGGGAGCCAGTCGTTGATAGTAAAACCTTGGTAGTTGCCATAACTCAATCTGGAGAAACAGCGGACACTATTGCTGCCATACGAGAAGCAAAGAAGAGCAAAGCTAAGGTATTAGTTATCAGTAATGTGGTAGGAAGTAGTGCCTCGCGGGAAGCAGATGGCGTCATTTATACTCATGCAGGTCCGGAAATCGGCGTAGTTGCTACCAAGACTTTGATTTCTCAGATGGCAGCTATTTATATCATTTCCCTTTATCTGGGCCAGATAAAGGGAAAAGTATCACTTGAGTTCAGTCATCGCATATTCGAAGAACTTAAAGAGCTTCCCGGAAAAATTGAAAAAGTGCTGGAGAAGTCTGAGGACATAAAAGAAGTTGCAGAACAATATGCTAACTATAATAATTTTCTCTTTCTAGGACGGGGCGTTGGCCTTCCAGTAGCGCTGGAAGGAGCCTTAAAGCTTAAGGAGGTTTCATATATCCATGCTGAAGGATATGCGGCAGGAGAGATGAAACACGGTCCCATAGCGCTTCTTGATGAAAATGTGCCGGTTGTTGTAGTCGTGACCAGGAGCCAGGTGCAGGACAAAGTTTTAAGCAATATCCAGGAAGTATTAGCACGCGGAGCCAGGGTTCTGGCAATAGCGACAGAGGGAGATGAAGAGATTAAGAAGTACACGAAGGAGATATTTTATGTACCCGATACTCTAGAAGCGTTATCTGCCATTCCAGCAGTCATCCCCCTTCAGCTGTTTTCTTACTATATGGCAAAGAAGCGTGGCTGTAATGTCGATCAGCCTCGAAATCTGGCTAAGAGTGTTACGGTTGAATAACCGGATTAAAATAGACGAGAGCTCAAAATAGATGTATTCACGGGTTCGAGGGTTTGGGTTAATACAAATCCTAATTTCGAATACCTAAGTTCTAAATAAATGGTGAGCTCTTCGACAAAGCCTATAGTGAGCACAGTCGAACTACTCAGGACAGGCTTTGTCGAACCATTTAGAATTTGGTGCTCAGGATTTAGAATTTTAATATATGCTTTAGTCCTGGACTTCCGGGTTCCTTGAATCCTGTATTAATTAATTTTAACCTCACCAGGTTTATTATTGTTAATAATATGAACTTAGGCGCAATCTAACTTGCTGGAAGGTCCATTTTAAATCTATGGCTGAGTTGCGGAGCGTTTTGATAAAAGGTGTGGGTATAGATATTGTTGAAATAGAGAGATTTAGAATCGCTATGGAGAGGCATAGGGGATTAATCGAGCGGCTTTTTACTGCTAAGGAAAGAGCGTATTGCTTGAGTATGAAAAAGCCGCATCTTCATTTTGCAGTTCGATTTGCAGCAAAGGAAGCTGTGCTGAAAGCCTTTGGTACGGGATTGAGGGGGATGAGTTGGAGGGATTTTGAGATAGAGAAAGATATGTATGGAAAACCTCTGGTTAATCTTAAGGGTAAAGCAAGCAAGCGGGCTTCAGCGATGGGAATTGATGAGTTTCTGATAAGTCTATCTTTCAGTAAGAATAATGCGATAGGATTGGCAATAGCTCTTGGAAGACGAAAATGAGAGTAGTGACAAGTAAGGAGATGCACACAATTGAAGAAAAAAGCTTGGTTGAGCTTAATATAAGCTTGTCTGACTTAATGGAGAGGGCAGGAAAGGCTGTTGCTGATACTGCAATAAAGGAACTGGGTGACCCAAAGCGTAAAGAAATAGTGATTATTGCTGGTAAGGGAAACAATGGTGGAGATGCTCTGGTGGCAGCAAGATTGCTTAAAAAGGAGGGCGCGTTACCCAGTGTGTTCATACTTTGGCCAAAGCATGAAATGAGTCCTGAAAGCGCTAAAGCTTTGGAAAAGATGGAGAGAGATGGAATCAAAACCAAGCTGCTTCAATCAGAGAACCTGGATAATCTAGAAGAGAAAATCAAGTCAGCAGACCTTGTTGTTGATGGAATCTTCGGTTTCGGATTTCGAGGGAGGGTTAAAGGTTACGTAGCTGAGGTTATTGAAATAGTAAACTCTAGTTCAAAACCCGTTATTGCTATTGATATACCGTCAGGTGTAGAGGCGGATACTGGTAATGTAGAGGGTCCTTGCATTAGAGCAGATGTGACTCTCAGTTTTACTCTTCCTAAGGTCGGTCTTGTTAACTACCCTGGCGCTGAATTTGTGGGCCGTTTGCAAATTGCAGATATCGGAATCCCTAATAGTATTCTGGTTGAGGACAGGATTCAAGCAGAAATTATCGAGAGAAACTACTTAGCCGAATGGCTGCCAAGACACCGTCAAGATATTCATAAAAAAGCACGGGGGAGGGTTTTGGTGATTGGCGGTTCGGTAGGAATGACCGGAGCAGCAGCCTTAACTGCTCAAGCCAGTCTTAAGGCAGGGGCGGGGATAGTAAGCCTTGGAGTTCCTCAAAGCCTAAATCTCATATTGGAACAAAAGCTTACGGAGATAATGACTGTTCCTCTTCCTGAAACCTTTTCTCAATCCATAGATGTTGAAGCCTACGGCCAGATTAAAGAGTTGGTGGATTCTTTCGATGTTCTGGCAGTGGGACCTGGTTTGTCTTTAGATGAAAGCACGGTCTCGCTGGTAAGGCTATTAGTTACAGGTATTGAAAAGCCGATGGTTTTGGATGCCGATGGTCTCAATGCTATGGTAGGTGAGACAAAATTCTTCCGGGAGCGGAGGAGTCCCTTAATTATTACCCCGCATCCGGGAGAACTAGCAAGGTTGTTTAAAATATCCCCGGAAGACATACAGCACGATCGATTAAGCTATGCGCGGCGAGCTGCCAAAGAATGGAATCTGATAGTAGTTTTAAAGGGAGCTCGGTCAATTGTGGCTAGCATTGATAGACCGGTTGCTATAAATACAACGGGTAATCCCGGTATGGCTTCTGCCGGAACCGGAGATGTTTTAACTGGCATTATAGGTGGTCTTTTAGCCCAGGGATTGTCTCCATTTCAAGCTACTGTTTTAGGTGTATATCTTCATGGTAGAGCTGGAGATTTAGCAGCTGAAGAACTCACAGAACTGTGTTTAATCGCAGGAGACATCATAGGATATCTTCCTCAAGCAATAAAAGAACTTCTGGCTATGGTAAAAGAGAAAAGTGGTTATGGAGGAAAAGTTGAAAGTTAAAAAAATAATGAGCAAAGAAGTTGTTGCCGTATCTGAAGATGATACGGTGAAAGAGGTTGCAAAACTTTTTGTTCAAAAGAAAATCGGTGGTGCTCCCGTTTTAAGAGGAGATGAGCTGGTGGGTATGATTTCTGAGGATGATCTCATTATGCAGGATGTCAAAATTCAGTTCCCCTCCTTTATCCAATTCCTTGATAGTTTTATTTATTTGGGAAGTATGAGGCATTTTGAAGAAACCCTGAAAAAAGCAGTAGGAGCTCGTGTAAGAGACGTAATGACCACCGATGTAGTTTGGGTTTCTGAAGAGGATACCATTGAAGATGCTGCAACACTCATGATTGAGAAAAGAGTCAATAGAGTTCTGGTTTTACGGGACGGAAAGCTGGTAGGTATAGTTGCAAAGGAAGATATTATAAAGGCTATAAGTCGTTCATGAAGGGTAAACTATAAGATGCGACCCGTATGGACAGAGATTGACCTGAAAGCAATCAGCTACAACGTTAGGGCAATAAAAAACCTCATCAAGCCGGGAACTCTTCTTATGGCGGTAGTCAAAGCGAATGCTTATAATCATGGGGCTGTACGGGTTGCGGAAACGGCCCTGAAAAGCGGAGCCGAGAGATTAGGTGTTGCCCTGGTAGAGGAAGGTCTTGAACTTAGAGGAGCAGGAATAGCTGCTCCTATTCACATTTTGAGCGAGGTACCTGCAGATGCAGCAGATGACGTAGTCAAAGCTGATCTTATTCCCACAGTTTGTTCGCGAAGCGCCATCGAGTCGCTTTCCAAGGCTACTCAGAAAGAGAGAAAAACTGCAAAGATTCATCTGAAAGTAAATACTGGAATGAGCAGGCTGGGTATAGCCCCTGAAGAAGTTTCAGGGTTTATTGATTTTATTTTGGACAAAAAGAGCCTGGAACTGGAAGGCATCTTTACTCATCTAGCAGTTGCAGACCAACCACGAAATCCCTTTACTTACAGACAGTTAGAGAGCTTTAACAGCGTTGTGGGTGCACTCAATAGAAAGGGTATAGAGATTCCCATCAAACACGTGGCTAATAGTGCAGCTACCATATTGTTTCCTTCCAGCCACATGGATATGGTGAGAATCGGTATAACCATGTACGGGCTACATCCCGGCGATGCAACCAGGGAAAAGATACGGCTTAAACCTGCTCTATCTCTTAAAGCAAGAGTTGCTTTTATTAGAAAAATATCTGCAAATACAGGTATTAGTTATGGTCTTACCTACAAACCAGCTCATGGTACCACCATTGCAGTTCTACCCTTAGGTTATGCAGACGGATACCCACGCTCTCTTTCCAATAAAAGTCAAGTTCTTATCGGGGGCAGAAGAGCCGGAGTGGTAGGCACAATATGTATGGATCAGCTGATGGTCGATGTGGGAAGAGCTGCTTCAGTTGAAGTTGGAAGCGAATCGGTACTTATTGGGCATCAAGACGAGGAGGAAATCAGCGCTGATGAATTGGCTTCGATACTCGGAACCATTAACTACGAGATTGTATGTATGATAAGCAGTCGAGTGCCTCGAATATATTTAGATAGCACACATATCTGAGTTAGGCCGTAGCGCTCGAAGAGTAGGGGTCAAGCCCTGCCTGCCAGCGCCTATATCGATATCTGTTTGCTTTGCTACAAATTTCGAAATTGCCAGGGGCAGGCATTGGCGCGGAGGTCGTTTGATCCAATATACAGACAGAACGAACTCTGCCTGTGTAGAATATAGTGCTGTAAAGTCAATACTTTATTAATCAACATTCTGGAATTATGTGGTTATAAAGGAGATAGGTTGGCAAATTTTGCTCAGGCAAAGCAGTCGAAGACACGCGGTCGGCACCTTCTCAATCCAGCAGTATTTAAATTTAGCCGCCGCTCGAGTCTCGCCTCACGCATAACCAAAAGCTTTACCCAGAAGGTAGATAGCGAGGCTCCGACACGGTCTTCTCCTTGCTTTACCTTCGCCTTTCCATCTCTTTTTGCTCAAGTATTAACCTAACTTGTTAATAGACCAAATTATATATCGCGGACAACAAACCATTTTAAAAGGTTGATATGACAAGGTCAGTGTGGGAAATAATAAAAAGTCATCGTATTCTTAATATAGTGATTGCCGTTCTTTTACTTTCCTTAATTTTTATCTTTCGTAACTCCCGGACCATTAAAAACTCAAATGAAGAGGATATTCCATTGAATGCCAGTAAGAGAGAGGGAAATTTTGAATTGAGTATTAACGTATCTCAGTCGCGCTTTCCACTTAAAACTGCCATACCCTTTGCCTTATCTGTTACCAATGTAGGAAATGACAAAGCGACTCTCTTTTTCACATCCGGGCAGAAATTTGACCTGATTATAAAAGATGCCGCAGGTAGTGAGACGTGGCGATGGTCTAAGGGTCGACTTTTCACTATGGCTATAGAAGAACTAACATTGGGCAAGGGTGAAAAGGTGAGTTTGAAAGTGACATGGCCTCAAGTAGACTCAGCGGGAAACCAGGTCTCTCCCGGTAAATATAGAGCAATTGCGGAATCAAAAGCTTCAGAGGTAGCAGGGAAAGTCGAGGTGGAGTTTGTCATCGAATCTTCTGTTGAGCGGTCCACCAAGAATCGGTAAAACCACCCTGATAAAGAAACTAATCAGGGAGCTATCAGGGAAGCCAGGAATTTCTGGTTTCTTTACGGAAGAAATAAAGAAAGGGGGGAGAAGAGAAGGGTTTAAGATTATCACCCTTGAGGGGAAAGAAGAGGTATTTGCGCATTACTCTCTGCCGACCAGGTATCGGGTAGGCAAGTATGGAGTTGATGTTTCTAAGTTTGAGAGATTAGGCGTGTCAATCTTGGAAGAAGCGCTGGCTAAAAAGGATACAAAAGTATTACTTATTGACGAGATAGGTAAGATGGAGCTTATGTCCGAAAAGTTTAAAAACATAGTGGTAAAAGCTTTTGAAAGCTCTAACACGGTAGTGGCATCCATTGGAATTCAAAAGGATCTTTTTACGGAAGCGCTGCGGAAAAGAAGTGACACAAAAATTATTAAGGTAACAAAAGAAAATAGGGACAGTTTACCCGAAACACTTATAAAGCTATTGCATCAAGCAGTATCGTAACAGACCAGACATGAATTTTAAGTAGGAAGTAGATTAACTCAGTCGTATCTTGTAAATAGAAGATATCAAAGGAGTGAATAAGGTGAACATAGTAAAAATCTGCCCCAAATGCCAGGCAGTATTTTGGGAGGAGAAATGGACTGTATCACCTAAGATGCAAAGGCCTAAGAGAACAAAGGCAGAAAAGTTTCTATGTCCCGGATGCGAACGCATAGATAAAAGGAGAGTGGACGGAGTAGTCTACCTTAGAGGCGATTTTCTTAGAGAGCACAGCAAGGAAGCCCTAAATTTAATCAAGAGCGTAGCCCGCAAGAAGAGAAATAAGAATATAGCGGCTAGAATCCTGAGTATTGAGAGAAATCCAGAAGGTATGATTATACAGACAACTGAGCGGAGCCTTGCAGAACGCATTGGCAAGGAGTTTGAAAAGGCTTATAGCGGCCAACTTCAGATACAATGGCCTGCAGGTTCAGAATTTGCCAGAGTGAATTGGGAGAGAGACTGAGTTGAAACTCATACATGGCTCAAAGCTGAAAGCTCATGGCTCATGGCTCATGGCTGAAGGTGCAAGCTGAAGGCAATAAGAGGTCATTGCGAGGAGCGCAGCGACTAAGCAATCTCGTAATCTGTGATAAAGTAATAACGTAATGAAGTAAATAGGACAAGTGGGATTTCAATTACTCTATTACGTGTTTACTTAATAACTTTGGTTTGCGCACATTGTTAACTAGTTAGCAATCCTGAATTAATAATAAAAAACATTAAGATTGCCACGCTCCTCCGATTAACATCGGAGTCCCTCGCAATGACGGATGGAGCAGAATATCAATTGTGCTCTTTCTCTCGTCATCGCAGCCTGTATCCTATTTGTCATTGCGACCCCGCCTATGGCGGGGGAAGCAATCTCGGTCTTCTTAGAATGTCATTGTCTATCGGTAGACATGCGAAATAAGTGAAGTATTCTCATAGTCTGTAATAAGCAAAATTCTTAGTCATTGCGAACGAAGTGAAGCAATCTCGATTTTTCTCTCATTATCTCCTCTCCCTTGAGAGAGATCTGCCCTGAGCGAAGTCAAATGGGCAGGGTGAGGGTGAAATTCATAATTTATTTCTTTATATGAACGCAAACAAGAAACTTCTCGGTCATATTACCTTAGATGAACTGGTCTTAAAGGACCCACTCTGGAGCAAGATTCTTCCCTTTATAAAGGATAGAAGTGCTGATACCTACTTGGTCGGAGGTTATCTTAGAGATCTTCTTATTGGAAAAGCCAGTTTGGATATAGATCTGCTTACTGAAGAGGACAGTCTCTCATATGCTCAGGCTCTGGCACTTAGTCTCAAAGGAAGTTCTTTCCTCATGGATGAAGTTCACCTGATTAGCAGAGTAGTCCTTAAGGATGAGGGAAGGGCTATTGATATCTCTACTTATCAAGATGAGATTGTAAGCGATTTAAAACGACGAGATTTTACCATAGATTCCCTTGCTCTGGATCTTGGGAAATTCATACAAAGGAGAGAAGCATACTTCCCGGCTGACTTAATAGATACGGTAGGAGGTTGGGACGATCTAGTAAATTCGTTAGTTCGAATCACGATCCCCTCTTCTTTCAAAGAAGACCCTGTACGTCTTCTTCGAGCGTTGCGAATTTTGGGCACTCTTGGTTTTAAGCTGGAAGAAGAGACAGCTAAAGCAATCAAAACAGATTCTAATTTGATAAAGAAAGCAGCCCCTGAGCGGCAAAGCAGCGAGCTATTCTATATATTTGCTCTACCTGAATCTTCGTCCATTCTGCAGCTAGCCGATAAATTGGGTTTATTAAAGGTAATTTTAGAAGAAGTTGAGGATTTAAAGGGAGTAAGTCAGAATGGCTATCACCATTTGGATGTATGGAACCATTCTTTACTCACCGTAAAGATTATAGAAAGTATTGCCTCCCAGCTTTCAAGCTATTTCAATTCCTACCAAGAAGAGATGACAAACTACCTGCAGGAGGAGATTCAAGAGCGTATCGCCAGACTTTCGATACTAAAATTCTCAGCACTTTTGCATGATTTGGGAAAGCCCAAGTCTCGATTCACCGACGAGAAGGGAAGAATCCGTTTCTTTGGGCACCCCAAATTGAGCGCTGAGATTGCAGAAAATATTTGTAAGAGATTGAAGTTGAGCAGGAAGCTCTGCAAAATACTTACTTTGACAATAAAGGAACATATGCGTCCTGGTTTTTTAGTTCACTCTTTTACGGAGAGAGCTGAATATCGTTTTTTAAGAGACTTGGGTGAAGAAGCAGCCGGAACTTGCTTGCTCTCCCTAGCAGACCGCATGGCAGCACAGGGGCCTCTTTCAGACAGACAAGCTTTAGAAAGTCACAAAGAACTGGTTTCAGACCTGGTGAGTGAATTCTTTCGAAAAAGAAAGGAGCCCGTGAAGAAAAGGAAACTTTTAACCGGTAACGATTTGATAGAAGAGTTTGGGCTTAAACCCGGTCCAAAAATAGGGAAGCTTCTTGCCGAACTGGAAGAAGCAGAGGTGATGGGCAATATCAAGGATAAGAAATCGGCACTAAAGTTTATGTCTGAATTGATTAAGAAGAATCAGGATTGACATTATTTTTAAGCAAGATTAGAATTTAATTAAGAAACACTTGAAAAATTGAGGTAATAGTAAGCAATTTTCGCAACATAGCAGGAAAAAGCGAGTTCTGTAAAGAATTTATATATTAAGGAAATATTAAGCTTCGTAGCTGCCCAATCTACCTCAGAAAGTTTCTTGGAAGCGTGAAATTAATATATGAACTGTTGCTCTAAAGGGGATACATTTTTCATTTAGTTTGGCTGTTTTCAAGATAGGCATAAGAGATGGGCAAAGGTTTTAGAAAAGGTAGAAGTAATTGGTATGTATGGTTATTTTTAACTATGTGAAAAATATAACAAATCGAGGGAGAAATTTATAATGGAAAACCAAAAATTGGAAGAACTTAAATTTGAAACACAGTACATAGAAGATGAGAAGTCTTCCCCCTTGCTTATTATAAGGAAGAAAGAGCTGGAGATAAGCCGGAACATTTTAGAGGCAAAGAAAAAAGCAGAGCAGATTGTTGCTGATGCCAGGAGAAAAGCGACGGAGCTTAAGGAAGAGTCTAGGGAGAAAGGTCTAGAGGAAGGAAAACTAATATACGAAGAAGAAATGGAAAAGGCCAAGAATGAAGCCCAAAAGATTCGTTCCACAAGTAAAAAGGAAATCGGTTTTCTTGAGAATAAATGTAAGGAAAATATGCCAAAGGCTTTGAAGAAGATAATTGAAATAATAATTCCTTGACCACTTACCCAACGGAAGGAGACTATAATGCTGCTCTCCATGTCAAAAGTTGAGATTATAGGCCCAAAACGTTATCTTTACGAAATCCTTAGTTTATTGCACCGGATAGGCACGCTTCATATTGAAGATATGGGTAAGCATATTTCGCCAGGAGAAATGCTAGTTCGTAAAATGGATGTAGACGACTCTGTTTTGCAGAGAAGGAGCGAGCTGAGGAACCTATTAGTGAAAGTAAACTCTATCTTAGGGGTTATCAGACCCACTAAAGATGAGCAGATATCCGAGCAGGAGAGAGAGCGTGTCTATGATCAGATATGGAGGGAAAGTACTGAGGAACTATCTCAAGACGTCTCTAAACTAATAGGGGATGTAGAGGGGAAGACCAAAGATTTAGCGACTAAGAAGAGCGATTTGGAGATTGAGCTGGCTTCTCTCGAGAAATACGAGAAAGTAGTTGGAAAGGTTCAGCCTCTTGCACAACGCCTGGTTGCGCTGGAAGGTTTTGAGACAGTTGCACTCTTGATTGAGAGAAAATACAAGAGTGTTTTGGACATTATCCGAAGCGAGATGTCGCGTATTACCAAGAATCAGTTTGAGATTGTCTCTACTGATGTTGATGAGGAAACGACTGCAGCCCTTCTGGTATTCAATAAGACCTATTCTGAGCCCGTTCACAGTTTCCTATGGGCGGAGAATGTCAATGAAGTTCGTCTGCCGGAGGAATTTACTGAAATGCCGTTTGACCAGGCGCTGGAAGCACTTCGGCAGCGTAAGCGGGAAATACCAGCCCAGCTGGAGGATATCAGGAAAGAGATCGCTCGTGTAGCACAAGGCTGGTATACCAGATTGACAGTGGTTAAAGAGATTTTGGGAGATAGACTGGACGAAATTGAAGTAGTGTCTAAATTTGGGCAGACTGACTACACCTTTGTGGTTACCGGATGGATGCCCTCCAAGCATATAAAGAAGAGCCAGAAGGCATTGAAGGAAGAGTTCGGTGAACGGGTGGTTCTGACGGAACTTGAAATTGACCCTCATGAACTGGAAGAGGCTCCCATTATGTATGAGAATCCCGCTCTGGTTAAGCCTTTTGAGATGGTAATGCGCCTCTTCTCGCCGCCTCGCTATGGCACTATAGATCCTACACCTTTTCTGGCCATATTCTTCCCTATTTTCTTTGGGATGATTGTAGGAGATATTGGTTATGCTCTGATTATTTTGGGAGCAGCTTTTCTTCTCAGACGCCGTTTTCGCAATAACCTTTTTGTGCAAACAGCAACCTATGTGTTGACTGCAGGAGCTATTGCAGCTATTCTTTTTGGATTCTTGTACGGAGAGTTCTTTGGAGATCTCTTGTTTAAGTTCGATATAATAATACCGGTCAGTATCTTTGGCGTAGAATTGCCTTTTGCCAGAGAACATCTTATCATGCCCCTACTTTATCTCACCTTAGCTGTAGGAGCAGGGCACATAGTTCTCGGCTTATTCCTGGGACTCTTTAATGCCATCAAACACAGAGCCAAGAAGCATGCCATTGAAAAAGCGGGAATGCTGGTAGTACTTTTCTCCATCTTTCTGGTAATTGCCTGTGCAGTCGAGTTGCTACCAAATCAATTAATGAATCTTTGGTTTGTTGTTATGATTGTAGGGATAGTCCTTCTTATATTCGGCGCAGGCTTTATGGGATTTATGGAAGTATTTGGGGTTATGGGTAATATCTTCTCCTATGCCCGTATTATGGCCCTCGGCCTTGCTGGTGCAATTCTAGCCGGGGTTGCTAACAAACTTGCTGGTAGTTTAGGTAATGTCCTCGTAGGGATTATAATCGCTGCTCTCCTTCATGTGATAAATATTGTAGTTGCTTCTTTTAGTCCCTCCATCCACGCTCTTCGTCTTAACTTCATTGAGTTTTTCAATAAGTTTTATGAGCCGGGTGGAAAAGAATATAAACCCTTTAAAAAAACAGGAGGTGTGTAGTATGGCGGAACCAGTAACAACAGTAACATCGGCACAAGCTATGATGGCTAGTTTTAAGGCCATATCTGCAGCTGTTGCTGTAGGATTTAGTGCCTGGGGAACAGCGTTTGCGCAGGCAAGGATTGGTGCGGCAGGCGCAGGTGCAATTGCAGAAAAGCCTGAGGTTGCCGGTATGATAATTGCCCTGGAGGCTTTGCCTGAGCTGATGGTTGTTTTGGGCTTTGTTGTCTCTGCTATGATTCTCGTTCTCTAAGAGGAAGGAAGAATTTGAATGGCACTTAAGGATATGCTGGAAGCTCTCAAAGAAGAGGGAGCAAGGCAATGCAGAGAAATAATATCCCAGGCGGAAGTGCAGGCTGCAAAAATAGTAGAAGAAGCTAAAGAGGAAGCTGAAGAAATCAGGAAAGAAGAGGTCGAAAAGGTTAAGTCAGTAATACAGGTGGACAGAAACAAGCTGATTAATGAGGCAAGACTGGGTGTAAAGAGAGAGATAATTCAGGCAAAGGAAGAGTTTATACAGCAGACTTTTCTGGAAGCAGAAAAAAGAGTGCAAAAATTTAAGAGTTCTCCCGACTACCAGAAATCCCTTGGACGTATGGTCGAGGAGGTTTTGGAAGAAATACCGGACAGCAAGATCCTGGTGAGTGTAGAAAAGAAGGATGAGAAAGTGGCCAGACAGATTTTGGACCAAAGGGATATAAAGCACGAATTTGTGAAAAGTCTTAATTCTTCTGGTGGGATAAAGATAACCAGCGAAGACGGCCGCATTTCACTCACCAACACTTTTGAAATTAGATTGGAGAAGGCAAAAAAACTTCTCAAATCTGATATTATGAATATTCTTTTTAGTTGATGCTTATGCCAACAGACTACGGATACTCAAATGCTCGCATAAGGGCGATGAAGAGCTTCCTTTTTGATCGCCCTTTTTATGAAAAGCTCATCGATATGGATGATATTTCCTCTGTTATATCTGCGCTGGAGAGCACCTTATACAAACGTGACATTGATGAAGCTATGCTCAAGTACAAGGACGTAAGGGCGATGGATGAAGCTTTCCGAAGAAATGTAGCAAGCACCTTTAATAAAGTTCTGGGTTTGGTTGAGGGTCGGGCAAAAGAACTGGTAAAGGTTCTTCTCAGCAGATGGGATGTTCATAACATTAAAACGATTATGCGGGGCAAGAATATAGGCGCCAAAGAGGAGGAGATTCTCGAGAGTCTTATTCCAGCAGGCCAGTTTTCCGAAGCACTCCTCCTGGAGCTGGTAAAGGCAAAGGATGTTAAGGCTTGCATTGATCTCCTGGCAATATGGGAAAGCCCATTTGCTCGACCACTGACTGCAAATTTTCCCAAATTTGCTAAATCTCGTCGTCTAGTGGAGCTTGAGGTAGAGCTTGATAGGTCTTATTTTGATTATGCTCTATCAGCATTGAAAAAGAATGATCTTAGCACTAGTTTGGTCAGGGAGGTAATAAGGAGAGAAATAGATTTTGTTAATATTATGACAATTCTCAGGGGTATCAGGGAAGATATGGATAAGGGACAGCTGGAAAGCCTTTTTTTACCTGGAGGAAAAGAGATCGATGCAAAACAGTTTAAGGTTTTATGCCAGGAAAAAAATATTGAAGACATAGTATTAAAACTCGAAGGAACACCATATTATGAAGTCCTAAACAAAGGGCTTAACCGGTATCTGGAAATAGAAAGTATTTCTCTTCTTGAGCGTAATTTGGAGCAGATGATGGTTGAAAAGGGCGTAAATCTGTTTAAGGCGGACCCTTTAAGTATTGCTATCATCATTGGTTATATTACTGCTAAATATAACGAAGTAGTGAATCTTCGAATAATTGTGCGTGGCAAATCGGTAGGTATGCCGGAAGATCGTTTAAGAGAGGCGTTGGTCTTTGTTTAAACTTGTAGTCGTTACAGATCCAGATAGTGCACATGGTTTTAGGCTTTCGGGAGTTGACGTCATAGAAGTTGAGGATATCACGGATGCCAAAAAACGCATTATTGAGCTTATTAATGAGGATAGCTCCGGAATAATCGCCGTAAATGAGGAGTTCATTTCGGCTATCGACGAGCGCACGCGGCAGAAGATTGAAAAAATATATCGTCCAGTAGTGATAGCCTTTCCCGCTAAAAAAAGGCTATCCGAGGGTGAACCGAGGAGAGATTATTTGGCTCGTCTTATTCGTAGAGCAATTGGATTTGACATAAAGTTAGGACAGGGGTGAGATATGCTACAAGGTGTAATTTCACGAGTTACTGGTCCAGTTGTAATTGGTAAAGGCATGGCTGGTACCAAGATGTACGATGTTGTTCAGGTAGGTGAAAAGGGATTAATTGGTGAGATTATACGTCTGGAGGAAGATACTGCAGTCATTCAAATCTATGAGGATACGGGTGGTCTAAGAGTAGGTGAGAGTATAGTCACCACAGAAAATCCTCTGGTCGTGGAGTTAGGTCCTGGTCTTTTAGGTGCAATTGTTGACGGTATTCAGAGACCCTTAACTCGTATTAGAGAAGAGCATGGTGCCTTCATTGCAAGAGGAGTTACTGCGCAGGCTTTAGTCCGGGATAAAAGATGGCACTTTATCCCAAGGATTAAAAAGAATGATGCACTAAAACCGGGTGATGTGGTTGGCATAGTAATGGAAACGAAGAATATCGAACACAAAATTTTGGTACCTCCCCATATAGAAGGGATAGTTGAGAGTATAGTTCCTGAGGGTGAGTATACAATCGAGGATGTAGTTGCCACCTTGAAAGGTGGTGCAGAAATTGGCATGATGCAGGAATGGCCGGTACGTGTTGAAAGACCATATAAGAGGAAACTTGATCCCGAACTGCCTTTAATTACTGGCCAGCGCATATTTGACACATTCTTTCCTATACCTAAAGGGGGCTCGGCAATTATTCCTGGTGGATTCGGTACCGGAAAGACCGTAACCGAACAAACTCTGGCTAAATGGGCGGATGCTGATATCATAGTCTATGTTGGGTGTGGTGAGCGGGGAAATGAGATGACGGAAGTGTTGACAGAGTTCCCCAAACTTATCGATCCACGCACGGATTCGCCCCTTATGGATAGGACAGTTCTTGTGGTGAATACCTCCAATATGCCTGTAGCAGCCCGCGAGGCTTCAATCTATACCGGTATAACAATTGCAGAATACTACCGTGATATGGGTTACGATGTAGCCATGATGGCAGATAGCACATCCCGCTGGGGAGAAGCTTTAAGAGAAGTTTCTGGACGGCTGGAAGAAATGCCAGGAGAGGAAGGCTATCCTGCTTATCTCGCTACCAGATTGGCTAATTTCTATGAACGAACAGGTCGAACTATTTGTTTGGGCAGTGATGACCGTGTTGGTTCAGTTACGGTGGTGGGCGCTGTTTCACCTCCAGGAGGTGATTTTTCAGAGCCGATGACACAGAACTCACTGCGCATTGCCGGTGCATTTTGGGCTCTGGATACAAACCTTGCCCACCGCCGTCATTTTCCAGCCATTAACTGGATCAAGAGTTATTCTCTATATCTTGATCAGATACAGGGCTGGTATATCCAAAATCTATATTCAGATTCGGCAGATTTACGAAGGAAGGCCATGTTGCTACTCCAGAAGGAGTCTGAGTTGCAGGAAATTGTTCAATTAGTTGGTCCGGATGCTCTTCCAGAATCGGAGAAGGCTATCCTGGAAGTAACCCGTATGATTAGAGAGGACTTCCTACAGCAATTTGCTTTTCATGAGATTGATAGTTTCTGTCCTTTAAAGAAGCAGTATTGGATGATGAAGGCCATTCTAACTTTTTATGATTCAACAATGGAGGCTTTAGGTCGAGGAGTATCGCTCAATCAGATTCTGGCCCTTCCTTTTAAGGATGAAATGGCCAGACTTAAAGAGATACCGGTAGAAGAGGCGCCGGATAAGATTAAAGGATTGATTGATCAGGTGAGTGAAAAAATTGCGTCCATCGAGGTGCTGTAAATGGCAAAGAAAAAGGACTTTTCTCTGATTCAGAAAGATTTTAAGACTATAAATTATGTCTCTGGTCCGTTAGTTTTTGTGGAGAAAGTTCGGGAGGTCTCCTATGGTGAAATGGTAGAGCTGGAGCTTCCCAACGGTACTGTGCGAAACGGGCAGGTTCTGGAGACCTCGGAGGATATGGCTGTGGTGCAGGTCTTCGAGGGTACCGATGGCATTGATGTTGAACGTACAAAGATTAGATTCCGTGGGGAGATAGCCAAAATGGCTGTTTCCATAGATCTTCTGGGAAGAGTTCTTAGTGGTGTTGGTGATCCCATAGATGGAGGTCCCCCTGTTCTGCCGGAGGAGCGTTTGGAGATAGCAGGAGCTCCGATTAATCCTTGGGCGCGGGAGGAGCCGAGAGATTTTATTCAAACTGGAATATCTGCTCTGGATGGATTAAATACGCTGGTTAGAGGACAAAAACTCCCAATTTTTTCCGGTTCAGGACTTCCGGCCAATGAGCTTGCTGCTCAAATAGTCCGTCAGGCTAAAGTACGGGGCGGGGAGGAATTTGCAATTGTCTTTGCTGCTATGGGAATTACCCACCGGGAAGCCTCCTTCTTTACCAAGGATTTTGAGCGAACTGGCGCGCTGCAAAGAGTTGTCTTCTTTCTTAATCTTGCTGATGATCCTACTATTGAACGCATTATTACACCGAGATGTGCTCTTACTGTAGCTGAATATTTAGCCTTTAAATATGACATGCAGGTTCTGGTTATCCTTACCGATATGACCAACTATTGCGAGGCTCTTAGAGAAATCTCGACTGCACGGGAAGAAGTCCCAGGCAGACGCGGTTATCCTGGTTACATGTACACTGACTTAGCGACCATTTACGAGCGTGCAGGACGTATCAAGGATATGAAGGGATCAATTACTCAGTTGGTTATTCTTACTATGCCGGATGATGATATTACTCATCCCATCCCTGACTTAACAGGATATATTACGGAGGGACAGATTGTCTTAAGCCGCCATCTTCACCGTCGTGGCATATATCCACCAATTGACGTGCTTCCTTGCCTTTCCAGATTGATGAATCTGGGAATAGGTGCGGGTAAAACCCGTGAGGATCATCGAAACGTTGCCGACCAGCTTTATGCTTCCTATGCTCGTGGAAGGGACCTTCGGAGGCTGGTTTCCATTATAGGTGAGGAGGCATTGGGTGAGCTTGACCGCAAATATTTAAAATTCGCCGATGACTTTGAGCAGATATACATTTCTCAGGGTCAAGAAGACAGGAACATTGAAGAGACTTTAAAGATTAGCTGGGATCTCCTCTCTATGGTTCCGGTTTCTGAATTGAAGAGGATAAAACGGGAATACATCGAGAAATATTCACCTAAGACGGAATAGGGGCAAGATGGAGGAAGTCAGTCCTACCAGAACAGAATTACTTCAGAAAAAGCTTCAGATAGCTTTAGCTGACCAGGGTAAGGATCTGCTGAAGGAGAAGCGCGATGCCCTTTTAATAGAGTTTATGGCAGTAATGGATAGCGTTCTCAGGTCGAGCAGAGAGCTGGAAAAGATTGCTGCCGAGGCTCATTATGCACTCACTATGGCCAAAGCAGTTGATGGACTGATAACGGTAAAGTCTGCATCCTTTGCAACCAGGGGAGAGATTCTGGTTGATATAAAGGGTAGCTACATTATGGGAGTACCCATTCCCGAAATCGGGAAGAAGTCAGTGACCCGCTCACTAATGGGAAGAGGCTATAGTCTGGCCGGGGTAAGCAGCCGTATTGACGAGGCAGCTGAAAAATTTGAGAGGCAGTTGGATACTATAATTCAGATAGCTTCTATTGAAACACGACTCAGGAGACTCGGAGAAGAGATACAGAAGACAAGACGCCGGGTAAATGCTCTTGAACATATTGTGATTCCCGCTTTGAGAGAACAGCTGAAATACATTCAGATGACTCTGGAAGAAAGAGCCCGCGAGGATCTCTTTAGACTCAAGAAGGTTAAAAAGGCTTTGGAGCAGAAGAAGGAAGCTGCAATTAGCTCTTCTTAGACTCCAGAGTCATTATTATTTGGTGCACTTCTTCAAAACCTTTATACCCAACCTTATGACTGGTAATAATCTCCTTTCCTATCTCGATAATCTTTAGTGCAATTCCCATATCCATATTGCTGAAATAAATATGGTCCCATTCATATTGACCCATTAGTGCCCACGTTTCTCCTAATACCCATTGCAAAACTTCTACGTCTTGCGTGTTTAGTTCCGAAAAGCTCTTGGACAATTTTTGGCGAATCTTTTCCATCGCTCTTTCGACTGCTCTTCTTTTGCGTAACTGAAAAGACCTAATTCCAATCTCCTCATCTGTTATATCTGGTTTCAGACCCGACATTCTCCTCACCTCCTTTGTAATTTTATCAGAGCCAAAATTAGCGGTAAAGGAGAAAATTGTTAAACGAATATTAAGTGAGTCACAGATGGCTTGGATAAGGCGTCTTGATATAGCCACTTAAGTCCTCAAGTTAGTTAGGTTGAGCGTCCAGTCCGGCTCATACCGAAGGCTCAGACTAAAGGCTTATACAAAGTCTTAAATCCTGGAATTATACAATTCTGCTTGTGAATTATAATCTTAGTTTTTAGGAATAGGTCTAACATAAGATTGTGAACCTGTCTTATTCGTAGTCTAAAAAGCTTGAAGGTATAAATAATGAAGGTGAAGAATGTATAGTCAACGTTACAGGGGTTCGAGGAGTCAAGGAGTTAAGGATTCGGCGGATACAAATCCTAAATCCAAATGCCTAAACCCTAAACAATATCAAAATTCGTGCCTACCGGTAGGTAAGCAAATGACAGAAATCCTGAACTGTTTTGGATTTAAAATGTTGAAATTTGGATTTGTTTAGAATTTCGTGCTTTGAATTTAGAATTTTGCCGATTTGCTTGGCTGCTGGAATCCTCAAACCCTATTTGGCAATATATTGAAAACGAACTACTTAAAGAATAGTTGTCAATTCATTGACAGGGAGAAACTGTGAAGCTCTCAATTCGACAGCTTATTATTGCCGCGCTTCTTGGTGGACTTGTAGTTGTCCTCGAACAGCTTGGTATAGGTAGAATTCCTATGCCAACCGGAGTAGCTGCAACCATTCTTCATATTCCGGCAATATTAGGTGGAATTATTGAGGGTCCAATTGTTGGCCTTTTGGTTGGTTTTTTCTTTGGCCTTTTTTCCTTTGTAAAACCGAGCAACCCTGTATTTAGCGATCCTTTAGTAGCCTTCCTGCCACGCCTATTGATTGGCATAGCGGCCTTCTATCTCTACAAGGCCTTTGGAGAGGGTAAAGCTGCTATAGTTGTTGCGGCAGTCGGAGGTACGTTAACCAATACTATTGGTGTATTAGGACTTATTGTTCTAAGAGGCTATCTCCCTCTTAAGGGTGTGTTGGTAATCGCAGCAACTCACGGAATTCCGGAGATAATAGTTTCTGTTATTATTGTTACCCCCATTGTTGTTGCTTTGAAGAGATACTACAGTGTAACATAGAGAAATAAGGTAATTTGGAGTGAGAAATAGCCAATGAGAATGCACAATTCAAAAATCAAAACGCAAAATGACAATGTAAAAATAAAAATTGAAAATAGCCCGGTGGTGAAGTATTTCAGGTCTTTTTGAATTTTGATTTTCCATTTTAATTTTTGCACTTTAATTTTTGCATCATTACTTGGCATTCTCATTGGTCATTTTTCATCATTTGCAATTAAGCAAATTAATCATTGAAGGAAAGCATGCAAAGTAATGGATGTTTATGAGGCCATATATAACCGAAGATCTGTGCGTAGATACAGCGAACGCGACGTATCACCTCAGATCATTGAAGGACTGCTCAAAGTTGCCTGCCAAGCACCTACAGCAGGAAATCTCCAACCCTGGCGATTTTGGGTTGTGAGAAATAGTGTGATAAAAGACGGGTTGGTAAGGGTTGCCTATGGGCAGTCTTTTATAGGTAAAGCTCCTGTAGTGATTGTGGTAGGAGCGGATATAAGCATCTCTGCCTTAGGATATGGAGAAAGAGGCAGTCATCTTTACGCGCTTCAAGACACAGCCGCAGCTATTGAAAATCTTCTGCTAGCTGCTCAGGCAGAAGGATTGGGAGCTTGCTGGGTTGGTGCGTTTAATGAGCATGCAGCAAGACAGACGCTTGAACTGCCTCCTAACATTAGACCTATTGCCATAATTCCAATTGGGTATCCCGAAGAAACAAGGCCTAAACCAAAGAGGATAGACATATATGACCTTACGACGTTTGTAGATTGAGTTGAAATATTATAGAATCTGTTATGAGCAATTGTTTTGTTATTATAGTTGAGAGTTTTAATGCAAATAGTGAATAGAAGGCTCTAGGGCTTACGGCTGTAGGGCTCTATTTTGAGCTCCAGAGCCATAGAACTTTAGAGCGTTCTGGACGGTGAACCAACAAAATGCCTATTTATGAATATAAGTGCAAGAAGTGTCAAGCAGAGTTTGAACTTCTGATAAACCTCAATAAAACCAAGAAACCTGTTTCCTGCCCACGTTGTCAGAGCAAAAAGGTAGAACGCTTGATCTCTGGCTTTGCTATTTCAGCCAAGGGAAGAAGTGTTACGGGACAAAACTGCAGTACCTGTACATCATCAGATTGTTCTTCATGTAAGTAGGAGGGAAGAAATGCTTTCGAGCTTGCAAGAAGAGGTTTTAGCATGCAAGAAGTGCCCCTTAGCGAGAACCAGAACAAAGGTTGTTTTTGGAGACGGCAATGATAGCGCGGAAGTTATGTTTATAGGCGAAGCACCCGGTTACTACGAAGATCAGCAAGGTAAGCCATTTGTAGGTGCAGCAGGTCAGCTCTTGGATAAACTCCTCAGTTCCATAGGGTTCGGAAGGGAAGACGTATATATTGCTAATGTCTTAAAGTGCCGTCCACCCCAAAACCGCGATCCCGCATCTGAGGAGATAGAGACATGCAAGCCTTTCCTCCTTAAGCAAATCGAAATTATTAAACCAAAGGTCCTATGTACTTTGGGAAATTTTGCCACCCGGCTCATTATGAACAAGAGTGTTAATATTTCCCGTGTTCACGGTCAGAAGTTTACAGATCAGGGTTTTGTAATTTTCCCTATCTTTCATCCTGCTGCCGCTTTGCATGCAACAACTAATCTTTCTGCTCTTGAGTTTGATTTCCAGAGGCTGAAGACAGTTTTGGAAGAAGGGGTGGAAATAGAGCCGCATCCTGAGCAGATGGGCCTATTTTGAGTTCTTTTGAATTTCGAGGGAACTTGTGGAACGAGGTGCCTCTTTGCGAAGTCTAACCTCGCATTCTCCGGAAGAGACCAAAACCATAGCCGGCAAACTCGGCAGCTTTCTTGAAAAGGGTGATATTCTAAGTCTTACAGGAGATTTAGGCGCAGGTAAAACCTGCTTTGTTCAAGGACTTGCCAGAGCTTTAGATCTTGACTTAAATATTACCAGCCCTACTTTTACCCTTATTAAGGAGTATTCAGGTCACCTCCCTTTATATCACTTTGATGCTTACCGGCTCTCTTCTCCGCAAGAACTGATTGAACTTGGCTATGAGGAATACTTCTTTAATTCAGGAGTAACAGTGGTGGAGTGGGGAGATAGGGTAGCCTCTCTTTTCCCTCAAGATTTTTTGGAAATTGAATTTCATCGCCTGGATGGTAATAACCGCAGGTTACTTATCAAACCTCACAACAATAAATGGAAAGTCAAAGTTGAAAGGTGGATAAAGCTTTGCTCCTCTTAGGCTTTGACACCTCAAGCTCTATAGCGAGTATTGCGCTTGCCGATAGCCAGAGAATTCTGGCTGAAATCGCATTACCGATTGAAAGAACGCATATGGAGACGCTGATACCGGGGATACGGCAGGTACTAAAAAATGCAAAGAAGCCTGTCCAGGATATCGGTGGAGTAGTTGTAGGTACAGGCGCAGGCTCATTCACAGGTACGAGAATAGGAGTCGTAGTAGCTAAAACTCTGGGTCAAGCACTACACGTACCTGTAGCGGGTATTGCTTCTCTTGATGCGCTGGCATACCAAACAGAGGGGGAACGTAGATTTGTAGCGGTGGCTGTTGATGCCAAAAGGGGAGAAGTCTATACGGCAACTTACAGATTTCAGAAGAATGAGCAAGAACGCCTTACCGATTATAGGGCTATTGACCCCGCACTGCTGGCCAGAGAGCTTGCAGCAGGCAAAGAGAGAGTAGTTTTAATTGGTGATGGTCTAAAGAAATATCAGGAAATTTTTAGAGAAATCCTACAGTCGAATCTGATACAGACGAAATCAGAGTCCTGGTACCCTAAGGCATCTTCGCTTATTGCGCTGGCCCGGGAAAAGATGAAAAGAATAAAGTGGGAAGATCTCTTCCAGTTAATCCCTATCTATGTACGTCTTCCAGATACTGGAGGAAAATAGCATGATAGAAATTAGACCAATGTCATTTGAGCATATCCCTCAGGTTTGGGAGATAGAGAGGAGGATTTTTCCGCTTCCCTGGACCAAGGATATGTTTACCTCGGAAATAAGTGATCGTCCGCGCTCAAGCTATTTCATTGCCGAGGACAATGAAAAAGTTATAGGGTATGCTGGCATGTTTACTGTAGCAGATGAAGCGCATATTACCAATTTAGCCGTTACACCAGAATATCAAAAAGGAGGTATCGGTACAGCTCTGGTTGTTGAATTGCTTGAGAGATGTTTGGAACGCAGAGCACGTCATATTGTATTGGAAGTCAGGAAAAGCAATATTAGGGCTAGAAAGCTTTATGAGAGATTTGGGTTTAAAGAAGTAGGGATAAGGAAAGCATACTACGAGGACAATAAGGAAGATGCAGTAGTGTTGTGTACTGGAGATATATTGAATCCCAACTATAGATATGAGCTCAATACGATAAGAAGTTCAGTATTGGAGAAAAATATTAAGTTGTTTTCGAAGGAGAAAATTATTCTTGCCATAGAGACTACCTGCGATGAAACCTCAGTTGCTGTTGTAGGTAATGGATTCAGAATCCTTTCTAACCTGATTGCCAGTCAAGTGAACTTGCATAAAAAATATGGTGGCGTTGTACCTGAGCTTGCTGCTCGAAGACACCTGGAAGCTATCAACCCAATGGTTGAAGAAGCTCTAACTCAAGCTCAAGTAGAGCTTAATGATTTGAGCGCAATTGCTGTGAGCATAGGGCCGGGGTTGGTTGGTGCACTTCTGGTTGGCCTGGCAGCAGCCAAGGTGTTCTCCTGGGTTCTTAATGTTCCAATGATTGGTGTGAACCATCTGGAAGGTCATATTTATGCTAATTTTATGGAAAATCCTAAAATTTCACCTCCCTTTGTCTCTCTGGTTGTTTCAGGAGGTCACACCCTTCTAGTTTATGTTCCTGAGTGGGGGATTTTTGAACTGCTGGGAGAGACTCTTGATGATGCGGCAGGTGAGGCATTTGATAAGATAGCTGGTTTTCTTGATCTAGGGTATCCAGGAGGTCCGCTAATAGATGAACTTTCGAGAAAGGGCAATCCGCATGCCATTGAGTTTCCACGAGCGCTGTTACATACACATGACTACAATTTTAGCCTCAGTGGACTTAAGACCGCGGTCCTTAATTATGTCACTGCGCTGAAAAAGAAGGAACAGAAAGTCTCGGTAGCTGACATCGCTGCCAGTTTTCAGGAAGCGGTCATCGAGGTTCAGGTTGAGAAGTCCATCCGAGCTGCTCAAGAAAAGGGATCTGACAAGATTCTACTTGCTGGTGGTGTAGCATCAAATACAGCGCTCCGTGACAGGTTTGAAAAAAGAGCTTCCCAACTTGGGGTTTCGGTACATTCCCCCTCCCCGGTACTCTGCACAGATAATGCTGCAATGATAGGAGGAGCAGCCTTTCATCATTTGTTGGAAAGGCATTTTCTTGGCCTGGATGCAGACGTAGATCCTAATGCCTCTCTTTCAAAGTTAGTATCGAAATAAAGAATACCGGGGTTAATTAGCTCCTGAATGGAACAGATTCCAGTTAAAACTCTGATATAATCCTTGAAATATATGGAGAAATACTGAGGAAAGCTGGCTAACAGCAGGTCTATTTTATGTAAACTCCCAAGCTTGTGGATATTGGGGATAAGTCTGTTAATAAAGACGTTGACTGCTGGGTTTTGTGGATAGTGATTTCAGAAAGATTGTGTTCTGATAAATAATTGGGTAAAAAAGTAGTTCGACAAAGGAGCTTAAATTTTTTACGATAGGTGTTGACTTTCTTAGGTTCTATTATTATATTTATGCTTGATTAGCACTCTAGGGGCTCGAGTGCTAAAAATTTTAAGATGAAACAGGAGGGGTGATTAATGAAGCTAAAACCATTAGGAGATCGAGTTATAGTTAAGCCAAGCGAAAGCGAGGAAAAGACTAAGAGCGGGATTGTTCTACCTGATACTGCCAAGGAGAAACCTCAGGAAGGCAAAGTCGTAGCAGTGGGAAGCGGAAGATATGAGGAAGGCAAGAGGGTGCCTTTGGAAGTTAAGGAAGGGGACAAGATAATCTACTCCAAATATGGTGGAACTGAGGTTAAACTGGATGGTGAAGACTATCTTATCCTGAGCGAACGCGACATTTTAGCTATTGTGAAAAAATAAGGTAAGGAGGAGGAATGATATGCCAAAAATGATTGAATTTGACGAAAAGGCAAGAAGAGCTATTGAAAGTGGTGTAAACCAACTAGCGGATACGGTAAAAGTGACTCTTGGTCCCAAGGGTCGAAATGTAGTGCTTGAGAAGAAATTCGGAGCTCCCACCATAACCCATGATGGTGTAACAGTAGCCAAAGAGATTGAACTTGAAGATGTGTATGAAAATATGGGTGCACAACTTGTAAAGGAAGTAGCTACCAAAACACAGGATGTAGCAGGTGATGGAACAACAACTGCTACTATTCTTGCTCAAGCAATCGTGCGTGAAGGTCTGAAGACAGTTGCAGCTGGAGCCAATCCCATGCTGGTGAAGAAAGGTATTGAGAAGGCTGCTGAAGTGGCTGTGAAGGAAATAAAGAAAATCTCCAAGCCTATCTCTACTGGAGAGGAGATTGCCTCTGTAGCCGCTATTTCGGCCGCGGATCTGGAAATAGGCGAACTTATTGCTGATGCTATGGACAAGGTTGGCAAGGACGGCGTAATTACTGTTGAGGAGTCCCAAACATTGGGAACTTCACTTGAAGTTGTAGAAGGTCTCCAGTTTGATAAGGGTTACATCTCCGCCTATATGGTGACGGACCCTGAGCGCATGGAAGCTGTTTTAGATGATCCCTATATTCTCATTGCTAATCAGAAGATAGGGGCAGTTGCTGATCTTATCCCCATTTTGGAAAAGGTTATGCAGGCAGGAAAACCGCTTCTTATTATCTCAGAAGATGTTGAAGGGGAAGCTTTGGCTACTCTGGTAGTAAACAAGATTAGAGGAACATTCACCAGCGTGGCTGTTAAAGCACCCGGATTCGGAGATCGCAGGAAAGCGATGCTTGAAGATATTTCTATCGTCACAGGCGGACAGGTAGTAACTGAAGAGCTTGGGGTGAAGCTTGACAAGATTGATCTTAGCTATCTGGGAAGAGCTCGCCAGGTGAAGATAACCAAAGATGATACTACCATTGTCGAGGGTAAAGGCGATGAGCAGGCCATAAAGGGGCGTATTAGCCAGATAAAGGCTGAGATCGAAAGAAGCGATTCTGAATTCGATCGAGAGAAACTGCAGGAGCGCTTGGCGAAGCTTGCTGGTGGAGTGGCAGTAATCAAAGTTGGAGCTGCTACCGAAGTTGAGCTCAAGGAAAAGAAACACCGCATCGAGGATGCGCTTTCGGCGACCAAAGCAGCAGTTGAGGAAGGTATAGTCCCGGGCGGGGAGGTAATACTTGTGAATATAATCCCTGCAGTGTCCAAGGTCAGCGGAGATGGCGATGAGAGTATAGGTGTTCAAATAGTGCAGAGAGCTTTGGAGGAACCTCTTCGTCAGCTTGCTGCCAATGCCGGGTTTGAAGGCTCGGTAGTAGTCGAAAAAGTTAAGACACTAACAAAGGGTCATGGTTTGAATGTACTTACAGGTAAGTATGGCGATATGATGAAGGAAGGGGTCATTGATCCGGCTAAAGTTACACGTTCGGCCCTGCAAAATGCTGCGAGTATTGGTGCACTAATCCTTACTACAGAAGCATTAGTAGGGGAGAAGCCTGAAGAAAAGCCAGCGGGACCACCGCCTGGCATGCCACCAATGATGTAGCAAGTCAAAACCCCGCTCCTGGGCGGGGTTTTTGTTTAAGTACCTTCTTTTATGATAAAATTTAAATAGATTATCAATGAGCTTAATCGATGTTTTATACATGAATGAGGTTCGTTTTCTAATAATAAAGCCGAGAGGCTAAAACAAAAGGATTCGGGATTCAAGGATTCGAGTGAATGCAGATTTAGAATTTTCTTTGCTGCTTGAATCCTAGATCCTTGAATCCTATCTTCTTGCTCTCAGTTTTGAGGTATGGCTTTATACAGTAGTTATTTATTCTTTTTAAGGAAGAAATTTGTAAAAATTTTTAACTAAGGGGAATTGTTTTGAAAAACCTATTACTTAGAGCACTTCGCTTCGGAGAAGGCCGTAAAATAAGAGAATTGCAAGCAAAAGTAGAGGCTGTAAATGCCTGGGAGCCTCAGATAAGCGAGCTTTCAGATGAAGAGCTGGTCAGAAAAACATCAGAATTTAAGCAACGCTTTGAATCTGGTGAGGCTCTGGAAAGTCTCTTACCAGAAGCGTTCGCTGTAGTTCGAGAGGTTGCTAAACGCACAATTAATATGCGTCATTTCGATGTACAGATTATGGGTGGGGTTGTTCTTTATGAGGGAAAGATCGCTGAGATGAAGACCGGTGAAGGAAAAACTCTTGTTGCCACTCTACCCATATATCTTAATGCTCTGGAAGGAAAAGGCGCCCATATAGTTACTGTTAATGACTATTTGGCAAAAAGAGACAGCGAGTGGATGGGTCCAATCTACAAATTTCTAGGGCTGAATGTGGGACTGATTCAAGCAGAGATGGATCCGGGACTTCGTAAGGTTGCTTATGACAGTGATGTCACTTATGGAACTAATAATGAGTTTGGATTTGACTATCTTAGAGACAATATGACGATTCACCCCGACCAAAGGGTTCAAAGGGGGCATCCGTACGCTATAGTTGACGAAGTTGACTCCATTTTAATTGATGAGGCACGTACTCCCCTTATCATTTCAGGTCCCGCCGAGAAGAGGCAGAAGCTTTACGAGGCAGTTAACAGGGTAGTAGCTAACCTTAAGGGCACCGTGATAGCCAAGGAAGATAAGGAAAAGCTCCCGGCTTTAGAAGAGCGTTACGACTACATTGCCAATGAGAAGGAGCATACAGTTAAGGAAACCAGAAAAGGACAGGAAAGAATTGCTACTGCTTTGCGTATTGATGCTGACAAGCTTTTTGGTGGTGAAGACTTTGAAGAAGATAAAGGGCAGGAGATGTCTCTTTCTGAGCTTGAGCTTATCTATCACCTTCGCAGCATTATCAAGCAGTCAATTCTAGCTCATACCCTTTTCAAGAAGGATAGGGATTATGTAGTTAAGGACGGCGAGGTAATAATTGTAGATGAATTTACAGGCCGGCTGATGATTGGCCGCAGATATAGCGAAGGGCTGCATCAGGCTATAGAGGCTAAAGAGAGAGTGAAAATACGTGAAGAAAATCAGACTTTAGCTACTATAACTTTGCAAAACTACTTTAGAATGTACGAAAAACTTGCAGGTATGACCGGAACTGCAGCGACAGAAGCCGATGAGTTTATGCACATATACAAACTGGAAACAGTAGTTATTCTGACGAATATGCCCATGATTAGAAAAGACATATCCGATGTTATCTACAAGAATGAAGAAATAAAGTTTGATGCGGTGGTAGACGATATCGTGAGGCGCTACAAGAAAGGTCAACCAATCCTCATCGGAACAGTATCCATTGAAAAATCCGAGCGATTGAGCAAGAAGCTCAAGCGAAAAGGTATCCCCCACCAGGTCCTAAACGCTAAGCACCATGAGAAAGAGGCCCATATCGTAGCGCAGGCAGGACGAAAAGGTGCAGTTACAGTTGCAACTAATATGGCAGGCCGTGGTGTGGATATTCTTCTGGGAGGAAATCCGGATGGTCTTATTAACGATGTTTTGCGAAAGCGCAGTTTAGAACCAGGAAAAGTAACACCCGAACAGTGGGCAGAAGCGTACAAGGAGGCCCGCGAACTATGTAATGCTGAGCGAAAGGAGATTTTGGGATTTGGAGGTCTACACGTGATGGGTACAGAACGTCATGAAGCGAGGAGAATTGATAATCAGCTGAGAGGACGATCTGGCAGGCAAGGGGACCCTGGTTCATCGCAATTTTATCTCTCCCTGGAAGATGACTTGATGCGGCTGTTTGGCTCCCATCGTATAGGTGCAGTGATGGAACGTATGGGACTTCCAGACGAACAACCGATTGAGCATTCGCTGATAACAAGGTCTATCGAAACCGCACAAAAACAGGTAGAATCCCAGAACTTCAGCATAAGAAAACATGTGCTTGAGTATGATGATGTGATGAATAAGCAGAGGGAGATAATCTATGCGGAAAGAAACCGTATTCTAGACAGAAAAGATCTTCACGATCAGACCCTGGATATAATTTTTGAGGTGGTTGAAAACACAGTAAAAGCTTATACTCACCCAAATACCTATGCTGAGGAGTGGGATTGGATAGGATTAATGGGTGCGGTAAATGAGCTATTCCCGCACAGCCTAAAAAAAGAAGAGCTCGACCTGCATAAGATTAAACAAGAGGAACTGATTGCCATTCTTCAAAACCAGGCTGAAGATGCTTATGTTGCAAGGGAAGAAGAGTTGAGTGCCGAGGTTCTAAGAGAGCTGGAGCGTTTGGTTATGCTCCAGGTTGTTGATACTCGCTGGCGTGAACATCTATATGAAATGGACTACCTGAAAGAGGGTATCGGTTTACGCGCTATTGGACAACGCAATCCATTGATCGAGTATAAGAACGAAGCTTTCGCCATGTTCCAAAATATGATAGCCGCTGTAAAAGAGGATTTTGCAAAATATATATTCCACCTTCAAATAATCGAGGAAGAAAGGCCACAAACATTTCTTAGGGTACCTACAGAGACTTCTCAACCCGTAACCCAGCAGAGTGCTCCTAAAAAGAAGAAAGTAGGAAGAAACGATCCCTGCCCCTGCGGGAGCGGTAAAAAGTATAAGAAGTGTCATGGAAGATAAGAAGTCGAGAGTGAAAAGTGAAGAGTCGGGAGTCTAAGAGATTGTAGCGCGGCTTAGATGGTTAGTTGTGTTTCACTACCGACTCCCTACTGTCGACTACATACTAACAAGGAGTTGGTGAAATGATTATTGATTATTCTGAGGAAATTAAAGAGCTGGGTAAGAAAATAGAGAAGATTAAGGAGTATCTTTGACATAGATGAAAAGAGAAACAGGATTGCTCAACTTGAGAAAGAAGCTGGAAAACCCGAATTCTGGAAAGAGCCAGATAAGGCCCGCAAAATAATGGAAGAGCTAGACAGGCTAAAAGATGACATATTCAGCTGGGAGGGGATAAGGGATAAAAGAGAAGAAGTAATTGTTCTGAATGAACTTGCCGTTTCTGAAAAAGATGAGAAGCTCGGCATGGAAGCAAAAAAGGAACTGGAGATATTAGAGAACCTGGTTGAAAACCTGGAGATAGAGAGCTGGTTTTCAGATGAAATGGATGTTCGTGATGCCATCGTGGCAATACATCCAGGAGCGGGAGGAACAGAATCGCAGGACTGGGCTGAAATGCTTCTTAGGATGTACCTGCGGTGGGCGGAACGAAGGAATTTACGCGTTATCCTTAATGAAGTTACCGGAGGCGATGAAGCAGGAATAAAGAGTGCTACTTTTACTGTTCGGGGAAAGTATGCATATGGACTTCTCAAAGCAGAAAAAGGCGTACATCGTCTGGTTAGAATCTCTCCTTTTGATTTTTCAAAAAGAAGACATACTTCTTTTGCCTCAGTAGATGTGATTCCGGCTATTGAAGATGAAATTGAAGTAGAGATCGATCCAAAGGATTTAAAAATTGAGACCTACCGTGCGACAGGTGCGGGAGGACAGCATGTTAATGTCACAGATTCAGCTGTGAGAATAACTCATATCCCCACCAGAATACAAGCTCAATGCCAGAATGAACGTTCGCAGCTCAAGAATAAAGAGGAAGCTATGAAAATATTGAGAGCAAGGATTTTTGAGCATGAGCGGGAAAAGAAGGCAAAGGAGATTGAAGAACTTCGGGGAGAAAAAAAGGAAATTGCCTGGGGAAGCCAAATTCGCTCTTATACTTTTCATCCTTATACATTAGCTAAAGACCACCGGACTGCGTTGGAAAAGGGAAATGTTCAGGCAGTAGTGGATGGTGACATAGATGATTTCATTGTGGAATATCTTAGAAAGAATGTGAAAAGATAAGCGCAGGTAAATGACTAATGACGAATGTCAAAAGAATGTCTAATGATGAATATCGAGTGACGAACTTAGGCATTTGGCATTAGTCATTATTTTGTCATTGGTGCTTCGTCATTGGTCATTTTATGGATTGGAAAACAGAAGACTCGAGGTAAGGGAATTGGCGTACGCGATGTCCGGTGAGAGGTGAAATGAAACTAGAAGTTGACTTACATACCCACTCAGTAGCGAGTGGTCATGCTTATAGTACAATTCAGGAAATAGCAGAGGCGGCTAACCGGAAGGGACTAAAAGTGGTAGGAATTACCGATCATGGGCCTGCTCTTCCCGGCGCTGCGCATCTATACCATTTCTGGAATTTGAGAATTTTACCAGCTATGCTTTCGGGAGTTAGAGTTCTAAAGGGGGCTGAGGCAAATATTTTGAATACCGAGGGAGAGTTGGATATTCCTTCTGAGATTTTGGAGATTTTGGATGTGGTCCAAGTGGGGCTTCATCCTCGATGTGGCTATGAAGAAACTACTCAAGCTAAGAATACAAACGCGGTAATAAAAGCCATTGCTAATCCCTGGGTGGATATTCTGGTTCATCCTGGCAATCCCCTTTATCCTTTAGATATAGATGCAGTAGTTGAGGCAGCTCAGGAGTTTGACGTGCGTTTAGAAATAAATAACAGCTCCTTCGTAACACGCCAGGGCAGTTATGATAGTTGCCTTGCCTTTGCAGAAGTTGCCTATCAGAAAGGACTTGATATAATACTGGGAAGTGATGCTCACCTGGCATCTGCCGTCGGGGAGTTCGATCATGCTTTGGAACTTGCTGTGCAGGCTGGATTTACTAAGGAGAGGATCTTAAACAGTTCTAGCGAACGGGTTCTCGATTTTTTAAGCGTGAAGAAGGAAAGAGCTAAGCTTTATAGCAAGTAGGAAGGGACCTGTGCCCTTCCAAGCTCGGAACAAATCTAGGGAAGGGACTCATACTCTTCCGAAATTGGAATAAACGTAGGGAAAGAGCTCGTCCCTTTTGAATGCAAAATTAGATTGCTCATATGTATCTTATGAAAATACGAGGTGGTATTTGAAGCGAGAGGAATTAAAAAAGTCTTTAGAAGAAAAAGCGTTGCTTTTGCGTAAAGATATCATCCGCATGACTGGAGAGGCTGGTTCAGGCCATCCGGGCGGGTCACTATCAGCAGCGGACATTGTAGCAGCGCTTTATTTCTATCATATGAGACACCGACCGTTAGAGCCTAAGTGGCCTGAAAGGGACCGTTTTGTATTAAGTAAAGGCCATGCAGCTCCGCTTCTTTACGCTGTTTTAGCAGAATCGGGATACTTTTCGAGGGATCTTCTCTGGACCCTGAGAAAGTATGGAAGCATTTTACAAGGACATCCTGATATGAAGAAGGTGCCAGGGGTGGAGATTTCTTCCGGTGCATTAGGTCATGGTTTGGCAGCGGCAAATGGGATGGCTTTGGCAGGAAGACTGAATAAGCTTGATTATTATGTGTACGCATTGCTGGGTGATGGCGAAAGTCAGGAAGGCCCAATATGGGAGGCGGCTATGTTTGCCGCTCATTACAAGCTGGATAAGATTATTGCTATATTGGATTATAACGGTTTGCAAATAGATGGCCCGGTGAGTCAGGTAATGCAGATTGAGCCCGTAAAGGACAAGTGGGAATCTTTTGGATGGGAAGTTATGGAGATTAATGGTCACGAAGTCTTAGAAATAGTGGATGCTTTGAAAAAAGCATGTGAAGTAAAGAATCAACCCACAATGATTATCGCCCATACAGTTAAAGGGAAAGGTGTTTCGTTTATGGAGAATAAGGTAGATTTTCACGGAAAAGCGCCTACTCACGAAGAGATGTTGAAGGCATTAGGAGAGCTGGGAGAAAAATAAACACATTAAAAATTCAAAATGAAAAATGAAAGCAACTAGAGAAGCTTTAGGAGACGCTCTTCTGGAGCTCGGTGCAGAGAATAAAGATGTGGTAGTTTTGGATGCTGATCTGGCCAAATCTACGTACAGCTTTAAGTTTGCTGAGAAGTATCCAGAACGTTTCTTTGAGTGCGGAATTGCTGAGCAAAATATGATATCCACTGCTGCCGGTCTGGCGACTGCAGGGAAAATTCCCTTTACCGGCTCCTTTGCCATCTTTGCTGCAGGCCGTGCATATGACCAGATAAGAAACGTAGTTGCGTACGCCGGGCTTAATGTGAAGATGTGTCCCACCCATGGTGGTATAACTGTCGGCGAGGATGGAGCTTCACATCAGACAGTAGAAGATATTGCATTGATGCGCGCGATACCGGGAATGAAGATTATAGTTCCTGCTGACTATTATGAAGCAACGGCAGCTATAAAAGCATCAGCTGATATTCCGGGCCCCTTTTTTATCAGACTGGGAAGGCCCAAAGTACCCTATGTTTTTAGCGAAGACTATGAATTTGCCTTAGGTAAAGCAGTTAAAATGCGAGAAGGAGACGATGTAACAATTGTTTCTACCGGAATAATGGTTAAAGCCAGTTTGGAGGCGGCAGAAGTTCTTTCAGCTGAGGGAATTGACGCAGAAGTTTTGAATATTTCTACTATAAAACCCTTTGATGAGCACGCATTACTCGCGTCCGCTAAAAAAACAGAGGCTGTAGTAAGCTGTGAAGAGCATAGTGTGATTGGAGGATTGGGGAGTGCAGTAGCTGAAGCTCTTGGGGAAAAACTTCCCCTTCCTATGTATCGTGTGGGTATAAGGGACGAATTTGGACTCTCTGGAAGTGCAGAAGATTTGCTTAGGCATTATGGCTTAACCCCTGAAGATATTGCTGCAGCAGTAAAAGAAGTTGTGAAGCGAAAGCGTTAGACGCAATAGTCCGGCATGGTGTGCTTTCCATCATTCTTGTGAGCCCAAAGAGAGTAATCCAAGGTGCCAATTGCTGGAATAGGTATTATTCTTGAACCTGAGCACTATTTTGTTTATATAAAAAATATATGTTAAAATCGTGGAGTGATATTCAATGATAAAAATGCGGAATATGACTATGGTATACAATGGAGCAACTAAACCAGCCCTTGAGGATATCACACTTGACATCGACAGGGGTGAGTTCGTTTTTCTTGTTGGCCCCAGCGGATCAGGTAAATCAACCTTCGTCAGACTCCTTCTAAGAGAACTACTTCCATTAAAGGGCGAGATCTATGTAGCCGGGCAAGATGTGGTCCATCTGAAGCAACGACGGGTGCCGTATCTGCGCAGGACTATCGGCTGTGTTTTCCAAGATTTTAAACTTCTACCTCATAAGACTGCTTATGAAAACGTTGCTTTTGCATTAGAGGTAATCGGTCGCTCTAACAGACTCGTACGAACACAGGTACCGGAAGTTCTTAAGTTGGTGGGTTTGGAGGAAAAACTTAGCAGCTATCCTGACGAGCTATCTGGTGGTGAGCAGCAGAGAGTTTCCATTGCAAGAGCTTTTGTAAATCGACCTCCCCTTTTACTGGCAGATGAACCCACAGGTAACCTAGACCCTGCTACTTCTATGGAGATTATGAATCTGCTCAGACGAATCAATCAGACTGGTACTACTGTGCTTATGGCTACTCATGACCGTGAGCTGGTAGACCGCTTAAGGAAGCGGGTTATTGCTTTGGAAGAAGGCCGTATAATAAGGGATCAGCTTCGAGGAGTATACGGTTATGAGGATTAGGCTAGGCTATTTCATTAAAGAGGCAGCCAGAAGTTTCCGGAAAAATTTCGTAATGAGTACTGCTGCTGTAAGTACAACCGCCCTTACTCTATTAATTCTAGGTGGTGTTGTGGTACTGGTGCTTAACGTGAACACCTGGGCCAAAAGTTTCGAATCTAAAGTAGAGATTACCATTTTTCTCAAGGATACAGCGTCACCCGGCGATGTGCAGAATTTACAGATTGAGGTTGTTTCCTGGCCTGAAGTTTCCGATGTTATGTATGTTTCAAAAGAGCAAGCTATGGAAAGGCTAAGACAGGATTTGGAGGATCAACCTGAGATGCTTGAGGCTATTTCAGGGAATCCTCTTCCTGCCTCTCTGGAGATAAAACTGAAGACCCCACGGACTATAGAAAAAGTAGTGAAGAGGTTAAATGGGAAAGAGCCCATAGAGGAGGTTAAATATGGCAGGGAAATAGTCAGGAAACTCTTTGCTTTTACTGCCGCAATAAGATGGGTAAGCATGATTGTAATTTCGTTGCTTTGCTTTGCTTCTCTGGTACTTATCTCCAATACTATTCGCTTGGCTATTTTTGCACGAAGAAAAGAGATTACGATTATGAGATTGGTTGGAGCGACTAACTGGTTTATTCGCTGGCCTTTCCTTTTTGAGGGTATCTTTCAGGGCTTCATCGGTTCAGTTCTGGCCATAGCTGCCCTTTACTTTGCAAACATCTATTTTATAAGGAAGATGGCCGAGCTCATCCGGTTCCTACCTATCACCTTTTCCAGTCTTGTTTTTTTTGAACTTATGGTTGGTTTAGCTTTGGCAGGAATAATTATTGGTGCGGTAGGGAGCTCCATTGCCCTGAGACGGTTTTTGAGAGTTTAGATCAGAACTGAAAAACAAAGTGATGAGGTAGAAGTTCAGAATTATGATTTTAAGCTTGCCGATCTGCTGGGTCTCAGGTAAAATTTGTAAAGGACTGGAAAGAAGTAAATTACTTAAATTAATTAATCCAGGGGCACCCTGGAATATTTTATGAGGGCGTCAATGTCTAATAAATTACTGACAGCTGTATTAATTGTATTTGCACTATTTTTCATGGTAGTTAGCTTTGTTGCAGGAGTGGTAGTAGGTCATGTTTCCGATATTCCAAGCATAACGCCTGTTAGCAAAGATAATACTTCTCTGAATCTTATTGAGGAAGCAATTGAGCATATCAGCAATTCGTACGTAGAAAACGTTCCCCTTGAGAAGCTTATCAGAGGCGCTATTCAAGGAATGATGGAATCTCTCAATGATCCCTATACCCGGTATTATGACAAAACTGATTTTCGTTTCTTCCAGGAAGAATCCAAAGGCCATTTCTTTGGAGTTGGTATTGAATTGGGAATGAAGGATCATAGAGTTACCGTAATTGCGCCGATGGAAGGAACCCCAGCAGGCCGCGCTGGAATAAAAGCGGGAGATGTAATTATTAAAATTGACGGGAAAGACTCTACTAAAATTTCTCTTGAAGAAGCGGTAAGAAGAATTAGAGGAGATGAAGGCACAAAGGTAGTTCTTACAATATCGCGTGAAGGAGAAAAGGAACCGCAAGACTTTAAACTGGTTAGAGAAAAAATCGAACTCCCAAATGTCTTTTCTGAAGTATTAGAACCGGGAATTGGTTATATCAGGCTGCATGCGTTCACAGAAGATTCCGGTTCAAAGATTGATGAGGTCTTGAGAAAATTCAGACGTGAAAGAGTAGAAGGAGTAATTCTAGATTTGCGCAACAATCCTGGAGGAATATTAGAAGAATCCGTAAGGATAGCCAGTGACTTCATTGAGTCCGGTCCCATAGTGTCAGTTAAGGGAAGAGCAGAAGGCTCTCAGACATATGTAGCCAAAGGAAATGCCTATGACTTCAAACTGGTTATTTTAGTTAATAAAGGGAGCGCAAGCGCCTCAGAGATTGTAGCCGGGGCCATACAGGATACAAAGAGAGGTGTGGTAGTAGGGGAAAGAACTTTTGGTAAAGGAAGCGTTCAAACCGTTGTTGATCTTTCAGATGGCTCTGGTTTAACTATGACTGTTGCCAAATACTTCACGCCTAAAGGTCGCAGTATCCATAAAAAAGGAATAGAACCTGATGTTACGGTCTCTATTGACAAGAATAGTGATAGCGATGATCAGCTGGAGAAAGCTAAAAAGATAATCAAGGCGCTTATTGAAGGGAAAGACTGGAAGGAAGCAGCATAAAATTCAAGAGTTTAAGATTCCTCATCCTCGTCCACGATATCATCCAGCATTGATGGACAAGGTTCCTCTTCATCATAGAACCCGTTTTTTCTGCACAAATTACTTGCACTGAGCTTTGCGGGATTCTTGATGTCTTCTTCCTGCGGAATTAGTCGGAGTGTACGCGAGTCCTTAACGAGTTCGACGACCGTCTGGCCTTTTTTCTTTCCAGGAGAAAACTGTAAGTAGTCGAAGCTAAATACATTAATGAAAAGTGAACCATTTAAAATCAGCGTAGAGTTTTCTTTGCTGGCAAAGACTTTCAGAATGACGCCTTCACCTTTAGAGACAGTTTGACGGTCGACAATGTCGTAATAAGTAACATTCTCAATCGTTTCTAGAGCTCGTATCATATCTCTTTTATTGAAGAGTATTCCTTCACTTACAATACAGGGGGCATTAGACTTGTTGAATTCGTTACGCATAGTAAGCACCTCCAGCTAAATCCGAACTGTGGGGAACAGAACGTATTATAGCCAACAAGTATGAAATTAAGCAAGGAGAATTTTTACATATTTAATTAACAGCTTGTTTTTGCAGTTGAAATTGGCTAACTTTTTTGAATACAGCAATTACTGATATCGTAGTTGTGCGAACTAGTTTTACCATAAAAGGGTTTTGGGATTATCATATTTAAAATTATCCTGTATAGTAGGGGGCTTTGAGTTTATACTGCGGAAAAGATTCTGCAGTTCTTGAATGTACTCGTTGATCTTTACAGGCTGAGCGGGAATGAAAAATTTATTCTTCGGGCAAGGTCGAGAAGATAAATTTTGGTTTAAATATAATAGTTCTCGACAAGCTCGAACTAAAGTTAAGGTAGCAATCGACAAGCTCGAACAATAAATAAGACCAAGTATTTCTGATAACCAGATCCGAGTGTAGGGGGGACCTGTGCCCCTCCGAACCTAATTCTCGACAGGCTCGAACCATAGACTATATGTAGTTCATTTGCTTTACTCGTTCTAAGGATAAGAAATATTATTATTGGTAAGCCTGTTGATTACTTACACGTAAAACTGTAGCCAATAGAGTCTCGAAAGGCCTCATAGCCTGTGTTATACTTATTTAAGGAGGCTTAAGTGGTCGGAGAAAAGGTAGTGGCGACCAATAGAAAAGCCTATCATGAGTACTTTATTGAAGAGAAATATGAAGCTGGTATAGCGCTTCAAGGCAATGAGGTTAAGTCCGTCAGGCTGGGAAGAGCGAATCTTAAAGATAGCTATGCTAGAGTAGTTAAAGGTGAAGTGCTCCTTTACAATATGCATATAAGCCCTTATGAATACGGTGATTTGCGGAGGCAGGATCCCAAGAGAACCAGAAAGTTGCTTCTCCGTAAAGTAGAGATTCGAAGATTAACGGGGAAGATCAATGAAAGAGGGATGACTCTGATTCCTCTTCGCTTATATTTCTCAGGCGATCTGGCAAAGTTAGAGCTAGGATTAGCCCGGGGAAAACGGCAGTACGATAAGCGCAGAGCAATTGCAGAGAAGACTGCCAGGCGCGAGATGGAACGAGAATTTCGAGAACGCCAGAAAGGTTAGATCGTTTTTACTCTTCAAGCCTATCGAGAAGAGAAAATTCTGGACAGTTTCAAGATTTGGGGGCGTCCGGTTTCGACAGGGGTAGTGAAATAGGAGAAGCGAGTCGAGGTCCCAGTATCTCGTTAAACAATTGGGATTTCAAATTAGAAGCAGACAATAATGTCGCTCTGGCTGCTTAATTAGCAGCCACACCTGCCGAAAAGGTCTACGGTTTCGGTAAGGTGTCGTTAGTAGACTATCTCAGTTTTTAAGCTTGTATGAGCTGGGAGAAAACTTAACAAGCTGGCTTTCAGGAATTCCTGCCAGCGGGACTCCTGAAAGTGAGATACAAACACTGGCTACATTCGTAGAAGCTCTTATGGAAGTACCTTTGGACGCGGGTTCGATTGAAAACTAAATCAGTCGCCTGCAGCGGTAACGCTGCAAGGAAAACGAGGCTTACATCGGTGAAACCTAAGCTTAGCTAGATGCAGGGTATGGTAACGCCGAGGGGTGAAAGCCCTGTAGAGACTTATTATAGGTGCTTCTGCCTAATGGCAAATTTGTAGCATCTATTATACGCCTCGCCCCCGCCAAAGGCGGGGTGAAGACATAGTCCACTGCCTGGCAGAAATGCTAGAGGACAGGTCCCGCCGCCTCCACCAAAACTTCGTCACGATAAATTGTGGCTGCGCTTGGCGAGCCATAACTTTGCTACTTTCTGAGCTACGCTCAACAAGCCATAATTGAAAGAGCGAAGGTAGAAGCAGGGAGGGCTATTTCTTTCGTCACTTCTCGGTTTGTATGATACTCATTTTAGGAGGCGCTGTAAGGTCAGTTGATTTATTTACACTGACCTTTTCTTTTTAAGAAATCTCCAGGTTTCAATTTAGATTTGGTAATCTCTAATAGAATAAAATATTTTGTGTTTGAGACCGAGTGGTGGTATGATTTATATTCTTGTAGGAGTCATATTGGTAGATATAGTATTAATACAGGAAATAGAAAACTGGGGTGAATAAGGTGATCGAAAAAGCAATCGGAATTTTTGACTCTGGTCTTGGCGGTTTGACAGTGGTTTCCGAGATTATTAAACAGCTTCCTTACGAAGACCTTATCTACTTTGCCGATGGGGCAAGGTTTCCTTACGGACCGAGGGAGCTTGAGGAAGTAAAAGGTTTTGTTTTCGAAATTATAGATTTTCTAAAAACAAAGGATGTTAAATTTATTGTGATAGCCTGTAATACCGCTACAGCAGCGGGGCTGCCCGATGCCCAGGATTATTATGATATCCCGATTATTGGAGTAATTGATCCGGGTGCCAAAGGAGCTGTTGAGGCAACTAAAAATAGGAAGATTGGAGTTATTGCTACTCAAGCGACTATAAAAAGCAATAGCTACGTAAAGGCAATCCAAAATTACGATAGTTCTGTCCAGGTATTCACTTGTGCTTGCCCGCCTTTCGTTGATTTTGTTGAGCGGGGAGAGACGAGGGGAGAAAATGTTACCAGGGTTGTGTATTCTTACCTAAAACCGCTCATTGATGCCCAGGTTGATACGCTGATACTTGGCTGCACACATTATCCGTTACTGGAAAAAGTAGTTGGAGAAGTTATGGGTTCGGACGTCTTTCTTATTAGTTCAGCAAAGGAGACGGCGAGGGAAATAGAAGCAGTACTGAGTCACACGGAATGCTTGAGAGGAGCACGACATCCCAAGTACCGTTTTCTCACCAGCGGAGATGAGGACAAGTTCAGAAAGTTTGGAAGCCGCTTCTTAGGTAGAGAGATTGAGAGTGTTGAGAAGGTAGATCTGAGAAGGCTTGTGGAGTTACCATTGGAGTAGCAGGAGGAAATATTGCCCAGAACTGACGGTCGAAAACCGGGTGAACTTCGCAAAATTTCTATCATTCGTAATTATATTCCCCATGCAGAAGGCTCAGTTCTTTTGGAGCTGGGAAATACAAAGGTGATCTGTACTGCGAGCATTGAACAGAAAGTCCCTATGTTTTTAAGAGGAAGCGAGCAAGGATGGATCACCGCTGAGTATGCTATGATACCCCGAGCCACAGCAAACAGAACCGTGAGAGAAGCAACTCATGGAAAGGTAGGCGGTAGAACTCATGAAATCCAGCGTCTCATTGGAAGATCCTTAAGGTCGGTAACTGACTTAAAAGCTTTGGGCGAACGTACCGTTTGGATTGATTGTGATGTGATTCAGGCTGATGGTGGCACAAGAACTGCCGCCATAACTGGTGCTTATATTGCTCTTTTCGATGCTCTTCAGTATCTCATAAAGGAAGGTAAATTTTCAGAAATGCCTTTGAGCGAATTTGTAGCAGCAACAAGTGTAGGCATAGTAAACAGTGAACCTTACCTTGACCTTAACTTTGAAGAGGATGTAGCAGCTCAAGTTGATATGAATATTGTAATGACTGATTCAGGAAAAATTATTGAAGTACAAGGAACTGCTGAAAAGCGGCCGTTTAATAGAAATGAGTTAGATGAACTACTTAATCTGGCATACAGGGGAATACAACAGCTGACCAACACACAGAAGGCTGTGCTTCAGCAAGATAAAAAAGAATGATCGACATACTTATTGGTAGCAAGAATCAAGGCAAAATTGAAGAGATTAAGACTATTTTGGATATTCCCTCTATTAATTGGCTTACTTATCACGACTTCAAAGAATGGCCAAAAATTATTGAGTCAGATGATAGCTATCAGGACAATGCTGCAAAGAAAGCTGCGATCTTTGTCTCGTGTTTTAAAATACCCGCATTGGCTGAAGATTCAGGTTTAGAGGTTGATGCTTTAGATGGACGCCCCGGACCGTTATCTGCCCGTTTTGCAGGTCCAGGCGCATCTGACAAAGAGAATATTGAGAAACTTCTTAAGGAACTTGCCACTATTCCACAGCAAAAGAGAACTGCCCGGTTTCGCTGCTGGGTAGCTCTGGCGGATACTCAAGGTTCGATGAAGATGACCCAGGGTATTTGCGAAGGGCGTATAGCGATGGAGCCTCAAGGTTCTTATGGATTTGGCTATGATCCCGTATTTATACCTGAAGGCTACAATTCCACCTTTAGTGAAATGAAGCTGTCGGAAAAAAACATTATAAGCCATCGGGGAAAAGCCCTTTCCAAAATGAGAGATATTTTGCTGGAATATTCGAATCCTTAGCAATTGTGCCTAATTGCGGCAGTGTTTTGTTTATCTTATACTTATTTATGGTTAACTAATAGTTTTGGCCGGAGAGTGGCGCAGTTTGGCTAGCGCGCATGGTTTGGGACCATGAGGTCCCGGGTTCAAATCCCGGCTCTCCGACCAATCTGCTATCATCCCACTAGAGGTGGGACCAGCGGGTTTGCCCGACGGAGCGAACAAAATGAGCTTGATGTCAGGGCAAACTAGCTTTCACCTCGAAGCAGGACCGAAAGGTAAGTTCAAAATGTTTTGTAGGGACAACACCTGTGGTTGTCCGTAAGCTTTAAGTGTATATTTATGACCGTTTTTCGGATGGGCAGGAGCCCCATCCCTACAAAATACCAGATTATAGCATTTTTTGAGCTTGAAGCTAGAAATGCGGGAGTAACTCAGCTGGTAGAGTCACAGCCTTCCAAGCTGTTGGTCGCGGGTTCGAGTCCCGTCTCCCGCTCCAGCATTTTAGTTCGCAGTTGGTGGTCGGTAGTGGGCAGTAAATTAGGGCTGAATGAAAGTAAAACCAGTGTTAACTTCTGCTAACTGTCAACTGTGAACAGTCAACTGGTTTGGGCGCTCGTAGCTCAGCTGGATAGAGCAACGGACTTCTAATCCGTGGGTCGGGGGTTCGAATCCCTCCGGGCGCGCCAGAAAACAATTAACAATGCACAATTAACAATGCATAATAATTTGGGAGCAGAACTCCCGATGAAGGGGGTGTGGGGGATAGACTAGCCCCCACAAAGGTTCTTGACCCTTAAAAGGAGGGGAAGCGTTGAAGGGGAACCTATAGTT
>CAYGBL010000015.1:46058-47372 GCA_964348135.1 uncultured Actinomycetota bacterium
TTCTAATCCGTGGGTCGGGGGTTCGAATCCCTCCGGGCGCGCCAGAAAAAACCTTATAAAATAAGGAGATTTCGAAGGTGGCAGATTTCTCCTTATTTTTATGTAAACCATATGCTACAATTTTGCTACAGTTTTCTATTCTCAGGATTGCATTCCTAGAATTCCCTGTGGTAAACGCATCATTCTTCTTGCTCCTAGTTGAAGTCTCTCAGTTGAGTAGTTGGCGCGCCAGCAGTGCTTGTGAAATTTGAGATTATTGAAGAAATAATAGTTAATTGGCTATAGGTTCGAATCTTACTGGGATCAATAACCTAACTCAGTTTTAAAAGAGACAGGCAAAGGTAAAGTAAATTTGCTAGGTAGTACTTAATGTTGATTCAAAATAGAAGCAAAGCAGTCCTCGCACCCTATTTAAACCAAGAACTCAATCTTCACATTTGGCCTTTTAATTATTAATTCTAGGAAAGGAGCAACAATGTCAAGATTCCTTTCTTGGTTCAAAGCTCTTTCCCCACTTAAAAAAGCCGCATTAATCATTGGAGTGTTTACTTTTATCGCACTACTTCCCATCTGGCTTTGGATCTCAGCGGTTCTAGTTTTCTTGGCTGGCGTCATTATCTCTATAGCAGCACTAATGAGCCAAAATGCTCGTGAAAGAATAACAAGATTTAAGCTTCCTGCAATAAGGCTGGATAAAAAACCTTTTGCTTTTGCCGCTACTGTTTTCATTTATTTCATTGCTGCCTCAGTTGTATTTGGAGCAGTCGCTACTGGTACTATGAATGTCTGGTTTGGATCTCAGGAAAAACCAACAAAAGTAGCGGAAGAACAAAAGAAAGCTCCCTCTAAAGAGGTTCAAACCGAAAAGGAAGAAAAAAGACCTGCGAGTGAAACTGTAAAGGTAACGAGAGTTATCGATGGTGACACAATCGAGATTTTTTTAGATGGAAAAACTGAGAAAGTTCGACTCATTGGAATCGATACTCCGGAAAAAGGAAAGCCTTATTTTAACGAAGCAACAGAGAAGACTAAAGAGCTCTGCTTGGGCAAGGAAGTAAGACTAGAGAAAGATGTAAGCGAAAAAGATAGATATGACAGACTCTTAAGGTATGTCTACGTCGGAGATCTTTTTGTTAATGCTGAATTAGTAAAGCAGGGTTATGCTAGCGCCTATACATACCCACCTGATGTAAAGTACAGCGAGCTTTTCAGAAAACTAGGGACAACACGCACTATTGATAGGTTGACTCATCCCGAGAGTTTGCGTCTGTAGTCCAAAAGCCTAAGAAGCAACCGGCTCATTCGGGTTGACTT
>CAYGBL010000015.1:47382-47728 GCA_964348135.1 uncultured Actinomycetota bacterium
AGTAAATATTTCACAAGACTTGTTGCAGAGGCAAGAGATGCGGGAAGAGGACTCTGGGCACAAGTAGAACCTCAACCTTCTCCCCAGCCACAGCCAACAGGAGAGTTTGTAGGAAGTAGGAAATCGGATAAATATCACTATCCTTCTTGCTACTGGGCAAAACAGATAAATCCGGAAAATGAAATCTGGTTCTCATCTGCAGAAGACGCACAAGCAAATAATTATGTACCCTGCAAAGTCTGTAAACCACCGGGTGCTGCTGTCGCAGGAGAACAAGCAACTCCGCCACCTCAACAACAAGCACAGCCAGCCCCTCAACCTCAGCCCGCTCCTCCTCCACCTCCGC
>CAYGBL010000016.1:0-36788 GCA_964348135.1 uncultured Actinomycetota bacterium
GGAGATATGCAATATCTGCCATGAGAACGATACCTTAAAGCCGCGCACTAAAGTACTAGGGATAGTTCTTACTTACATTACTACGGCTCAAAATGCTGCTCATGCTACTGCGGATACTACGGTTTGCAAGAATTGCCATAGCAGTGCAACAGATCCTAATGCGGCTCATAGTCCAGGAATAGGAGCACCCTCTGGAGGAGTAGCCTGCAACACCTGCCATACGTCTGAATACTCTGATCTTACTGGTACAACCAGGGCAAGCAAGCATCCAGGCATAACCTCGCCTTCATACGATTATCTCATAGCTGGTACCTGCACTGACCTCTGTCATGTTGATCATCCACATACCACCAAGGATCTAAGCACTCATGACGGTACTGATAAGACAGTTGCAACCAATACTGATCCCACTTTATGTCTATCTTGCCATAACGATACCACCAAGGTGACAGAAAAGAAGGTAGAGACGCTTAAGTATGCAGGTCTTCCAGGCACACCTCATAACTACACCTTATCCGATGCCGTAACTTCTTATGCTGCTAATTGTTCCAAGTGCCATAGCGATAACCAGGCTCTAGATAAGGCAGAGTATGGGCCTCATGCCTCTGACTTTGCTAATATCACCAAAGCTGATCAGGAGAACCTCTGCTATACCTGCCATAATGCTACTACCCCCAATACCTATTCTGGGGAAGATGTACAGGCTAAGTTTACTTCTGCTGGATATCATGGCCATCCTGTAGCTACAGCCCAGCAGGCAGCAGGAACCAGAATGGTTGAGTGTGCTTCTTGTCATAATTCTCATGTGGTAAATCAGGTGCCGGCAAGCGTTGATGTAACCAAGAGCCAACTTACCGATCCGGCTAATACCTACAACCTCTACTTATATGCTGATGTTCCAGCGGATAATACTGTTACTGACTACAATGGCATCTACAAGTTCTGTATCAAGTGCCACTACAATACCAGCAGTTCTACTCCGGTGGTAGCCACACCACTTAGCGCAACTCAAACTACAACTACTTACATACCTTATACCGTAAAGATGGCTCCTGATCCTAATCACGCAAGCTACAATTACTTTAATTCTGTAGGTTATACCGATGCTACAGATACAGGAGAATTCCACGGAGCTAAGCAGGGAACAGATGGTAAGTTTGCTACTACATTAACCAATGGATATGCTTCTAAGTTCTCATCGCCTCATCCACCGTTACCATGTACCGAGTGCCATGATCCTCATGGAAGCTCTAATGCCTTTGCCCTGCGCACCTACTTAGATGATGGAGATCCCGCAGGACCTAAGGGACCCTTTACAGGAATTACTGGAGATGGAACCGATGATGCTGCGGTAACAGCTTGGTGTAGAGGATGTCATGTGAACTCAACTATGACTGCATCCAATTGTTTATCTTGTCATTATCATAATACTGATAAAGACACTGGTGCCCCCGGTCAGATTGCCTGCAACACCTGCCATACGTCTGAATACTCTGATCTTACTGGTACAACCAGGGCAAGCAAGCATCCAGGCATAACCTCGCCTTCATACGATTATCTCATAGCTGGTACCTGCACTGACCTCTGTCATGTTGATCATCCACATACCACCAAGGATCTAAGCACTCATGACGGTACTGATAAGACAGTTGCAACCAATACTGATCCCACTTTATGTCTATCTTGCCATAACGATACCACCAAGGTGACAGAAAAGAAGGTAGAGACGCTTAAGTATGCAGGTCTTCCAGGCACACCTCATAACTACACCTTATCCGATGCCGTAACTTCTTATGCTGCTAATTGTTCCAAGTGCCATAGCGATAACCAGGCTCTAGATAAGGCAGAGTATGGGCCTCATGCCTCTGACTTTGCTAATATCACCAAAGCTGATCAGGAGAACCTCTGCTATACCTGCCATAATGCTACTACCCCCAATACCTATTCTGGGGAAGATGTACAGGCTAAGTTTACTTCTGCTGGATATCATGGCCATCCTGTAGCTACAGCCCAGCAGGCAGCAGGAACCAGAATGGTTGAGTGTGCTTCTTGTCATAATTCTCATGTGGTAAATCAGGTGCCGGCAAGCGTTGATGTAACCAAGAGCCAACTTACCGATCCGGCTAATACCTACAACCTCTACTTATATGCTGATGTTCCAGCGGATAATACTGTTACTGACTACAATGGCATCTACAAGTTCTGTATCAAGTGCCACTACAATACCAGCAGTTCTACTCCGGTGGTAGCCACACCACTTAGCGCAACTCAAACTACAACTACTTACATACCTTATACCGTAAAGATGGCTCCTGATCCTAATCACGCAAGCTACAATTACTTTAATTCTGTAGGTTATACCGATGCTACAGATACAGGAGAATTCCACGGAGCTAAGCAGGGAACAGATGGTAAGTTTGCTACTACATTAACCAATGGATATGCTTCTAAGTTCTCATCGCCTCATCCACCGTTACCATGTACCGAGTGCCATGATCCTCATGGAAGCTCTAATGCCTTTGCCCTGCGCACCTACTTAGATGATGGAGATCCCGCAGGACCTAAGGGACCCTTTACAGGAATTACTGGAGATGGAACCGATGATGCTGCGGTAACAGCTTGGTGTAGAGGATGTCATGTGAACTCAACTATGACTGCATCCAATTGTTTATCTTGTCATTATCATAATACTGATAAAGAAGGAGTCTCTAGTGGTGGTATAGCCTGTGCAACCTGTCACTCCTCCATATATAATCCCATGGCAGGAACTTCCAATTATCATCACAGGATGGCAAGCGATGCGGCTTCATATACAATAGATAGGACGTGCATCAACTTCTGTCACGTAGACCATGACAAGTTTAATTCATCGAAGTCTTCGAACTTAAGACTAACCTCGGCTGACAGGGGGACAAATAACAATCCAACTGCGTCAAACTCGGACTATGTAGGAACTGAGACAGACGGCGGACTCTGTCTATCCTGCCATAAGAGTGCTCAAACGAAGTCCTATACACAGGCAGATGGCACTACTAGCACTCCTTCATTTACAAAGATTGTCTATTCAAGCACCATTCATAACTATGTTGTTACTTCTACTTATGGTGACGCTACCACATTTAATGCAAACTGCTCTAAGTGTCATAATGATACTATGACTAAGGAAAAGCAGACATCTACTAACAAGTTCTCTAATCATGATTCATGGTTGAGAAGAGTATTAGCGACTTTGGGTATTGCTACACCTACAGATCCGCTAGAAGAGAACTTCTGTTACCGCTGCCATAGCACTACAGAGAATCCAAATGCTGGGATAAATACTGATTACTACGGTATAGCCTCAATAAGTAATGATGCACTTGCTATAAAGTCGATGTTTGCCAAGACCTACAAACACTATATTGCTGGTTATAGTGGTATTCATAGACCGATTGAAGACTCAACACGCATCTCTGCTAACAAGCATGTGGAATGTGAAGACTGCCATGGTGTGCATGGAGCGCAGGCTGGAACCCATATCGCAGGTACCAATACAGTTTCAGGTGCGTTAAGAAGTGCTTATGGTGTAAATCCGGGTACACGATCAGCCTGGTCCAGTGTGCCTGCGGGGTCCTATACTATAAAGGATGGACAGAGCGGAAGAAGCTATATTAGCTATGAATATGAGATATGTTACAAGTGCCATTCGTCTTTCAATTCATCTCTTACTACTTGGAATTCGGTTTGGACAGATGTGGCACGAGAATTCAATATAGCAAATAAGTCCTTCCATCCAGTTGAAGGATATACAAGTACTAACTCATATACCTCTCCATCGGCTAACAATGGAAACATAGAGACCATGGAGCCTCCATGGAATAATGGCCAGCATGACAAGATGTACTGCAGCGATTGCCATAGAAGTAATGTGGATACCGATCCAAATGGACCTCACGGTTCGAGTCAACAATATATTCTCAGTGCTCCTACGGGTTATAATACAAATGACTTTTGCTTGAAGTGCCATAAGGCAAGCGTTTACGCTCCCAGCAGTAAGCCAGGTAGCTGGGAGGAGACAGGGAGCCGTTTTGATGAGCAGACTACTAACGATAGCAAGGGCAGTCACTACTTCCATGTTAGAACAAAAGGTCGTGGTTGCCGAGAATGCCATGGCGGCGCTCAAACAGCACCTCCAGATGAGGAAAATACTAATCCACCAGAAAAGGGTAGTACCCACGGCACAAATAGAGTTCCTCGTCTAATGAATGGGACAAATATGAGGGATTATCAGTACGATACGCCATATGTTGGCCGGACTACTTGTTGGCCCACCTGTCATTCGTCACACGGAGAGGATTTCAGGTCTGGCCCTGACTAAAAGGTTGAGAGGATATGAAAAGACTGCTTGACTAAACAAGAAGGAAAACAAAATGGACAGGGAGTTTGGAGCAAAAACCAATAAAATGAGAACTATGATGATTATTCTCTTCATGGGTGTACTTATGGCAGGCATCTCAGCACTCTATCTCTCAGGTGCTATAGATCCTCTCTTGGCTGCCTTTACTGGACACAGTGGATGTGGCGGCTGCCACGGTCCTGCTGCCACTTATGCGGGTGGAGACCACGTAACCTCTTGGACTGGCACTCTGCATGATACAGCACTAACAGCACCCCCAGCAGGATGTGAGAGATGCCATGAATTAGAATCAACTCTTCCCAAACGCTTAAGGTCTTCCATTACCGATAATCTAGGAGTGAGCCATCCTGTTACTGACAATGACAATACCGTATGTTATGCCTGCCACGCTGCAGGTACTGGTGCCTTCAGTGGTCAAACAGCCTTTGAGGCAACCAAGCACTTTACTGCTGAGTCTTCCGGTCAAGCTATAACCAGATATCCAGATGCCAGTTATCCCTCAGGAATGTGCGGGGGATGTCACAATCCTCATGGGCAAGCAGGAACAACTGATTATACCAGAGCGTCTGCAAATACCCTTTGTACCAACTGTCATGATGATGCAGCACTACCTCCTAAACCAGCAGGCTATTCTTATCAGGAGGAGACTACCTTTACCGGAACTGAGCATGGCTCTAGCGCAAATCCCTATAACATCTGGCCAGATCCCGCTGATACTGGTGCCTCTGTAGGAACAGGCGGTTCAGTATCAGGTCAGTGTATAAACTGCCATAATCCTCATGGGAAGTCCTATTCATATCTTACTCTGGCAAAAGAAGAAAACCTTTGCTACGGTGGCTCAGGTGCAAGTGGTGGATGCCATGCTTCTATCAATGGCTCAGTGAGTGGCATAAATATCTATTCCCAATTTAGCGCCGCAAGTGATCCTTTATCCCGCCACAGTCTAAGCGATAGCGAACAATCCACAGGAGGCTCTAAAGTAGAGTGTGCAAATTGCCATAACCCTCATATGGTAAATGCTACTAATAAAGCTACAGATCCTGATAATAAATCTTCTGCCTATACTGCTACTATGACTGATCCTAAGGACGGCTCAAATGTCTTTAACTACGTAGGTTTCTGTGATAAGTGCCATGATGGCACGCCCCCGGAAGGGGTTACACTTCCACCAGGTACAATCAACATAAAATCCAACTACGAATCAGATCCTCCGGAAAACATTCCGGGTGGAATCAATGAAACCGGTGATTGGCATGGCATAAAAGCTGGTACCGGTTGGGGCGGGACCATACTTGCACCTTACAGCAGGGGAATGGCAGCTCTAGTATGCACAGATTGCCATGAAAGTCATGGTTCCTCCAATGTATATCATTTCAAAGATACGGTTAACGGAAAGACGGGGATATCTCTGACTGATAGTTCAGGAAAGGGTGCAGATCAACTTTGCACTGCCTGTCATAGCAGTACTTATCACGATAGCTGCATTACAGCTGATTGCCATGTGACAGACCCTGTGCCACCAATTCTACCGGCGGGTGCACAACCCTGTTTCTACTGTCACAATCATAGCGGTATCGAGAATTGGCCTGACCCGGGAATCCCCCATGTTACTGAAACAGGTTGTGAACATTGCCATCAACTTTGGTATCCGTATAACTAGCTTTCACCTCCTGCTTATTCCTCATAGCGAGTAATAAAAATTCTTAAAAAGGATAAAACTTACGTTGCTGTACTCCTATAATAACGGCAATTGTAATACCTGAGGAACAGAAGACCAATTAGATGTATCAATTAGTGAAGCTTTTAAATTTACCCATTCCCTAGCTTTATAGCTCCCCATTTTGCTTCAGCAGTAAATGAGTACCCATATATCAAATTCACAGCTTATCTTTGAGGGCAAACCGGAGACATAAATATCATATTCTATCAGTAGCTTTCACAAAATCCCCAAGCCGGCTATTGCTTATTTTTCTACAGTTTTCAATATCTATATACCGCGCGAATAGTAATCGATTATTAATTCAATAGGTCTGGTAACTATGTTTAACCTTTTTACATCTAGGGCATAAAAAAAATTATATATTTTATAAAAAGGAGGTGGAGATCAATGAGAAGATGGATACTCTCTGTAGTTGCAGTTGCCATACTGATGGTAATAGCTATTACTCCAGCGGTGAGCGGGGGATTTGTTCATGGGATCGTAGTTAACGTTGACAATGAGGATTATTACTTTGCTGGCGCCCCGGACGGACCCAGTGGCGAATTTGATGTTCCAGGGCATTACTGGGTACAGGCAAGCCGGGATCGACTGGTTGGTAAACACTATAACAGTGGTCCTTTTGGGGCTCCACACTGGTGGTCGTCAGATGCATCTGATGGTGAACTGCTCTACATTGTCCATGCCATAATAGATACCTGGTCCGTAGAGAAGGCGGAAATGTATGCTTCCTTAGGATACGTTCATTACCACGAGCTTATTAAGGTATCGGATGAAACATTGCATCCCACAAAAGTGGTATGGCTTAAACACACTGCAAGGACAAGATTTGAGCTAGATGGCGGACCCCGCCCTGACCTAGGTCATGATGTATCACCTGGTAAAGACTACGAATTTATACCAAACTGGTCAGAGCCGTATAGCCCATCAATTTAAGGATGGAAGTGAAGAAAAAATTTGAGCCCCGGTTTTATAAACCGGGGCTCAAATTTTAATGGCTTAGCCCACGCTGCATTCCTAGTTGATATGCCAGAACTGGTTCGTAGCTAGTTTATAATTTAGTGAGATGTACGATTTCTCCTCCAAAAGATTTGATTCAACCACAGATTATTGAACGAAAGTAAACTGCTAGATTTGTTAACCTTTTTGAGAACCCCAAATGACTTATACACTGGTGTTTATTGGAATATATGATAAGAGTTGACATGCTGCATAAATTGTGATAATCTGAATATTCAGAATATTCAGAATTTTGGGGTGATAAATATGAAGGGAATGGAATGCTGCAAAATCGAATCAGTTGTGACAGTGGATGAAAGGGGGCAAATGGTGCTTCCCAAGGAGTTGAGGGATAAGGCAGGAATTGGTGCAGGAGACAAGCTGGCGCTTATAAGCTGGCAAAAGGACGGTAAAGCATGCTGCTTTTCTCTAATTAAGGTAGAAGAGCTCACAGGAATGGTAAAAAACCTACTGGGGCCGGTAATGCAAGAGATACTCGGAAAACAGGAAGGGAGCTGAGTATAGTGAAAGACGAAAATCTTAAAAGAGTTATAAGAAAGGGTTATGCAAAAGTAGCAAAAAATGAAAGTTCATGTTGCGGCCCTCAAGCGACTTGTGGAAGCACTGATCTTCCCAAGATTATAGGTAAGAAGATAGGTTATTCCGATGAAGAACTTGGGGCTGTACCTGAAGGTGCAAATTTAGGACTCGGCTGTGGAAATCCTGTTGCCCTTGCATCTCTAAAGGAAGGGGATGTTGTTCTTGATCTTGGATCAGGCGCAGGATTCGATTGCTTTATAGCAGCCCGCAAGGTTGGAGAAAAAGGCAGAGTTATCGGTGTTGATATGACACCGGAGATGATTGATAAGGCGAGAGGCAATGCAGGAAAAGGCAATTATGCTAACGTGGAGTTTAGGCTCGGAGAAATTGAAAACTTGCCTGTTGCCGATAACTCGGTCGATGTAGTAATCTCAAACTGTGTTATAAATCTTTCTCCTGAAAAAAAGCGAGTTTTTCAAGAAGCATTTAGAGTACTTAGAGCAGGAGGTAGACTGGTAGTTTCTGATATTGTCTTGCTCAAAGAGCTTCCGGATTTAATAAGAGAATCCATCGAGGCATATGTTGGCTGTATTTCGAGCGCAATGATAAGGGATGAATATCTGGAAACAATTAAAGGAGCAGGATTTGAAGAACTAGAAATAATTGACGAAACAGCCTTTCCCGTTGAGTCTATGGTTAACGATCCAACTGCACATGCAATTATTGAGAGTTTAGGTGTTACAGAAACAGAGATGGGGGAACTGGTAAGCCCTATTGTCAGTATAAAAGTTTATGCGACCAAGCCAAATGAAACATAAAAAGTGGGGAGGACGTAAGTATGAGCAGTAAATCAAAAACACGCAAATCCTGGCAGGAGAAACTGGCTGATAATAAAGGTTTGCCAAAAGTAGAAAAGATAACTGGCAAGATGAGCAAAAGATGGGGAACAGGTACTGTGGTTATTCCAGCGCCTATAGAAGTAGATGAAATTATGAAAAAAGTCCCCAAAGGTAAACTTACTACCATAAACCAAATTCGCAATAAACTTGCTGTGAAACACAATGCAACCATAGGCTGCCCCATAACCACTGGTATTTTCGCATGGGTTGCAGCACACGCAGCAGAGGAAGCGGCAACAGAAGGCAAGAAAAAAACTACTCCCTACTGGCGCACATTAAAATCAGGAGGAGAACTCAACCCGAAATATCCTGGGGGTGTCAGTGTGCAGTCGAAGCGGCTAAAAGAAGAAGGACACCTGATTGAACACGGTAAGGGCAAAAAACCAACTAAAGTAAAAGACTTTGAAAAAAAATTAGTCAGGTAGCCATGTCTTATGTGGGAAAAGCCAAATTTGATTGATGTTTGTCAGGATGGAAGTAAAAAGTTGGACAAGAGATTGTTTCCTGAAAATAACTGCAGCTAATTCTGTTTATGAGTAAATAAGTAAATGGAACCCAAGATTGGTCAGTTGCACATAAATTGATTACTCTACCTGATGAGAACATCCAAGGAAAGGTGGAGTAATTTTTTATAAGTCAGGTGAATGATTCGGCGGTACGACTTGGCGTGATTGAAGGCGAATTCCATTGGCGCAAGCACGAAAGGGAAGATGAGTTCTTTCTAGTCATTTTCGGGAGACTTCTGCTTGATTTAGAAAATAAGAGTGTTGAATTAATGCTACTGCAAGGTTATACTGTCCCAAAAGGTATTGTTCATCGTACCAGGGTTCCTAAACGACCGTAATTCTGATGGTAGAACCAGCTTCTTTAAGCCCCGAGGGAGATTAAGCGTTATACTCCCCGTCAATGAATCCAACGCACTATTTAAAATAAGGTATCTTTTAATAGTTGGGTTAAGCCGCTTTTGGGAAAAACTGTGTCTAAACAACTAGGATGGCAGGGAAGATTTGCGGACATCTAGAATTAGTATGGATTATCAGAATTGCTTAAAATGATAGTGAATTAGATAGTTAATAATTAAATAAATAAAGATTAGTTAGATTAGCCAATAGTCAACCTGGCTTGCTAATAGATCAGATAAAAACTGAAAGACTTATTTAAAGGCAGGATAAGTTGGGCAACAAAAAGTTAATTACCGTAATTATTCCAACTTTAAATGAGGAAGCCACAATACGAAGAACAGTTGAAATTGCAAAGGCCAGTAGGAATGTTACGGAAATAATTGTGGTCGATGACCGTTCGACTGACAGCACTGTATCAAAAGCGCAGGATGCAGGAGCCTATGTTGCCCAAAGCACAAAGCTGGGTAAAGGCGCTTCAATGAGGGATGGTCTTCTTCTCGCAAAGAACGAGATTGTCGTGTATCTGGATGCTGATATTGTCAATCTATCCAGGAATGTTGTTGGCAAGATTGCTAAACCTATTATCAGCGGTGAAGCTGACTTTGTTAAGTCAAACTATGAACGAGAAGCAGGCAGAGTGACAGAGCTTGTTGCTAAACCTCTATTGAGCATTCTATATCCTGAAGCCTTGAGGTTTCATCAACCTCTTAGCGGGATTATCGCTGGAAAGAATTCTTTCTTCAAAAAGGTGACCTTTGAAGATGATTATGGAGTAGATATCGGTATTCTACTTGAAATGATGGCAATTGGGGCAAGAATTACGGAGGTAAACCTGGGGAGCATAAAGCATAAGATGAAGCCTTGGCACGAGCTAGGGAAGATGTCGCGAGAGGTATCCAAAGCTATTTTAAAGCGTGCAGCAAATAGAAGACAATTCAGCCTTGATTCATTGGAAACCATCAATTTAGTAAGAAATCAAATGGAATTCGCGATAAAAGAATCACTAAGTTTCATGAAAAAGATGATTGTGTTTAGCCTCGATAATACTCTTTGGGAAGGTAGATTCATCTATAAAGCGGCTCAGAAATTCAATTTCCGCAAGCAGTTGCAGGAGATTACCAAAGAATCTGAAGAACCCTTTGTTATGACAAAACTTATTGCAAAAAACCTGAAGGGTATAAGTATAGCCCAAATAATATCCCTTGTAGACGAGATTGAGCTTACTCAAAATACGGACTCAGTTATATCTGAGCTGAAATCGAGAGGTTATTTGGTTGGTATTATAAGCGATGGATATGATTGTGTTGCACAACACGTAAAGAACAAAGTTGGTGCCGATTTTGCTTTTGCTAACGAGTTGGAGTTCAGCGAAAGCATGGCTACAGGAGAAGTAAAGATTCCTTCTTTTTTCCTGAAGTCGGATAAGAGCAGATGTGGTCATTCGGTGTGCAAGACCAATGCGCTTATCAGTATAGCTGAAGAATATTCGATCTTACTGGGTAATACTATTGCCGTTGGCAGTAATACTGATGATGCGTGTATGTTAGATAGTGCAGGAATTGGTATTGCATTTTGTTCTGATAGCCTCTTACTTGAAAGAATTGCTGATGTGGCAATCACAGAAAGAAACCTGACCCATATTTTGAGAGTGGCTCTGTAGAGCTGAGATAAATATTATTCCAATACTGCTTTCATAATTGGTTTCAAATTAAACCCCGTAAATTTTGCCTGCCTTTTGACCTATTAAGCAGAATTAGCTTATCCATTTGACCAGCTCGGTGCATAGGGTTAGACTTCAAGACATGAAGAACGATAAGATCTCTGTGGCAATGATAACTCTTGGTTGTGCCAGAAATGAAGTTGAAAGCGACTACACACGAGCATCCCTTGAAGACGGTGGTTTTGAGATTGTTCCTGATACGACACAAGCTGATGTTATTATCGTAAACACCTGCGGCTTTATTGAGCCGGCCAAACAAGAATCCATAAATACAGTATTAGAACTCTCGGAACTTAAGGAGAGTGGGAGGCTCCGTGCTCTAATTCTCGCAGGATGTCTTGGTCAAAGGTATTCAAAAGAGCTTCTCAGCAACCTTCCGGAGGTCGATGCGGTATTGGGAATTACAATGTCAAATGAGCTGAAAGAAGTAATCCCCAGGGTACTTGAGGGCAATCGTCTTGCTTTAGTTGGCAAACCGGCTGAAGTTTTGGAAAAGAGAAATCGATATATAACCCCTTCCTCAAGCGCCTATCTCCAAATTGCAGATGGATGCGACCGTATTTGCACTTACTGTGCAATTCCACTTATAAGAGGGTGGTACAGAAGTAAGCCTATTGAGAATTTACTGGAAGAAGCAGAAAACCTTATTTCTTCGGGATGCAAAGAAATTAATCTGGTGGCTCAAGATATCACCAGATATGGCCTGGATCTTTATGGAAGGTGTCTCTTACCAGAACTTTTAGCAGAACTGATAGCCTTAGGTCCGAGCTGGATTCGCCTGTTATACCTGGAACCGGATGGTGTGACAGATGAAATAATCGAAGTAATTGGCGCTGAAGAAAAGATTTGCAGCTACTTGGATATTCCATTTCAGCATGCAAGTAATCGTATCCTAAAGGAAATGAAAAGATGGGGAAGAAAGGAAAATTATTTAAAACTTATTGAGTTGTTGCGAAGAGAAATACCTGAAATAGCATTGAGAACCTCACTAATTGTGGGTTTTCCCGGGGAGAATGAGAGTGATTTCAAAGAACTCGAGGAGTTTGTAAAGCAAATAGAATTTGATTACCTTGGTGTCTTCCAGTTCTCGCCAGAGGAGGGAACTAAAGCTTTTTCTCTTCCCAACAGAGTTGATTCTTCAACAAAAGAAAGCAGGTATCGCCAGATTATAGCAGTTCAGGAGAAGATACGAGAGAAAAAGAATAGAGGATTAATGGGAAAACAGCTAGAAGTTTTAATTACGGATGTGAAAGCCGATAATGAATATTTGCTTGTTGGAAGAAGCAAATACCAAGCTCCGGAAGTGGATGGAGAAATATACGTAAAAGGAAAAGGCAGGCCGTCAGAGACAGTAAAAGTTAGAATACAAAAGGCCGAGATTTATGATTTATATGGAGAGATAACTGGATGAACCTGCCAAATTTCCTCACTTTTATCCGCATCGTGCTAATACCGGTATTTATGATTTTTTTACTTTTGAGCAGCCTGCAGCCAACCGGTTCATATATTGCGGCAACCATATTCACTCTAGCTGCAATAACAGATACTATTGATGGATATGTAGCTAGATTTCAGAGACAGGTTACTCCGCTGGGGCAATTTCTAGATCCAATTGCTGACAAATTATTGATTTCAGCAGCACTTGTTGTGTTGGTAGAGTTAAGACATCTTCCTTCTTGGGTGGCTATATTGATTATAGCTCGAGAATTTGCCGTATCGGGAGTTAGGCTGGTTGCTGCAGCAGAAGGGGAAATACTCACTGCCAGCAAAATGGGTAAGCTTAAGACTATATCCCAGATTGTGGCTGTAATAGCGATTATTCTTCAACTTCCCGTTCGGTTTTTGGGAGTATCTTTAGGTTCGTTACTTATAGCTCTGGCTGTAATATTAACTATGGTTTCCGGGATAGAATATTTTGCTAAGACCTGGAGGGTTTTAGTGAAATACTGAGGGAGTTAGATGTATAGTACAGTCTTCAAAATTTGTGGTATCAACAGAGATCTTCTTGAGAAAAAGATTGGTGATTTGCTTACAAAATTAGCTATGACTGCAACTGAGATGGGAGAAGAGATTCACCTTAAATATGTTTTTGAACACATTGACGAAGCGCGTGATGTTGAGGATGACCTTACTCAAAGACTCGGAGAGTATATATATGGTTCTGATGAGGATACTTTAGAAGGCGTAGTAGGAAGACTAATGACCAAGCACCAGTTAAGGCTAGCAGTTGCTGAATCGTGCACCGGAGGTAATATTTCAAGCAGAATAACCGATGTCCCCGGGAGTTCGAATTATTTCATTGCAGGGGTAGTTTCCTACAGCAACGAAGCTAAACAAAAATTACTCAACGTATCGCCGCGAACTCTACTCAAGCATGGTGCAGTGAGTTCCTATGTGGCAGAAGAGATGGCAACCGGTGTAAGGATAATTATGGATGCAGACATCGGGATAGGAGTAACAGGGATTGCTGGACCGTCAGGGGGCATTGCTGAAAAGCCAGTAGGTTTGGTTTTCGTAGCTATCTCATCTGTTTTTAGTAATCCTACAGAACGGTTTCTATTTAATGGAACACGAAAAGAGATAAGGCTTAAGGCAACGCAGCGAGCATTAAATTTTTTACGAATGTTTTTGCTTGAGGAGTATGAGAGCATAGAGGGGGAACCGGGGTAAAGTAGGCTCAAGGCTGAAGGCTTAGATCATGATTACGACATATGGGCTGCACATGCTTTGAGTATTAAAATGAGTGGATTTGCTGACAACGGCCCGTAGCGCTTAGTCGCCCCGTCGGCCTTGATATCAGATGATCAGGAAAGGGGCGATAAGAAATGAACAACAAGCTAAAAAAAGATAGCAAGCTCCGGCTCTTTGTTGCTATTGAGCTGCCTCCAGAAGCGCAAAAGAGACTGGCTTCCTTGAGAGAGGAAATAGGGAGCGGCTTACAGAACATTCGATGGATTAAACCACGGAATCTTCATCTTACGCTCCAGTTTTTAGGATATTGCCCGGAAGATCAGGTCAAAGATATTACCAGGCAACTTAATTCGGCAGCAGTAAATTGCCATCCTTTCGAGTTCTATATTGCAGGCATAGGAGGGTTTCCCTCACTAAAGAGACCGAGAATCTTATGGGCAGGTGTAAGTGAGGGTGCTGAAAAGATCTTGGCAGTACAGCGAGAAGTGGAGAAATCTTTAACCGCTTTGGGATTTCAGCCCGAGAACCGCAGTTTTCATTCTCATATTACGGTGGCAAGGCTTAAAAAATCTGAAGATCTAAGAGATGCGGCGGCAAAAATTGACACTGAAAGAATTTATAATAAACCTATCAAGGTTGACTCTATTGTTCTTTTTCTGAGCCAGTTAACCCCAGAAGGAGCAAACTATAGCGCATTAGAGAAAATTTATTTCCAGAAGCATTGACAACGAACATATGTTTGCTATACTTAGTAAAGAACTTATAGCCTTGAACCTGGAGCTATGAACAGCAGCGCGTGAGACCAAATATAGGTAAGGATAAGATTAAAAAGAGATGGCTTAGAAGAAAATCTGAAGATTAAATGGGGGTAAAGATGGAAAAAGAGAAAGCTTTGGATGTAGCAGTTTCTCAGATTGAAAGACAGTTTGGAAAAGGTGCCATTATGAGACTTGGTGAAGAATCCAAGTTGAGTGTGGAAGTTATCCCGACTGGTGCTCTGGGACTGGATATCGCTTTGGGAGTGGGCGGTATGCCAAGAGGGCGGGTTGTTGAAATCTTTGGTCCTGAAGCATCAGGGAAGACCACTCTTGCCCTGCAGCTCATTGCAGAGGCTCAGAAGAAGGGAGGGATAGCTGCTTTCATTGATGCTGAACATGGTCTTGATCCAGTATATGCTTCCAGATTACATGTCAATATGGATGATTTGTTGGTTTCTCAACCTGATACTGGGGAGCAGGCGCTGGAGATTGCGGACATGCTGATAAGAAGTGGTGCCATTGATGTGCTGGTTGTTGATTCAGTGGCAGCACTCGTTCCAAGAGCAGAGATTGAAGGAGAAATGGGGGATTCCTATGTCGGTCTGCAAGCTAGGCTGATGTCACAGGCTATGCGGAAACTGGCAGGAACTATAAACAAATCTAATACTATTGCAGTATTTGTTAACCAACTGAGAGAAAAGATTGGAATTATGTTTGGCAATCCTGAGACTACACCTGGTGGGCGCGCGCTTAAATTTTATGCTTCGATAAGACTGGATATTCGTAGAATTGACTCTATTAAGCAAGGTACTGAAATCATAGGAAATCGGGTAAGAGTGAAGGTTGCCAAGAACAAAGTTGCACCCCCGTTCAAGTTGACAGAGTTTGACATTATATATGGTGAAGGCGTCTCTAAGGAAGGAAGTATATTAGACATAGGGACTGACCAGGGCTTAATTATGAGGAGTGGTGCCTGGTATACCTATGGCGGTGAGCGGCTGGGACAGGGAAGAGAAAATGCCAAACAATTCCTAAGGGAAAATTCTGAGATGACTGAGAAGATTGAAAAAGAAATAAGAGCGAAGGTAGGACTGGAGGCACCTAAGGTTGTTGCAGCTGCGAAAGCAAAGTAGAAATATTTTGGAAATGTCGAGAAGATGACAAAGGCAGAGATTACAGACATTCTTCCTCAAGAGGGTAAGAAGAATCGTCTGGTTGTATGTTTAGATAAATTACCATGGTTAAGTCTTCACAAAGACACATTGAAGAGTTTAAAGCTTAATGTTGGATTGGTTCAAGATTTTGAGAAGCTTAAAAGAAAAATACTGATTATAGAAAGACAACGGGCAATAGATCAAATTTCAAAATTTTTAAGGCTTAGACCGAGAAGCCAGGCAGAGATTAAAGGAAGACTTGAAAAGTATGGATATCAAGGTGAAGTTGTGGACCAAGTAATGAAAAGTATGGTTGGGTCTGGACTTGTTGATGACTGGCAATTTGCCAAATGGTGGGTGAACGAGGGAATCTACAGAGCAAAAAAGGGAAGGAAAAGGCTAAAGAGTGAGCTCTTGATGAGAGGAGTAGAAAAGGAAATTATTGAGAGCACTTTGCAAGAGATATACAGAGAAGGGGATGATTTTGAAAGAGCAAGAGAATTGGTTAGAAGAAAGTACTATATAACATCGAAAGTTCAGGAAAGCAAAGCAAAGGAAAAAATATTAGGTTTTTTGACCAGGAGAGGGTTTACAAATAATATTGCGTTGGAGGTTTGGAAAAGTCTGAAAAATGACAGGTAAAAAGGTTTCTTGACATTAAAAACCGCGAAATTATAATAAAAATAGGCAAAAAATGCTTTACTGTTACCCTTTAATATATATAAGAACCTATATACAGAAAACAAACGACTGTAGAGGTTGGGGTTTTAGCCGAAGACCTTTATAGAATTGTGTCTAAAATTTGGTAAAGTATTTTTGCCGAGCAATGCTCGGGGTTGAAAATCACTTATTTGTGATTCTCTCCGAGGCTCGGTTTTTTATTTCTTAAGCGAGTAAAGGAGGGTATATGTCAACTACCATAATTATCGCTATCGCCCTCACTCTAATTGGCATTGTTGCTGGCTATTTCATAAGAAAGTATGTTGGGGAGGCAAAGATTGTCTCGGCAGAGGAAGCAGCAAAGAAAATTACTAATGAGGCTAAGAGAGAAGCAGAGGCAAAGCGGAAGGAAGCAATTCTAAGTGCCAAGGATGATATTCATGCTATGCGAAGTGAGGCTGAGAGAGAGAGTCGCGAAAGGCGAAGTGAATTACAGCGCCTGGAAAGGCGCTATCTCCAAAAGGAGGAGATGTTAGATCGTAAAAGTGAGTCACTGGAGAAGAAAGATAAGGCAATTACGAACAGAGAGAATGAGGTAAAGGCACTCCAGAGTCAACTTCAGGACGCGTACAATAAACAGCTAAATATGCTGGAACAGGTAGCGAGAATGGATGTAGAGCAAGCAAGGCAACTACTCTTTAAGAGAGTAGAAGAAGAGAGTAAATATGAAATGGCCAAGATGGTCAAAGAGATGGAGAGCAGGGCTCGTGAAGAAGCAGAAAAGAAGGCAAGGAACATAATTGCGTTATCTATACAGCGCTGTGCCGCAGATCATGTTGCTGAAACTACTGTTTCAGTTGTTCCTTTACCTAATGATGATATGAAAGGGCGAATTATTGGACGTGAAGGAAGAAACATACGGGCTTTTGAGAACCTTACGGGAATTAATCTCATAATTGACGATACACCGGAAGCAGTAATTATTTCCAGTTTTGATCCAATAAGGCGAGAAATTGCCCGAGTAACTCTCGAGAAATTAATAATAGATGGAAGGATTCATCCTGCCCGCATCGAAGAAATGTATGAAAAATCAAAGGAAGAGATAGAAAACCAGATAAGAGAAGTCGGGGAAGCTACAACCTTTGATACTGGTGTACATGGGCTAAATCCAGAACTAGTAAGGGTCTTAGGAAGACTTAAGTACCGTACAAGTTATGGTCAGAACGTGCTTCAGCATTCCGTAGAGGTTACGTATCTAGCTGGGCTAATGGCTGCAGAGCTAGGTGCCGATATTCAGCTGACAAAGAGAGCGGCCCTGCTGCATGATATCGGTAAAGCGATTGACCACGAGGTAGAAGGATCACACGCTCCCATAGGTGCTGATTTGGCTCGAAGACTGCAGGAATCAGGGGCTGTTTGCCATGCTATTGCAGCTCACCACGAAGATATGGAACCACAGACCATAGAAGCTGTCCTAGTGCAAGCAGCAGATGCTATCTCTGCGGCTCGTCCAGGTGCAAGAAGAGAGACATTAGAAAGTTATATTAAGCGTCTGGAAAAACTTGAAACAATTGCTGACTCCTTTAAGGGTGTAGAGAAGTCCTTTGCTATGCAAGCTGGGCGGGAGATTCGTATTATGGTCAAACCGGATGAGATTGATGACATAGGTTCATCGCAACTTGCAAGGGAAATTGCTAAGAGGATAGAGGAGGAACTGGAATATCCAGGACAAATAAAGGTAACAGTGGTTAGAGAAAATAGAGCTGTGGAATATGCCAAATAAATTTGGAGAGTAGAGTCAGGCTATCATTATAGAAATTAGAAACTGAGGTTTGTTATGGCAAGTAATGAGCCACGAGATCTACTAAATTTCGTCGCTAACGTTGCGGGAGACAAGTACTTAAGAGTTGAGGAGGATCTGGGAGAGGGCTATGTTCAGTTGCGGGTTAGCGAGGCTGAACGTCGACAAGCTAAGCATGACATCCGTTCTACAGAAGATATACTTATTGAGCTGCTGAGAAACTCGCGCGATGCGAGCTCCAAAAATGTTTTTGTTGCTTCTCATAAAGATGCTACTCAACATAGAAAACTGATAGTCATTGATGATGGTTGGGGTATACCTTCCAAGATTCATCAACGACTATTTGAACCTAGAATAACAGCAAAGCTTGATAGTGTCATAGAAGATTCATTTGGTATACATGGACGGGGTATGGCTCTATACTCTATAAAATCTGTTGTCGAGGATGCAAAACTTATGTACTCCGCTCCTGATAGAGGAACCGTTTTTAAAGTTATTATTGATACAAATAAGCTTCCGGAGAAGAAAGACCAGTCGACCTTTCCTAAGGTTTTTCAACAAACCAACCAAACCCCAGAAATAAAAGGCTTAAAAAACATTCCTAGAATCCTGGTGGAATTTGCGCTGCAGAATCCAAATTTGATGATCTACTTTGGCTCTGATGCTGAAATACTGGCTGTTATGAGAAAGCTCAGTCTTTCGTCAGAGAGTTTGGGGACGTGGCCAGAGATTTCTCACCTAATGGAGACGAAAGGGTTAAGACTCTGGCAGCTAAGCGGTTTGACGCATGATGGTCGGATGCTTTCTCATCTGGTAGAGACCTACTACGGCTTGGAGATCTCGGAAAGAAATATATATAGAGTGTTGGCAGGAGAGATTGTAGCAGCAGATCGTGTAACAGCCGAATTACCTGAAAGAGGTTTGCCAAAAGAGAAAATTTCGGATAATATATACAAAGTAGAAAATATTGGCAGATATATCACGGGTGAAGACCTGGAGCTTCTCAAAGAGAGAATAAAACATAGTTTCGGGGATATTGGGAATAAATATTTTATAAAACTTCAAACAGAACCCGAAGTAAGACGAGAGAGAAATCAACTAAAAATTTCACTTACTCTTGTGAGAGAAGAAGAAAACTAGTAAAATATGTTAACAAGTGCTAAACAGAGAAGAGGCCATAGTAATTAACCTAATAAGGAGGGCACCATGGAAGTATTGAAGGTCTCATCCAAGTCAAACCCTAACTCCGTTGCAGGTGCTTTAGCTGGTGTATTACGCGAACAAGGAGGCGTAGAGATTCAAGTCGTTGGTGCAGGAGCCCTCAATCAAGCAATAAAGGCCATTGCTATTGCGCGCGGTTTTGTCGCACCATCAGGACTGGATTTGGTCTGTATACCCGCCTTCACAGACATTCAGATAAACGGGGAGGAAAGAACGGCTATAAAATTGGCAGTAGAGCCTAGATAAGTAAACTAGTTATTAGGTTAACAGAAAGCACTACTTACTCTAGAGTTTTTGGGGTTGGTAGTGTTTTTGTTTTGGCCAAGTATTCTTATAAGTGAAGGAGCATCTGGTTTTATATACCGATAAACCTACATCTCCTTTCAACTGTCTCAGATGGATCGTTATCACCAACTGAGCTTGTATTACGAGCCAAAGATTAGATTTGAAAGCGATAGCATTAACTGATCACGATAGTGTGGAAGGAATATCTGAAGCACGTGAGGCTGGAAAACTTTATGGACTAGAGATTTTTCAAAATCTTCTTTATGCTCTGTGCTCTAAGCTCTATGCTATACTTTAGATGGTGATGAGTTTGCTAAAGTTTACGGTTAGAACCCTTGGCTGTCAGATGAATAAACATGATTCGGAACGTATGGCTGGAATTCTTAGGAATTGCGGTTTTGAAGCTGTTCAAAGGTTAGAAGAAGCTGATATCATCGTATTCAATACGTGCTGTGTAAGAGAGCATGCAGAAAGTAAACTCTACGGACAAGTGTCAGCCCTAAAATCTCTTAAGCGCAAAAAGAAAAACCTGACCATTGCTGTTGGCGGATGTTTAGCACAAAAGGAAGGGATGAGGATTCAAGAGAAGATGCCCTATGTTGATCTGGTATTCGGAACCCACAATATTTCAAGACTGGGGGAGCTCGTTAAGGAAGTAAGGGAAGAAGGAACACCATCATGCGAACTATGGGAAGAATCCGACGGGTTCTGCAGTGACCTTCCGACGTTACGCGAAAGTTCGTGCAAGGCTTGGGTTCCTATAAGTATAGGGTGCAACAATTTCTGTTCATATTGCGTTGTTCCCTATGTTCGAGGCCCAGAAAAAAGCAGGACAGAGGAAGAAATTTTAGGGGAGATAGAAAAGCTCGCTTTAGAAGGAGTAAAAGAAATTACTTTGCTTGGACAGAATGTTAATTCCTATGGCTGCGATCTTTACGGGGAGATTAAGCTGCATACGCTGTTTTACCTTATCAATGAGATTGATGGAATTAAACGTATACGATTCATAACTTCTCATCCAAAAGACTTCAGCGATTCGATAATAAAAGCTATTGCTGAAATTTCCAAAGTATGCGAGCATATTCATCTTCCCATCCAGGCTGGTTCAGACCGGATACTTCACTTGATGAACAGAGGGTATACTCAACAGGAATATATTTCACTGGTTGAGAAAATAAAAAAGATAATACCCGGAGTAAGTTTGAGCACAGACATTATCGTAGGATTTCCAGGTGAAGAAGAAGAGGATTTTCAGGAAACTCTGAAGGTGGTAAAAGAAGTCGAGTTTGATCAGGTATTTACGTTTATGTTCTCCCCCAGACCAGGAACGCTGGCTGTTTCTATGGAAGGTCAGGTTGAGAGGGTTATTAAGCTAGAGAGATTTAACCGTCTGCTTGAGACTCAGTATCCTATTACTTATAAAAGAAACCAAAAAAAGATTGGGAGATGTCTGGAGGTATTGGTAGAAGGGCCTAGCAAAAAGGATCAATCGGTCTTGAGCGGGCGCTCCAGAAATAACAACGTGGTCAATTTTAGGGGCGGGCAGGAGCTTATCTCTAAGTTTGTTAATGTTTATATTACTAATGCTCGCACCTGGTATTTAGAGGGAACTCCAGTTAAGCAATAAGGAACTCTATGAACATTCTTTGTGGGGCTATTGTTCCTCATCCGACAGTTTTAATTGACAAGAAAAGAAATAATGATGAGGTTAATAAGCTCGAAGTAATTAGACAGGGAATGCAGGATATCAGGAAAAAAATATTTGCTAACAGTCCTGAGACTCTTGTATTTATTTCTCCTCACGGAAGTTGCTTTGCAGATGCTTTCGCCATAAAGAAGGAACCTGTCCTCAAAGGGCTGGCAGCAGGTGAAGAAAAATATCTTGAGGTTCCTTGCGATCAGGAATTAGCTGATCAGATATTGCATGAATCAAAGTTTTTGGGGATTCCAGCCGTGGGGCTGGAAAAAAGCAGATTCGAGGACGAAGCATCAGCTTATCTTGACCACGGGGTCTTTATTCCTCTTACTTTATTCCAGGACAAGATTAATCTGCCAATCGTTAGTATTTCCATATGTGATCTTGGGATTTTTGATCACTATAGACTTGGGGTCGCTCTGGAAAGGGCAAGCGGTGGTTTAGGGAGAAGGATTGCCGTTGTTGCAAGCGGAAGCCTCTCAAGTTCCCAGATTGAGGATCGTAATAGCTTTGAGGAGGCCAGAGAGCTTGATCAGCAAGTCATAGATGCAATAAGTGAAGAAGACTTCAGGAGAATTATTGATATGGACTCTTCACAAATTGACGATGTTAGAGGATGCGGTTTCTTACCACTTGTAGTCTTGGCTGGCTCTTTTGATGGTTATAAAGTTGCTACAGAGATTGTTACCTATAGCAGTCCCTTCGGGGATGGCTATTTAGTTGCTCTGGTAAAACCGGTGCGAAGGGATGAGAGAATGAGGCTTTTCGAGGAAATTCCTTATCTACAGAGCTCTAAAAGGGAGAGAAAACGAAAGAGGGTGAGTACACCAGTACATATTGCCAGGAAGGCTGTGGAAACTTACGTAAAAGAACATAAGGCTATAAAGCCACCTAAAAATCTTCCAGACTATTTAAAAAAGCCCGCTGCTGTGTTTGTATCTTTGAAGAAGGGAAAAGCCTTGCGCGGGTGCATTGGAACGACTAAACCTACAACTGCAAGTGCTGCGGAAGAGATTATTCAGAATGCTATCCATTCAGCGATGCAAGATCCACGCTTTTTTCCCGTTAAGGTTTCAGAGCTGTCTTACCTGGAATATTCAGTTGACATACTTGGAGATCTTGAAGAAGTGTCTGATGAAAGTCAATTAGACCATAAGATGTATGGTGTATATGTTATGTGCGGTGGCCGATGCGGACTTCTGCTTCCAGATATCGATGGTGTTGATTCAGTAGGACAACAAGTCTCGATTGCAAGACAAAAGGGCGGCATTGCAGAGGATGAAGACTACCAGTTATTTAGGTTTAGAGTAGAGAGATACAGGTAATCTCAGAAGGGTTATGTTTTTGGGTGGTAGAACCCTAAGTTGTATGCAAGCATGAATAATTGAAATCAATATACCAAAACCGGCAATTACTGGTTTTGAGTATTTGCTGGGCAGTAGGTAGGGATTTTGGATTTTCTACTTCGGCAGGCTTAGGATGATGAACCCTTCGACAGGCTCAGGATAGGTTTTGTCGAACCATTTGGGATTTAGGATTTTTTAATCAGGAGGTGCCAACGGCAAGGATAAAGCAGCATAGTTCTGGAGACAAAAGGAAAGAACGTGTTCTGGCGATAGTTGGGCCTACTGCAGCAGGAAAAAGCAGAGTTGCTTTAAAATTAGCCACGCTTCTTGATTCCGAGATTGTTGTTGCAGATTCTATGCAAGTCTACAGGGGCATGGATATCGGCACTGATAAACTGGCTGCGGAGGAAAGGGAACGCGTAAGGCATCATTTAATTGATATTGTTGACATACAAGAAGAATTTAGTGTAGCTGCCTATCAGAAGATGGCAAGAAATACAATATCTGATATAAATATGCGCGGTAAAATACCAATCCTGGTAGGTGGCACAGGTCTTTATATTAGAGCAGTAATTGATAAACTACAATTTCCTTCCGAGACTAAACCCTATGGGCAAAAGAAAGACTTAGCAGAAGTGAATAATAAGATTTTATACCAGGAGCTGGAGAATCTGGATCCTGAGTCAGCTAAGAGGATCGATCCTAGAAACAGCAGAAGAGTAGCAAGAGCTTTAGAGGTTATTAAGCTTACAGGCAAACCCTTTTCCTATTACCAAAAAGAATGGAAAAAGAGGGAGTCCATATATGATTTACTTTTTTTTGGACTGCAGCTATCCAGAAGAGAGCTTTATTACAAAATAAACAAAAGAGTTGATAGAATGCTTTCTGCGGGACTATTGCAAGAGACAAAGGACCTCTATAGCAAAGGGTTGGGAAATACCGCGACTGCCATACAGGCGTTAGGGTACAGACAAATCGTTGATTATTTACGCGGGGAAATAAGCTGGAACGAAACAGTAAGCCTGATAAAAACCCGAAGTAGGCAATATGCCAAAAGGCAGCTTACGTGGTTCAGAGCGGATCCGCGTATCAAGTGGATTAATATGGAAAAAGAAGCACCAGTTTCCATAATTTGCAGTGAGATAGAGAAGAAATGGGAAATAGAATGTAGCAAACCAAAATGGGGCGATAACGAAAGGAATGATGCATGAGAGAACTGCAGTTTGCAAAGTATCAGGCGCAGGGAAATGATTTCATAATGGTGAATGCTCTTAAAGATAACCATAGCTTCGAACCTAAAGTACTGGCCAGGCTCTGTAACCGCAATTTTGGAGTAGGAGCTGATGGTATTATCTTCATTCGGACTTCGGAAAAGTGCCATTTTGCCATGGATTATTATAATTCTGACGGCAGCAAGGCTGAGATATGTGGAAACGGTATAAGATGTATGAGCAAGTACATATATGATTTCAGCCTCTCACCGCATTCCGACCTGTTAATTGAAACAGCGGCAGGAATCAAAGAAGTATCATTGTTAAAAGAGGGGAATGTGGTTGTGGGAGTCAAAGCCGATTTGGGAATACCTGAATTTGACAGGATGCAGATTCCCATGCTTGGTGGTAAAGGTGAGGTAATCAATGAGCCTCTTAATATAAAAGAGACTAAATTGCAGGTAACCTGCCTATCCATTGGAAATCCTCACTGCATCATATTTGTTGAAGATACGGGAAATGTAGCAGTTAATAAAGTTGGACCAATAATTGAGAATCTACCTGTATTTCCCCGAAAAATAAATGTCGAGTTTGTTCAAATCCTGGGACCAAGAGAGATAAAAGTAAGGGTTTGGGAACGGGGAGCAGGAGAGACTCTTGCCTGCGGCACTGGAGCATCAGCAGCGGTCATAGCAGCATTTCGTAACAAATTAACTGGAAGGAAGGTTATGGTTCATCTCCAGGGGGGAGATTTGGAGGTTGAATGGTCGGAGAATAATCACATTTATCTTACAGGACCAGCGGAAAAGGTATTCACGGGTACTATTGAAGTTTAAAACGGTAAAATAATCGAGTAATTGGAGTGGTGAAGTAGAAAGGCCACAATGCTGTAAAGATGTATATGTAAAGTCTTAGAGCTCTCATAAGCAAAAATGTTAGCCGCGGACGAATAGTTAACTGCCAATTGTTGACTGAGCACTAACAACTAATCCAGAAAGGAGAATGTGAATGGGTTTTGCCAAGAGAATTGAAAATCTACCTCCGTATCTTTTTGCAGAGATTGATAAAAAGATAAAAGAGAAAAGAAAAGAAGGTGTGGATGTTATAAGTCTAGGCATAGGTGACCCAGATCAACCTACGCCAAAAAATATTGTTGAGAAGATGTGTAAGCAGGTAAGAAATCCTGAAAATCATCGCTATCCTTCCTATTACGGACACCCGGAGTTTAGAAGGACCATAAAACAGTGGTATGAGAAAAGATTTGGAGTAGAACTGGATCCTGATACAGAAGTGCTCCCGTTAATAGGCTCTAAGGAAGGGCTTGCTCACATTTGCTTTGCCATAGTCGACCCCGGTGATACTGTTCTTGTGCCTGATCCAGGTTATCCAGTCTATAATACGGGTACTATTCTTGCAGGCGGGAATAGGTGTTTAATGCCCCTAAAGGTTGAAAACAATTTTCTGCCTGATCTAGACGGTATAGATTTAAGGACGGCAAAAGCGGCCAAGATGATGTTTATAAGTTATCCAAATAATCCTACAGCCGCTACTGCTGATTTGGCATTTTTTGAAAGAATTGTTAAATTTGCCAGTGAATATGAAATAATTGTTTGTCATGATAATCCCTATTCAGAGATAACATTTGAGGGATACAAAGCACCCAGTTTTTTACAGGTAGAGGGAAGCAAAGAAGTAGGCGTAGAGTTTCACTCGCTTTCCAAGACCTATAATATGACCGGATGGAGAGTTGGCTTTGCAGTAGGAAGTGCTGAGGTAATAGAAGCGTTGGGAAGAGTAAAAACAAATATCGATTCCGGTATATTTAATGCTATTCAGCTAGCTGGGATAGAGGCATTAAGTGGCCCACAGGAGTCAGTTACCAGGATGTGCCAAATATATCAAAAGCGCAGAGATCTGGTAATAGATGCGTTAAACCGTATGGGCTGGAACCTTCCCAAAACCAGAGCTTCCATCTATATCTGGGTTCCCGTACCTGAACAATTTACTTCAGCAAGTTTTGCTACGTATATGCTGAATGAGGCTGGAGTAGTGCTTTCTCCCGGTAATGCTTATGGTCCTAGCGGCGAAGGATATGTGAGAATTTCTCTTACTATTGATGATAAGAAACTAATTGAAGCTTTAAGAAGAATTGAGAAGGTATTGAAGCGAGGATAGTTGATAGGTTAGAGAATAGAGCAGGATGATAGGGGATTTTTCTAAATCTTATACTACATACTTAAAGCTATTATGTTTAATGTATTGTTAAGGTGTATTTTAAAGGAGATAGGTTGACACATTTTGCTCAGGCAAAGCAGTCAAAGACACGCGGGAAAGTGGTCGGTGGGGAGTCGGTAATGGTGAGTGAAAATTATACTCCCGACTGTCAACTAAGAAACACCGACTCGACTAATTTTAATGTTAAGGCAAATGGGCCTCACCCTATATAAAACGTTACTTTTACTTGTTAATAGTCCCAGTTAAGAGCAAAAGGGAGAGATCTGGAAATCAATAGAAATAGAAAGATAGTTGTGGCGAGAGATAAAGAGAAAGCCATCCTGGTGGGGCTTAACTTCCACTCCTCAAAAGAAAGAGATATAGAAGAATCACTAAATGAGTTACAGCAATTGGCGCTGACTGCAGGAGCAGAGGTTGTAGCCAGGGTGAGCCAGGTAAAAGAGAAACCGGATGCACGCACCTATATAGGTCCCGGTAAGGTTGATGAAATAAAAACCTTGGCAGAGAGTTTTGATGCCGATCTTATAATCTTTGATAATGATCTTTCTGCTTCTCAACAGCATAATTTGGAAGATATTATCAATCGCAAGATAATAGACCGCACCGCCATAATTCTAGATATTTTCGCGCAGCATGCGCATTCAAGTGAAGGTAAACTTCAGGTTGAACTAGCCCAGTTAGATTATTTGTTGCCCCGTTTGACAGGAAAAGGTATAGAGCTATCGCGTTTAGGTGGTGGGATTGGAACCAGAGGACCCGGTGAGACCAAACTGGAGGTTGATAGGCGGAGAATCAGGCACCGGATAACCTACCTCAAGAGGGAACTGAAGCATATTGCTCAAAATAGAGCACTACAACGCAAGAAACGAAAGAAGGCAGAGGTATATTTAATTTCTTTAGTAGGATATACCAATGCAGGTAAATCTACCCTTTTAAATTCTTTGACCGAAGCTAATGTAATTGTAGAAGATAAGCTTTTCGCAACGCTGGATTCGACAGCAAGGCGTTTGATTCTTCCCAACAAACAAGCTGTGATTTTAAGCGACACTGTCGGCTTTATTCACAAATTACCTCACCAACTGGTTGTTGCTTTTCATTCAACTTTGGAAGAGGTCCGTCAGGCTGATCTTCTCATTCATGTAATAGATGCCAGTCATCCACGCATGAAGGGGCAAATAGAAGCCGTAAACAGAGTACTGGGGGAACTTGGTGTAGCCGGTAGCCCTGTGCTAAATGCGTTCAATAAAGCTGATCTTATTGATGAGGAGAGCCGTCAGATCCTGCAAAAAAGTAATCCCGATGGCGTTCTGATATCAGCAAAAACCGGATACGGACTGCAGAAGCTTTTAGAGAGAATCGAGAAGAAAGTTCCATCAACTACTAGAGTGTCTTTAGAAATTCCTTTCAGCCGCGGTGATCTAGTCCAAAAAATACACCAAAAGGGCACCGTTATATCAGAAAAATACTCAGAGGCGGGCACAAGGATTGTAGCTGAAATCCCACACTCTTTATCATTACAGGTAAAAAAATTTATTATAAAAACTTAAAGGTATTTTTGGGGACAGGCGGAATACTTAAAAGAATTGTCAATGGGGGTGATTATTTTGGCAGAAGATAAACCAGAAACAATGGCGGAACCTAACAATGATAAAAAAACAAGCACAGGACTGGAGCCCAACCTTGCGGCTTTACTTTCATATATTCTTGGTATAGTAACAGGCATAGTGTTTTACCTGATTGAGAGAGAGAACAAATATGTACGTTTCCATGCCATGCAATCCATTCTGTTTTTTGGCGCTTATGTAATAATCTATATAATCTTGACAATACTGCTTCAAGTGCTTGGGTTTATTCCTGTACTGGGGTTAATCTTTAGGATCTTAATTGGAATTGCTTTTGCAGTTCTGGCCCTAGGAGCTTTAGTAATTTGGATAATATTAATGATAAAAGCCTATACGGGTGAGCGTTATAAGCTCCCTATTATAGGCGACATTGCTGAAAGAAACGCTTAAGGTTGAAATTAAGATATAAATTTAAATTTCCAAAATACAGATACTACTGAAATCGTACTTATCGGCAAACCAAAGTTGTTTACATGCTTACCGGCTATAAATTGTCTTATCGATGTAGCTTGTCTTGTTGTTAGTCTGCAGATTCTCTTTATTTTGCCGGTCTTAATGTGTATTAGAAAGGAGATACGATGACTATTCGTTATGGAATTATTCTTATAATGGTAGTTCTCTTGTTCTTAGGTTCATCCAGTTGCACAAAAAAGACTGTTTACAAGGACAAGGAAGGAAGCGTAACTGTAGAACAAAAGGGAGAAAGCGGCAAGGTTACTGTGAAAACCGAGGAAGGTGAGGCACAGATTGAAGCGGGAAAGAAACTCCCTGAAAATTGGCCAGCAGATATGCCGGTATATAAAAATGCTAAAATCATTAGCTCCAGTTCAATAAATGCAGAGCAGGGAGCTGCCAGTCTGAATGTAGCTGTAGAGACATCAGATGGAGTCGAAAAGGTGAAGAGTTATTACGAGAAAAATCTTCCGGCTGAAGGATGGACGATAAGCCAAACTGCTACTACGGCACGAGCCGGTGAAGAGGGAGCGATAATAACGGGCACGAAGGACGAGCGTACGGGGATTGTTACAATGCGGAAAAAATCAGGGGAAAAAACTGAGGTTGTTATCCAAGTTTTTACCAACAAATAGCAAGAACAGGATAAAAAGATTATAAGCGTCTTATTACCCCAATCACCTTTCCCAGGACCTTAACTTCTTTTGCTCTTATGGGCTCCATGAAAGGGTTTTCGGGTTGTAAACGAACAGTATCAATCTCTCTGAAAAACCTTTTTACGGTCGCTTCGTCTCCCAGCATAGCTACGACTATGTCACCATTTTCTGCAGCAGACTGCCGTTTTACTATTACATAATCACCTGGCATGATTCCAGCTTCGATCATACTTTCCCCTTCCACTTTTAACATAAAGCAACTTTCATCCTGTGCGAATTCATACGGAAGAGGGAAGGTATCTTCAATGTTTTCTTGTGCTAATAATGGGACACCAGCTGCAATTCTTCCAACGAGTGGAATGTTTCGTATTCTTTTGGATATGGTAGGAAGTTCGGTAGGCCGGTAGTCCAAAACTTCGAGAGCTCTTGGTTTAGTGGGATCTCTTCGTATAAAACCCTTCTTTTCTAAAGCGGTAAGGTGGCTATGAACCGTTGAACTCGAACTCAAGCCCACAGCCTTGCCTATTTCCCGGACAGAGGGTGGGTAGCCCTTTTTTTGGATTTCAGTCTTGATAAAATTCAATATTTCTTCCTGTCTGGAGCTGAGAGAAATTTTCTTCAATTAGATCCCTTCCTTTCCGGCTTTTTCTTTCTTTTGTTATACCACAAATGGCTATAAAAAGCAAACGTTAGTTCGTATATAGATCATGATGGCTACATATTTCGATTCAGCTTAGAAAAAGGAGTAAACGTGGCACATTTTTAATAGCAATGAAAATATGCAGAAAAATATATTGACAAGAACATTAGTTCGTTATAATATTAAAGCAAACATGTGTTCGTTTTTTATAGGGTGAAAATATGAAGCCATTTATCAGATTTTGTTTGCTGGTTATACTAATTTTGTTTATGCGGGCTGCGAATTTAAGTGCAGTTTCGAATGATTCGCATATCCAATTTAAGGAAATCAAAGTCAAAACGGGAGATACTCTTTGGAGTATTGCCAAGAGATATGCACCACCTGGTTCAAACTATTTAGTCTATATTTCGAAATTAGAGGAGATCAATGAAGTAAAGTCAGCTCTCATTTATCCAGGAGAGATACTTATAATTCCTGTAAATGATAGTCAAAGAAAAAAAGAATAATGAATTTCATAAATATTCCTTGACAGATGGAAAGTATAGTGTATACTGAACACAATAAATAGTGGCAATTAATTTTGATGCCACAATATATAGTGTAAAGGAGGCCCAAATGAGTGTAGCAATGAACAATCATCGCACTATTAATGTTATCAAAAAAGGCAGTATAAAGAACGACTCAACAGATATTGCACTTATGGTTACCACCGCCTCACAGCAAGAGATAAATCCATGGGATAAGAGCAAAATTGTTAATTCTCTTGTAAAAGAAACCGCCGCCAGCCCAGAATTAGCACAAGAAATAGCAGACGCCGTAGAGACAAAGATTCTTGAAAGCAATTTTAACACCATTACAACCAGCATCATACGTGAACTTGTTGACACAGAACTAATAGAGCGAAATCTCACTATCATGCACAAGAAGCACTCTCATTTGGGCCTTCCTATGTATGATGTAGAGCAAATAATATTAAATGCGAACAAAGAGAACAGTAATACCACACATAATCCGGAATCTATTAATCTTACGATTGCTGAAACTATTCTTAAGGAATATGCATTACGTAAAGTCTTTTCAGAAAACGTCGCCCAGGCGCATCTTATGGGCGATATTCACTGCCACGATTTAGGATTCATAGTGCGACCCTATTGCGGTGGCCATTCTCTAGACTACATAAAGAAATTCGGGTTGGATTTACCAAATATACCCAGTGCATCCAAACCAGCTAAGCATCCAGAGACTCTGATCGGTCATATGGTAAAAATGGCGTCAACATTGCAATCCCATTATGCTGGTGCCATTGGCTGGGAAGCTGTAAATGTGTTTTTTGCACCATTTCTAACGGATTTATCTTACAAAGAGATTAAGCAGATTGCACAGATGTTAGTATGGGAATTTTCTGAACTTGCAGGAGCTAGAGGATCTCAGCTAGTATTCTCAGACCTTAACCTCTATTACGGTATTCCTAAACATTTTAGAGAGTCGCCAGCCATTGGACCAGGCGGGAAGTATATTACCAAGGGAATCAATGAAGAGTTCGTATATCATGATGAACCAGTTGAAGGCTGTCTTAAGTATAAAGACTTTGAGAGAGAATCAAACTTGTTTATAAAAGCACTTTTTGAGATATACCTTGCAGGTGATGCTAAAGGGAGAACTTTTTATTTTCCTAAACCTCTACTACATATTAATGAAGACGGTATGAAATCTAAAGGATGGGATGAATTCTTCGCACTAGCTTGTAGAGTAGCCAGCAAAATGGGGATTACCTATTTCGTATTTGACAGAGGTGATTCTACGACAATAAGCCAGTGCTGTCGTCTAAAATTAAAACTAAACGAAACCGATCTGGAAGAAGCTAAGACTCCCGAAAAAATGCGGTTTTCTGCATTACAGAATGTCACCATAAATCTCCCGCGTATAGCATATAAGGCAAAATGTAGCACTGAGCACCTCTTCCAGGAACTGGATGCAATGCTGGAGATTGTTGCACAAGCTCACTTAAAGAAGCTTGAATTTATTAAGAAACTGCTCGCCTTTGGAAAAGAGGGACCGCTTGCTCTTTTCCTAAAAGATGATGACGGGGAAGCTTATTTAAAAGCTGGCAGGCTTACTTTCCTCGCAGGCCTGTTTGGGTTGAATGAAATGGTTCAATACCATACTGGTTATCAGCTGCATGAGTCGCAGGAGGCATTAAGATTTGGACTGCAAGTTGTAAGCCATATGAAGCTTGAGTGTGACAAAATAAACCAAAAGTATGGGATTAAACTCATTTTAGAGGAATCACCGGCAGAGTCCAGTGGTTATCGTTTGGCAAAGCTGGATTTGAAATACTATCCAGATGAAGCGAGGAAGGTAATAAAAGGAAATCCGGATAATGATTTTTATTACTACACAAACTCGATTCACCTAGCTTATGATGCAGCTGTTGATTACATTGATAGAGTGCAGATGCAGGCTAAATTCCATCCTCTCATTGAGGCTGGTAGTATTATCCATATCTGGTTAGGGGAGAGTGAGCCTTGTCCGGAATCGATTAAAAATTTTGTGATGAAGGTCTATAAGCAAACAGCTGCTGAGCAGATTGCATTTTCTCCAGAATTTACCTTCTGTTGTGACTGCAGCCAGACTGTAAGGGGTCTGCATGATAGTTGCCCAAAATGCGGGAGCAACAATGTAGACTCAATGACGAGAATTGTCGGTTACTATTCTAATATAAGCGGTTGGAATAAGGGAAAAGCAGCGGAACTTAACGACCGCGTGAGGACAAATTTGGGAGGGGAAATCCATGAAGGTGAAACTGTTCTGGAGCCCAACCTGTCGAAGGTGCCCAGCTGCTAAAGAGGCTGTTTCATGTATCAATAATGTTGAACTGCTAAATGTTGAAGAAGCCGATGGATTAGCGCAGGCAAGTTATTATGGGGTAATGACTACACCTTCCATTGTAGTTGTTGACGAGGGCGAGAAGGAGGTATATTCCTGGCACGGTAGAGTACCTGACCGGGAAGAAATATTAAAGTGGATACAGCTATAAAAGGTTTTATTCCTACTACTATGCTAGACTGGGAAGGGAAATTGGCCGCCACGCTTTTTGTTGGTGGCTGTAATTTTCGCTGCCCCTGGTGCCAAAATCCCGATCTGGTTTTAAAACCGGAGAAACTGGCAAACTATGAGTGGGAGGAGATTGAAAAACATTTAAAAGAAAAAAAAGAATGGCTTGATGGTGTGGTGGTAACCGGGGGGGAACCAACAGTACATAATTCTCTGCCCGAACTTCTAGGTACAATCAAGTCACTAGATTATCCGGTAAAGCTGGACACTAATGGTTCAAGGCCAGATATGCTTAAAACGCTTGTTGAAAAGAGTTTGGTTGATTATTTTGCTATGGATATAAAGACTGGTTTTAATAACTACAATAAGGCTTGCGGTGTTTCTGTAGATATTAAGCAAATAATGCAAAGCATAAACATAATCTTGAGCTCTAGCATTGACCATGAATTTCGCACCACTGTAGTACCGGGCTTTGTAGATGAATCGGATATCCTGGAAATTGCCAATACCATTAAAGGAGCTAAAAAATATACCTTGCAGCAGTTTAATCCCAGAAAAACTATTGCAAGTGAAATATCGCAAACTGAACCATATGCACAAGAAATATTACATAATATGGAAGCACAAGCAAGTAAGTTTATAAGCTGTTTACTTAGAGATTAAGTTTATAAAAAGCAATCCTTAATCAAATAGGATAAGGAAGTGTGGATATATAGAGAAGGGGTTGTTGTCTTTAGAGAATAGATCAAAAGGAGTATTGCGTGAAAGATAAAAAATATGCAACAGTTGAGTGGACAGCGCAGGATGTGATAGAAAATGCTGGTCAATTCAACATAGACATAACTGAAGATGATGCTTTAGGGCTGCTTATGCATAGAGAGTGTTATATTGTAGATGCAATGGTAGAGGCTGGTTGGCGAATTATTGAAGATGCTTTACAAAAAAGCAATAGTATTAAATGAAGCCTGTACGGATGAATTTTCGCTGTAATTGCGGCATAGATGGGATAAAGGTACTTTTACCAAAGATTTCTAGTAGTGTGCAGGTTGATAATAGGGATATTCAATGCTCAAATATAACTACGGGTTCTTTTGTGACGTTGCCCATGTAAGTTCAGATGGAAAGATTAGCGTACTGGGGATTTTTGATAGTATTAGTGCTCGTAAATTCCCAGTTACTCATAACCGAATGGTTATTTTTGTCAATTGGCAGGGAGATGAAGGAAATTATAGCATATCTCTAAGATTGATAAATCCTAATGGTAAAGATACGATTCAACCTCTTAAGTTAAGGGTAAATATTCATAAAGGTGGAAGTAAAGCAAATATGATTTCTGAGCTCAATCGGATAAATTTTCAGACACCAGGGGGATATATAGTGGAAATTTCAGTAGAGGGTCAGGAGGAGAAGATTATAATCCCTCTGCCTGTGAGCCAGATTCAGTAATAATTCAGGAATTTTGTCGACCGAAACGTGCAACTTGAAACTCGAGACTTGAGACAAGAATAATGGTAAGAGAACCAGTAGTTGCAGGAACTTTTTATCCGGCAGATGCGGAAAAGTTAAAGAATCAAATCGAGGAATGTTTTCTCGGTCCTTTAGGCCCCGGAGAACTTCCTAAGATTAACCCTAGGGGCAAAAAAGAAGTGTTGGGGCTTATTAGCCCGCATGCCGGTTATATTTACTCAGGGTCAGTTGCTTCTTATGGTATCAGTTTTTTGGCAAACGACCTCATTCCTTCCTTAGTTGTGATAATGGGACCCAACCATACCGGTATGGGGGCAGATGTCTCTATCCAGGCAGAAGGTTTATGGAGAACACCATTTGGAAAGGTAGAGATTGATTTTTCGGTTGCACGAGCCATTCTGGAAAATAGCAGCGAAGCAGAAGAAGACCATAGAGCACATGCTCTTGAGCATTCTATAGAGGTGCAGCTGCCATTTCTCCAGTATGTCTTTGGCACTGATTTCAAGTTTGTTCCTATTTGCTTTCTGGATCAAAGCCTGGAAACTTGCCGGGATGTAGGATTAGCAGTAGCAAAAACTTTGGGTACACTACAAGGAGGGGGTTCTTCAGTCATTATTGCGTCCACAGATTTTACTCACTATGAAGACCACGATACCGCTATTAAAAAAGACGGTGATGCTATCAAGGCAATTCAGGAGTTGAGTCCCGAAGCTCTTTTGCAGACAGTACGCACCAATAATATCTCTATGTGTGGCCCAGGGCCTGTTGCAGCTATGCTGTTTGCTGCCAAGGATTTGGGAGCCACAGAGGCCGAGCTTTTAACCCATAAGACCTCGGGAGATTCCAGTGGGGATTATCATTCAGTGGTTGGGTATGCTTCAATATTAGTAAAATAATAGCATTGGATTGAAATACTTTTTTATATCGTTAAGAGGTTATCAACGCAATAGTTTTCAGAATTTTTTAATTGAATATTTAGGCTCTTATTATCAATTATTTATAACTTTAATCTTAATTGAAAAACTCGACCAATTAGTTTTGAGTTGATATCCCTATAAGGAGAGAAAGCTCGAACTTACGCAAACAATATGACTGGGAATATTCCAACATAATTGGTATTTAGGATTTATTTGTTAGCAGATAACCCTTTTGAGTATTCGTAAAATAGGCAAATGCGTGTTCTTTTGGTTCAGCCCCAGTCAGCAAAATATATCGGATTTAATCATATGGCTCTTACTGAGCCGTTGGGATTGGAAACAGTTGCAGGATGCATTTTGCATGACCACCAGGTGCGAATCCTGGATATGCGTCTAAATCCCAATATAACAAGTGCCCTCCATGAATTTAAACCCCAGGCCGTTGGAGTCGCAGTTCCCTTTACCACTGCTGTTTATCAAGCTCGAGAAGCAGTACGAAAAATTAAGGAATATAATCCTAAAATTTTTACCTTTGTGGGAGGACACCATGTAACACTGAGCCCAGAGGATTGTCTGGATGGTTATACCGATGCGGTTGTAATTGGTGAGGGAGAGGAAACGGTAAGTGAGTTACTGGCAACTTTTGAAGAAAAAGGGGAACTGGAGAATGTAGCAGGAATTGCTTTCAAGAAGAGAGGCGTAAGCACCTTCACCGCTCCCCGAAAGCTTATGACCAATCTTGACGGTACCCCTGAACCCGAGAGGAGCCTGGTAGAGAAGTACAGATCTGAGTATTTCTACAAGAAAAATAAGCCACTAACAATGCTGGAGACAGCACGAGGATGTCCTTATCGCTGTAAATTCTGCTCAGTTTGGAAATTTTATCAGGGAAGGTATCGGGCAAAAACTGCCGATCGGGTGGTTAATGAACTTAAGAATGTTAAAACTAAGGCAGTCTTTTTTAGTGACGATAATTTTTTGCATAGTGTATCGAGAGCAGAAGAAATTTGCCGGCAAATTAGAAAAGCAGGTTTAGGAAAAACCTTTGGTTTTCAGGCTCGGAGCGATACCATTAGCGAGCATCCTGAGATTGTTGAAAAGTGGAAGGAAGTGGGACTGAACTGGGTTCTGATTGGCTTTGAAAGTTTTCTAGAAGAGGAGTTAAAGGCACTTAATAAAAAGAACACTATTCAAACTAATGAAAAAGCAGTTAAGATTCTCAGAAAAAACAACATAGAGGTACAGGGCGCCTTTATAGTCAGTCCCTGGTATGGCAGGCGTGAGTTTAGATTGCTCAGGGACTATATCAAGAGATTAAAATTGTTTTCACCACAAATAACTATTCTTACTCCTCTCCCTGGCACAGATTTTTTCAAGGAGAAATGGGAGGAACTTACTACTCGAAATTACGAATTATTTGACTTTCTCCACGCGGTGCTTCCAACTAAGATACCTCTGAAGGATTTCTACAGGCAGTTCTGCAAGCTCTATAGGAGTGTTTCATTAGGTCCCAACATCAAGTCCTTTTTTAGTTCACCTTTCTCATACTCATTTAAAGATGTCAGTGAGGGATTAAGGGTATTTAACAATATGCTGAGGGCTAAGAGCTATCTTAAAGGTCACCAGAGAGAGATGTATGGTCAGAAAAAGGATGTGTGAAGAATGAAGAAAGGGACATTAAGGCAATTCAGCATATTAAAGAAAGCCAAGATTTCTTCTGCCGAACAGATTGTAAATTATTTACTCGA
>CAYGBL010000017.1:0-33373 GCA_964348135.1 uncultured Actinomycetota bacterium
AGTAAGAGACCGACCTGAGAAGATAGGTTGGCTCTGTTTTTAAATGCTGAGGGTAAGCTAGTGGCAGGTGTTAATCCTACTTTTAAAAGGATCAGAAAAGCGGTCTTCGTGTTGATTACGGTTATTATAGTAATTACCCTTTTATCAGTCAGTTCTACCTCGGGAAAAGTGCCAGCTGGTACAGTGGTTATGACTGATTCTCCTACTACTTTCGGAGGTCCAAAGCTTATACCCTGGGCAAGGATGGATGAGCCCTTTGTTTTTGGACAAGAGTATATCCTCTTTCGCAGCAATGCCCCAGATACTGGAAATATGCAAGCCCTTCAACTTCCTCACATTGATCCTGATACAGGAAATATAGTGCCTTCCTTTGGAATGATTGACTATCGCAATTTAGTAGCGGGAGAAAATAGCAGCGGACAACCTATTGTTGCTGCCGATGTGTCACTGCACCAAATTATAACAACAAAAACAGGTAATTTTGGGATTGACACTTCGAGAGCACTGGACATTCGTTTGAACGGAGATACTCACACTTTTAACGATATTATTGATTCAGGTGGACGCATCATAGATTACGATTGCCCACGCATTGTTGCCATATTAAGCGTTGTGAATCCTATGGGCACACCTGGGATACATGACGATGATACCCTCATTTGGCCCACAGGGGTATCAGAAGACGTTGAAGTAGAAAGGTTCAATTATTTCTTCATTGAAGATTATATTTCGAGACCAAGCGAGGGTGACTATATTACTGGTATTTTTATTCCCTTGTTACAAGGTGATATAAACGGAGATGGGGTAGTCAACATCTATGACCTTGTTAGAGTAGGAATAGCGTTTGGTTCGGTGCCTGGAGATACTAACTGGGACCCTGAAGCGGATGTGAACAATGACGGTGTCATCAACATTTTCGACCTAGTTATAGTAGGTACAAACTTCAATCGGAGCGTTCCATTACTAGAGTAATGCCGAGGATCAAAAGTGAAATGGATAGGAGATATACTATAGAGGCTCAGACAAACATCTGGGCCTTTTTGTTTCCTCGTCTAGCTGCGAGGAGGGAAAGTGTAAAAAAAGGAGTCTCAGTTCCTTCAATCTTCTGATATACAGGTGAGCATGACCACAGCTGAAATAAAGCAAATAACATAGCTGGTTGCTCATGCTAATCATTTACCATATATTACCTTGACAATTATACATAAAAGTGCAAAATGATTACTTCGAGAGCAATTTAGGCAGGTGAGCTTAAGCTACTATTATTTTAGCTGAATATATAGAAGTAGCGGAAGAAATAATCAATCTCTAATATGATTCAACTCACAACAAAAACTGTGCTAAAACGAAAAGTTACCTAAAGTCTACACATGATCACCAGCTTTCTAATAAACAAATAGTTAAAATCCAACTGCGCTCAAATCAGTTTTGTTTTCCTAATAACCTTCCGTGCGAAGAACAGCTTTTTTATCAAATCGCTTTGAGAAATAGTCTGTAAGATGATTTTCTATGCCCAAGCTGGGCTGATTGCCAGCGATATGGGATGAAGATGAAAAGTTGCTCCATTTTTTCATAAAGCATGTTAGCTTTTGCGCTTTACGTTTCGTGAAACTTTAGATATATATTTTTGCTCTTTGGTTATTTTATTGGGAGGAGGTGAAAAATAATGAGATTAAGCAAAAAGTTATGTTTTATTATTCTTGCAGCTTTGCTGGCTTTGTGTAGTGCAGCTCCAGTATTTGCACTAACAAGCGGATCTTCAACGATAAATGCTGTCACTAGTACCGAAATTGTTGCAGTTTCAGTCAATACTGCGACGATTAACTATGGCGTAGTAACTTCATCAAGCACCAGTTCTCCTCAGAGCGTGACTGTAACTAACAGTGGAAACGTAACAGAAAGCTTTGAAGTCAGTGGAGATAGTGCATATTGTGAAGATGAATGGGGAGATGTGATAAATACATGGACCCTAGCAGGTACAATAGGACCTGATGCATATAAGCATGAATGGTCACTAACTAGTGTAGGGGGCTATAGCGCTCTGACGACCTCTTATGCACAGTTTGCGACTGGGAAGGCTGCGGGAGCAGCTCAAGCTCTTTGGCTCAAATTGACAGCGCCATCTTCAACATCCTCGTTGGGTGTCTATGTGGCCCCAGTATATGTAAGAGCTACAGCTCCGTAGTAAAGCGATGGAGGCGCAAAGGTAGATTTCAAGCTTGATTGCGCCTCCTTTCATCTTTGGAGGCAGTTGTGATAATTAAAGGCAACAACCGAATACATGCAGTGAGAACATTATGGGTCTTGGTTCTTCTCGTTTTGTATAGCTTGTTGGCCGAAAAAATCGCTTTTGCCTCTATCGGCGTAGGTATAGGTCCGGGAAAAATTATTATAAAAGATAAACTTGTATCCGGGCTTGAATACACGATTCCGTCTGTAACGGTGCTGAATACTGGTGATGAATCAGAGGAATTCGGAGTCCGTGTAGCCTATCCAGGTAAACAGAAAGAACAGAAACCTCCCGCTGAGTGGTTTGAGTTCAGCCCAAAAAAAATTAAACTAAAGCCAAATGAATCGCAGATGGTTGAAGTTAGTCTTAGAATTCCTAGAGCAGCTAAACCAGGTAAATATTTTGTCTATATAGAGGCATACCCTGTAATCAGAGGTAAAGGTGGTGCTATGGTCGGAGTAGCTGCTGCAACAAAGGTGTATTTCACTGTAAAATCTGGTAGCTTAGTGTTCTTTCTCTATCACAGCTTAAAAAGTTTTCTAGCTCGTACGGCACCAGGTTCATACCTAGCCATAGTTCTTACGGGAGCTATAGCCTTAATAGCTATTTTCAGGAAGTTTTTTTCGGTGAGCTTTTCAATAAGGAAGGACTAATAGGATAACAACGGGTCGTATAATGCAAAAGATATATACATCATTCGTGACCTTATCTATACTCATGTTTATATTGATTTTCTCGCAAGTGGTTGCTTTGGCCAGTTCAACAGCCTCTATTAAGTGTTACGTCACCTTCGAAGCGCAAGATACTAGTGCCCCCACGACCACATTAACTGCTAATCCAGCTTCTCCTGATGGAGAGAGTGGTTGGTTTAAAACAGTACCATCTATTACCTTAACCGCTGATGAGCCAGCTATTACCTACTATTCCTGGATATCATCTGCAGGTCCCTGGACGACTTATGCAGCATCCTTTAATGCTCCAAGCGGACAAAACACTCTTTATTACTACTCATTAGATAGTGCATCAAATGTGGAGACAATAAAGAATCAGCTCTTCAGGATTGATATTTCCGCACCTACTTCTTCAATAAGTTCACCAATAGAGGGAGCACTACTATCTGGGGGAAGCTACACCATAACTGGAAGTGCCTCTGACTCTTCTTCAGGTATGGCAAAAGTAGAGATTTCTATAAATGGTGGGTCTTGGCAGTTAGCAACAGGTTCCTCTTCCTGGAGTTTAAACTGGAATTTGCCTTCTAATGGTGCTTATAATATTAAATCTAGAGCAACAGACAATGCTGGAAACATAGAGAGTCCTTCCCCAGGAATAAATGTAACTGTCGTGCAAGATACCACTGCACCAGTTACTGTTTTAGAGACAGACCCAGCGAGTCCTGGTCCAGGTGACTGGTTTAGAACCATTCCTTTGATTACTCTTACTGCTAACGAACCGGCAATCACCTATTATTCCTGGATCTCATCCAGTGGACCTTGGACTACCTACTCAGCACCTTTTAGCGCACTGATTGGAAGAAATACTCTCTATTATTACTCAATAGATACTGCATCAAATACAGAGGCAGTCAAAAACCAGCCCTTTAGAGTGAAAAAAAGATAAAGAGCTGACTCGCAAGAATGCACAGAAACCATCTTGCTATGGACTCCCCTAAGCAGGTGGGAATATAGTCAAAGTTGTCTGAACTAATAAAAACCCAACTAGTGTTGAATATATGTAACTGATTTTCTCTGGCGGATTAAGAAATTTTATAATACGAGGATTCAATTCGGGTTACCTTAGGCCAAGCCTAATATCTGGGCTTTTTTGTTTTTAAGGAGATAAAGCATAAAAGTGGCTTTAGAGTCTGATACAGTTTTGATACAGTTAGCAAGGAGAAAAGTAACACGATATTATAATTCGTGCTATTTCTACTGCAATTTACTACAGTAACACCAAAAGATAGAATAGGGTATATGAAAGTTAAGAGATGATTATGAATATGAGAAAATGGTTGGTAGCTATTCTTTCTATTATCTTACTCTTCTCCTTAGCAATAGGTTGTGCTAAAAAAACAGAAGCTCCCAAAAAACGCGAAACAGAGAAAGAGGCTACCAAAAAACCGGAATCAAAAATTCAACCTGAAGAACAGAAAGCAAGCGTAACCAGGATTATCGATGGTGATACTATTGAAGTCTCTTTTAATGGAAAAACTGAGAAGGTTCGCCTAATCGGCATTGATACTCCCGAGAAAGGAATGCCTTACTTTGATGAAGCAAAAGCCAAAACCAAAGAGCTCTGCTTCTTTAAAGATGTGAGGCTTGTAAAGGATGTAAGCGAAAGAGATAAATACGGCAGGCTATTAAGATATGTGTATGTTGAAAATCTCTTTGTAAATGCAGAGTTAGTAAAACAGGGTTACGCAAATGTTTATACTTACCCTCCTGATGTAAAACATAGTGAGCTTTTTGTAAAACTTGAGCGGGAGGCAAGGGCGAATAATAGAGGTCTTTGGGTGGAATGCGAGCAGGCGCCAGAGGAGTCGATATCTCCTCATCAGCCATTGCCACAATCTAAGGCACAGTTTGTGGGGAGCGTAAACTCAAACAAGTATCACTACCCCTCTTGTTACTGGGCTAAGAAGATAAATCCAAAAAATGAAATATGGTTTTCCTCTGCGGAGGATGCACAGGCAAAAGGCTATGTGCCCTGCAACGTCTGTAAGCCACCCGGAGCAGCGGTTGGAAAGGAAAAACTAGGGCAATACCATTAGAAAAAGGTGAATTGCTGAGACGTACGGATACATAATAGAATACTTACCGAGTTGATGCGACTGATGGAGACAAAACTGCAGGAAAACCCGATCACTTCAAGATCACCATCTGGCAAGGAGATAATACTGAATCAGACTCCATAAATAAATATCAAGGAGACCTTGCCGGAGGGAGTATTGTTATATATAGGGAATAACCATAAAACTGTAGAAGGAGGAAAGCTATGGAGGAAACTAAAACTACCGCTAAGATTATAAAGACTATTCATATTAATGCTCCAGTTGAGAAAGTATTTAACTACATGTCCGACCCCAACCATCAGCCAGAATATTGGCCAAGCGTCATAGAGATTAGCAACGTCAAAAGGTTTCCAAACGGTGGCTATAGTGCTGACTGGGTCTACAAGATGGCAGGATTTAAGTTTAAAGGCTCAGGCGAGACCCTTGAGTTTATCCCCAATAAGCGTATTGTTGAGAGGACCAAAGGTGGCATTGAGAGTACCTTTACCTGGATTTTTGAAAAAGAGGGTGAGGGGACAAAGCTAACCTGTAAGGTTGACTACAAAATCCCCATCCCAGTAATAGGCAAACTGGCTGATGCAGTTATCGTCAAGCTCAATGAAAACGAAGCTGATGTCACTATGGCTAACCTGAAGGCTAGAATGGAAGGCTGAGATTTAAACTGAGAAGTACATCTGATAGTACCTAGCCCAGACAAGCCATCCAGGCTTTTAATCCATTGGATTTGTTTTAAGGGAAGATGGACGATTTCAATGAGGTAGAAAGCAATATAGAAGGAATATACGTTTTTATTCTGCAGCATGGCAGAGCGACCATTGATGAAATACTAATGGCGGTAGATATATCACCGCCAAGAGCTTATGAAGCAGTTAAGCTGTTAGAAGAACAAGGTCGAGTTAATATTGTATACGATACAGTAATTCCTCTTAGAATAGAATATATTGAAGCAAAACTATAGGAGGTAAACTATTCAGCGCTAAGTGGCTAAAATACCTAAAGGCTCAGACAAACATCTGGGCCTTTTTGTTTGTGGGGACGCAAGACAAGAAAACATATTTAAAGTTACTACAGTTTTAGATTAATAAGACTTAAAATGAGAGAAAAGGACAGAATATGAAAAAGTTACTTATTAAGTTGTTGAAAATGTTTGGGATTACTCTGCTCATTTTATTAATTGGAATTATAATTCTTATATTCTTTACAGGGCCAAAATTACCAGATAATACTGATGCGATTATTGAAAAAGTCCTAAACTCCAAGGTTCCTGAATTTGTAAAAGGAAAATCTGGATACGTAGTCTCTGATAATTATAAGATATGGTATGAATCTATTACACCAAAAGACACTAATAAAGGGGCAATCTTATTATTCATGGGGATGGCTACCGATGCATCGGGGTGGCCACAATTATTCATTGATGAATTAGTAGAGTCTGGCTATCAGGTCATACGGTATGACTATAGAGGGACAGGGATGTCAGACTGGGTTGAAGATTGGCAGCAGAAACCGTATTCGTTAGCAGATTTAGCAAAAGACGCAGAGGCAATTCTTGATACATTAAAAATTCAAGAAGCTCATTTGGTAGGTTTATCCATGGGCGGTATGGTTGCTCAAGAGTTTGCAATTAAAAATGCAGAAAGAACACTAACCTTAACGTCAATAATGTCTTCTGGGAATATTAATGACAAAGAATTACCAAAAGTATCAAAACGTGTCACATTTGATTTAACAAAAATTGGAATTAAATATGGAATATTTAAGAGTGATAAGAACACCATAAAATTAATTTTATCTGCAAGAGCGATTCTTCGCGGAGATGCACAATATGACCTTGATGTTAAAGGAACAGCTGAACAAGTTCTTTATAATTTAAGGAAACGAAAAGGCTACAATCCAAATGCATCAAGCCAACATAATGAAGCTGCTAATCTATCGGGGTCTCGTTATGACAAATTGAAAGATTTAAAAATTCCATCATTGATTATTCATGGAATGAACGACCCGCTTGTATCAATTGAACACAGCAAAAAATTAGCAGATGTAATCCCAAACCCAAAGACAAAGTGGTTTAATAATATGGGGCATGATTTACCCCCAAACTTGATTGATTCGATTAGTAAAGAGATTATTAAACATATCGATGAAAACCGATAAATAATGAGAACCAAGAAACGACTGGTTAAAGAGAAGGCGTTGAGTCAAGCGCAGCTAATGCACCCAGCAGATCTTTCTTTTTCTGACTGACAAACTGGTACTCAAAGGAGATATTCTTCTAGCTTTTGAATCACCTCCAAGTTCGAATAAATAATATAAAAGAGAGCTTTCATTTAATTATCTTGACAACTTTCTAGCTTAAAAAAGTCAGAGGTTCAAACAAAAGTCTGGGCCTTTTTGTTTATGGGATGAAATCTTGTTTTGAAATTGATATTATTTTGTGAGCGTAAGGAAATTACCGTTAGATTAATAGTGTTAATAACATTTTAGCTCTAACATGAGATCAAGTTGTTGAGGAATATAATGGAGACCTCAAAAAGAGTTAAGATAGGAATAATCTTTGCAGGTTGGCTGGCAATGGTCGGGTTTGATTTATTTTTTCATGCAGGAGTATTGGCGAAGTTTTATACTCAACCTAGCCCTTTTTTGTTGTCTCCAGAAGATGCGTTTATAAGAATTCCCCTTGGTTATATATCCTTTCTATTTCTGGCATTGTTGCTTTATTGGATAATGCAAAGATTGGATATTAGAGATTTAAAAAATGGGTTAAAGTTCGGGTTAATATTTGGCTGTTTTATGGGGGGAGCTTCTTCCATTGGGCTGTTTTCTATCTCAACGATTAGCATAAGTCTGGTGACTGGATGGTGGCTGGGACAAATGCTGGAATTGGGAATTGTTGGAGCTGTGATAGGACTCGGGCTATCTGGCAAACAGTTTCGTATTCTCTTTCTGTGGGTTGGTTTATTTGTTATCATAATGATAGTTATGACTGTGGTGCTACAGATGTTAGGATTTGCTCCACCTATGAAGCAGATATGAGCTTGAAAACGTCCTACAACATGTGTATTCTCATTCCTTTACTTGAGGCGATTTGCAGGGAATTGGGCTACTAAGTAATAGCCTATACAGTACACCGAAGAGCTTAATGAAGAACCAGGGATGTTGAACTCAAATCCTAGCACTAAGGAAATTACTAATGTGTCCTTTAAATTTCAGTATCATCTGTTCATGATCCGAGTTTGAATAACAACCAATCAGGTCAACTACCATTTTTGGAGTCTGAGAAAGTACATAATAGTAGAAAGAAAGGGACTTTTCACCAAAGTCCCTTAGTTATGCTTAAACCAAAGATTACATTTTTATATTTGTCAGAATTTGCACAAAGAGTAACATAAATACCGAATTATCTGATGTCTCGCTTTTAAGAATCATCACCTTCAAATTTCTTTTCCTTTACTCCTGAGGAATTTCAATAGTTAATTACAAGTTAGCGCATTGTCTTTGTACACCTTGATCCACTCTTGGAATAAGCGTCTTATTTGGTTCATATCATGAATGTTTAAGAGCTTGTCAAAGAGGGTATGAAATAAAAAATTAATACGTTGTGCAATAAGGAGGTGTATAATGGCAGAGTATATGATTGAGGCACCACATACTGTTGAAGAGTGTAGTTCGGCACTGGATGATATGGCAGCAAAGGGTTCGCAGGTGCTAAACGAGTTTCACTGGGGCTGTATGGCAGGTATCCATAGTGGTTGGGCCTTTGTAGAGGCGCAGAACGAGTCTGCTGCTCGGGAGATGCTTCCAAACTCACAGCGCAATAAGGCACGTATCGTTAAAGTACAGAAGTTTACCACAGAGCAAATGAGCGAGTCCCATCAACAGAAGTAATTCAACTTCTATATATTAAATTTTTTGAGGATGTATTACATGTGAGTCACGGGTATAGAGCCTCGTGACTCATATGTTTGTCGAATTTCGATTTCAAGAGCTACAGTTAGGAGTTTAATCACTCTGCTGGTACTATAAATACATATGTCAAAAACAGTCAGGAGAGGCGATTCCTGACTTTTTTGTTGTTTATCTGGAGCCATCCAAGATTTATACTTTTTTATCATTTAGTTCAGGAGGTCATTGCGAACGACCTTTATAAAACCAGGGAAATGTGGCAATCTCAAATGCCGTTCAACCAATCTTGTTTCCCATAATTCTTTTTGCTAGTATGGGTAGCGGACGGGGGAGTTCCCGAGTGGACAAAGGGAGCAGACTGTAAATCTGCCGGCGAAGCCTTCGGAGGTTCGAATCCTCCCTCCCCCACCATCCTTTGCTCTTCAGGCTTCGGAAGGCAAGCGTTATAATTGAATATAAGGGAATTACTTCTGTGGACCGTGAACTAACTATACTAGGGCAGCTAAACCAGGAGAATATTTGCAGTAAAATATAATGAAGAAATCGGAGTTAGAGAAACTTTATAATAGTGGACTTTCTATGAAGGAGATATCTGACAGAAGTGGTGTCTCCTATCATAAAATCTGCTACTGGATGGAGAAGTATAACATTCAGCCGAGATCAAGAAGTGCTGCTACTTATATAAAGAGAAATCCGAACGGTGATCCTTTTAAGATTAAGAAACGGCTAAGCAAAAGTGAGACTGAACTTAAAGGTTTAGGCTTGGGACTATATTGGGGTGAAGGAACCAAAAGCGATAGATGTTCAGTTCGTCTGGGTAATTCAGATCCCAAGATTATAAAAAAATTTATTGAGTTTCTTGTGGTTATTTGTGGTGTACAGACTGAAAAACTACGGTTTAGTTTACAGATATTTAATGATATTGATTCCCAAGGCGCAGAAGAATTTTGGTTGGAGGAACTTGGGGTAAGTTCATCCCAGTTTAGCAAGACTACAGTTTCTGTAGTCAGAGGTCCAGGAACATATAAAAACAAAAGCAGGCATGGGGTGCTGACTGTTTACATTCATAACAAAAAGCTTCGGGAAACATTAGGGAATATGCTGAGGTAGCTCAGTCGGTAGAGCAGTTGCATGGTAAGCAACAGGTCACGGGTTCAAATCCCGTCCTCAGCTCCATTATCAATTTATAATTCACAATTAATAATGCACAATAAGAAAAGATTGCTAGGACAGGCCTGGCTAAATCAGCAAGTTGAAATAATCTATTGTTAATTGTTCATTGTGAATTGTTAATTAAGCATGGCGGTGTAGCTCAGTTGGTAAGAGCACACGGTTCATACCCGTGGAGTCGGAGGTTCGATTCCTCCCACCGCTACCAAAGAAAAACCGCATAAAATAAGGGGATTTCGCAAATTACTGAAATCCCCTTAGCTCTTATATTTGGTAAATATTAGGAAGTTGATACAGTTTTGATACAGTTTTGTGGCTTAGAGCCTTTAAAGACTGTATTTTCTAACCTTGCTCCTGCACCATTATGGACTTCAGGAAGTAAATGAGAGTAACGATCCAAGGTTATCTGAACGGAGGCGTGGCCTAGCTGGTGCTGGATGTACTTAATAGATTCTCCTTGGTGGATCAGGAGACTGGCGAATGTATGGCGTAGGGAGTGAAAGGGGATTCTCCTTAAGCCTGCTTTCTTAAGTGTAGGGTAGAACTGGCGATTAAGGAGGTTTTGGGGACTCTGAGGATTTCCTCCACCATTAGGAAAGACAAGATCGGGACTTTCTAAATAATCTCCGAGCTCTATCACTTTGTGAGCTTCTCTCTGTGCTTCCCTATGCTTTTTAAGAGTATCTATAAGTATAGGAGCCATATTGATAGCTCTTTTGCTAGACTCTGATTTTGGCTCTACAAAATTTCCTTCATAAATACTGCGCCTTACATATATCTGCTTTTTATTCCAATCAAGATCACTCCACTTTAAAGCCAAAAGCTCCCCTCTTCTCATACCGGTAAAGATAGCAGTTAAGGCTAAGGGATAGAATTTATCGGAGCAGTTAGAAAGGAAAACCCTGATCTCCTCTGGGGTAAGTATCTGCATTTCCTCTTTGGCTACCCGAAGATTCTTTACAAACCTAGCAGGACTTTGGCGAAGATATCCTTAACAATTTAAGGTAAACAATTCGCCGGAGTATAAAACATTTATTAGTCTTTAGCTTTATTGTTAGAGTAAGTGGTTACAGTCTTTGTTCACTCCACGAATAAGAGTAAATAAAGAGGTTAAAAAGCCTGCAAGCATCAAACAAAATGCAATGTGCGATATACATTATAAATTGTCAAAAGTGCTTGAATTCAATAAGCAACCATTAGGTTTAAAAAGCTTAGCAATATAAATGCTCAAAGAATCATAAAAATGCAAGAAATGAGGGATTTAGTAGAATTTGAGATGCACTACAGGGAGGGATGCGTGGTTTTTGTGTTGATTCTCTTATTATGTTATAATGTTTTAAAAATAGGTGCAGAAGCACCTTTTTTGACAACTTAATATGCAAGAAATCCTTAAATATGGAGAATAATTCTGGATTGCAAGCGTTGGGAAGCCTTTAAAAAGCCCATTCTTAGCTCTGGATGACACCACAAATGCCTAAAATCTGATTAAATTGCTTATTCTGATTCTTGACAAGCATGTTGCCTACAAAAAGCTTGAATTTGTACCCAGTGTCTACTTGGTATTATCACCAGATGATGGTAATAAATACCAATAAGGTGTTAGGATGATTTCAACAAATTTATATGGCATAAAGAGCACCACAGGCACAGAAAGCAGAAGTACCCAAATGTTTTGAAGTAGAAACCAATCCAAGAAGTAGGATTGGTTTTTATTTATATAGATCAAAGCTTAAAAACTTTGGCGTCAAATGAATAAGAGGGTAAAAACTGGCATATCCAGAAACACCTTGCGAAAGCCCATTACTTTGATATTTGTATTTGTACTTTTTGCAGTAAGTGTACCTATCGGTGCTATTGCCAACATTCAGGAAAAAGATACTCCCAGCAAAATTAACCTTGACACAGAAAAATCTATAACATGTAAGCTATCAAAACGTAATAATAATGAAAAAGTAAATGCAAATATGGTTATTAGAGATTATACTGAGAGCACCGGAAATGTAGAGACTCTCATTGAAAGTATAAATGCAACCGTAGATAATACTCCTCCTTCAATAACCTCTCTTGATCCTTCTGATGGAGCTGTCCATGTAGCGGTAACCACAACAGTTGAGGTTGTTTTTTCTGAGGATATGGATACCTCAACTATCAATGCTTCTACTTTTTTGCTTCAATATGCAAGTACCAGTGTTCCCGGTACCGTCTCATATGATTCACTTACCCAGACTGCAATCTTTATCCCTGCTGCCGACCTTGCGACCGATACTACCTATACAGCAACAGTTACTACAGGAGTAACGGATTTAGCCGGAAATAGCATAATCCAGGATAAGGTCTGGTCTTTTACTACTACAGATACCATCGCTCCAACTACCACCCTGGATACTACTCCTACCTTCCCTGATGGTGACAATGGTTGGTTTAGAAGTGCCCCTACCATTACCTTAACCACTAGTGAGCCAGCTGTTACTCGTTACCAGTGGAACTCTACTACTGGTTTCTGGGACATCTATTCTTCCCCTTTTTGTGCCTTGAATGGGCAGAACACTTTATACTACTACTCAAGAGATGTCTACGGAAATACCGAGTCAATCAAAACTGCCATCTTTAAGGTAGATAGAGTTGATCCTACATCTTCTCTAACTGATCCCAGGGAAGGACAGAGAATAAAGGGGGCAAGCTATATTATAAGAGGCACCTCCTCCGATACTAATTCTTTAGTGTCTTTAGTTGAAGTCTCAATTAATGGAGGTGCAAATTGGCTGCCAACCACTAATACTGGAATCAATTTCTCTAACTGGGAATACATATGGTCTCCTGCCTCGGATGGTGATTACAATCTCAAATCACGTGCTGTAGATAACGCCGGAAATATTGAAGTGCCAGGTGCAGGTATAAGTGTAACTGTTGACAATTCTGCTCCTGATGTTAATTTTACAAATCCTTTAGACGGTGCTATCCACGTGGCGGTAACTACAACGGTTGATGTTGTCTTCTCTGAGGATATGGATTCCTCAAGCGTAAATACGTCAACCTTTTTACTTCACGATGGAACAACTTATACAGCAGGTACTGTCTCTTATGATTCAACTACCCAGACTGCAATCTTTATCCCTGCTGCCGACCTTGCGACCGATACTACCTATACAGCAACAGTTACTACAGGAGTAACGGATTTAGCCGGAAATAGCATAATCCAGGATAAGGTCTGGTCTTTTACTACTGAGGCATTCGCTACAGATGCAACTGCTCCTTCTACCATTACAGATCTTTCAGCAAGTGATAGAACCAGCACTTCCATCACTCTATCTTGGACAGCTCCCGGAGATGATGGAAGTACAGGCACTGCTACAGAATATGATATCAGATACTCAACCTTGCCAATTGTTACTCCTGACGATTGGGCGGAAGCTATTCAGATTGTGGATGAACCCTATCCTTTAGAAGCTGGTAATGGGCAGAGCTACACAGTTGGAAGTTTGAGCCCTGAGACCTCTTACTACTTTGCCATCAAAACAAGAGACGAAGTTTCCAACGAGTCCTTAATTTCAAATGTTTTAAATGCGTATACTTTAATCGTAGCTGATATAACCAAGGACGGTACGGTAAATATCTTTGACCTTGTTAAAGTAGGGATAGCGTTTGGTTCGAGTCCTGGAGATCCCAACTGGGATCCCGAAGCAGATTTGAAAAATGATGGTGTAATCAACATTTTCGACCTAGTTATAGTAGGTAAAAACTTCAATCGGAGCGTTCCACCACTAGAGTAATACTGAAGACCAAAAGTGAAATGTATAGGAGATATACTTATGAGGCTCAGACCAACATCTGGGCCTTTTTGTTTAGAAGGGTGTAGGGCACAGAAGCACGCTTTAGCGTGATACAGTTTTGATACAGTTAGAAACTAAAAAGACTTAAAATAAGAAAAAAGGAGAGATAAGAAAAAAGTTATTTCCTTTGTAAAATCAACACAAAATTAAAATAAGGCACAAAGACACAAAAGGTCATTTTAGGTTCATACCCGTGGAGTCGGAGGTTCGATTCCTCCCACCGCTACCATACTTCGTCCTTCTGGGTTAGAATGGCAGACTACATCCATAGTGCACATACCGCATGAACCTCCGACCAAAGGGGTTTGGGGAAAAGAATTGTCCCCATGCTCCCGGGGTACAGGCCCGCTATTGGCGGGACGTCCTAGGGGCAGAGCCCCTGGAAACGAGCAGATACGAGTTGGAGGACGGTTCGATTCCTCCCACCGCTACCATACTTCGTCCTTCTGGGTTAGAATGGCAGACTACATCCATAGTGCACATACCGCATGAACCTCCGACCAAAGGGGTTTGGGGAAAAGAATTGTCCCCATGCTCCCGGGGTACAGGCCCGCTATTGGCGGGACGTCCTAGGGGCAGAGCCCCTGGAAACGAGCAGATACGAGTTGGAGGACGGTTCGATTCCTCCCACCGCTACCAAGTAAAAAGTACAGTTTTGTCACGATCACCTGGCATAATCTTGTATTAAATAGAAAACCCCGGTTAACCGGGGTTTTTAAAACATCGTTATCACGATGGGGGTGAATTTTTCAGATAGCCAGAGTTAATACAGTAGCTTTCAGTTATTACATTTTCTTATAGTCGAGCAAGGCTAACCTTACGAATAGCTTCTCGGCGGGCTATCCACCAAACGGTTAAGCTATAACCACCGATTCCTGTAATGAGAGCTACCAGTCCAACTGCTGCAAAAAGACTAACCACCTGTAGAATCATTAAGAACATGGCGAAGACTTCCATTTTTACCTCCTCTCAGAAGAACATTTATATTCTTCTATCTTCCCTCGCTGTAAATAGAGAGCGTATTTACACTTACTATTTACCCTTTAATCCTTAAATAGCTGTTAAGAAAGGATTAAGGTATGGTTAAGATATGCGCTGAGCAAGAAGGGGATTCGCTGTTGTGCAAGATAGAACATGCGGTTAAGGGAGAGTATTCTCTAAAGCGTCTTAAGTCATTCAAGACACAGACAGATATCAGAGTTTTTATTTAAGTTGCGCGGAAGGAGTCGCAGGAGGGGTTGAATATCATATGGAATAAATAGAAACACGAGTATATAAAGTGGTAATATATGTATGTTTTATGAAGTAAGAGACCAACAAAGTGGAAAAATTGCTTTTTGTTCTCCGCAAGGGATGAAAATGAAAAAAGTACTTGCTATCCTCATTTCATACTTTTTAGTATTAAGCCTGATTATAGGTTGCACTCCTAAAAAAGAAGTTAAAACAATTACCGAAAAGCAAATTATCTCTTTCAAAACAATTGAAGAAGAAGACCCTACGCTGCCTAAAGGCGAAGAGAAGGTCACACAAAAAGGGCAAACGGGCGAGAAAATAATAACCTATAAGGCAACCTACGAGAACAACAAACTGAAATCGAAAGAGAAGATTAGTGAGAAGATCACTAAGAAGTCAATAAATATGGTTGTTGTTATCGGCACACAAATCATAGAGAAGGTTACAGAAAAGATACCTTATGGGACTAAATACATAAATGATTCTTCTCTTGAGCAAGGCAAGGAAGAAGTAAGGCAACAGGGAGTCGAAGGAGAGAAGGAAAAGACCTTTAAAGTTGGCTATAAAGCTGGACAAGAAGTATCTCGAGAGCTTGTAAGTGATATTATTACAATAGAGCCGGTTTCTAAACTAATCGCGAAAGGAACGAAGAAACCAGCTTCGGCACCTCAACCCGGAACAGAACAAATGGTTTATCTGTCAAGTAGTGGAGAGAGGTATCACCGCGAAGGATGTATTACTTCTAAGGAAAACCGTACTCTTGTAACCCTAAGCGAAGCCAAGGCGAGAGGAGCTACTCCGTGCAGTGTTTGCGACGCTCCACTGTAGGGGGAAGGCAACTCCATACCGCACGCTGAAGTAATGAAAATCCTTCGGTATTCTAAACTCAGGCAAAAGTCTGGGCCTTTTTGTTTTTAAGGATGTAAAGCATAAAAGCATCTTTAGAGTCAGATACAGTTTTTCTACGGTTAGAAATTAAGAAACTCGAAAAGAGAAAAAAGACAAACAAGGTAAGAAGCATTTTCGTGCAATATCAATATAAAATTAAGATAATGCATAAAGACACATAAGGTTTTTGGGTTTATACCTGTGGATTTGGGAATTCGATTCCTACTGTACGGCAATTCACGGTTGTATGAAATATTTACGGCTAAAGAGGGAAGATGTGATGGGATATTATAGACTAGGGCGCAGAAAAAATAAAAGCCGACCTAGGTTAGGTTACCTCTGCCGGCTAGGGAGTGAATACATATTAATCATTCTCCAAATGCAGGGAGTCCACCTTTTTTTCATATTTACTAATAGCTGAAAGGTTATTTCTATAGGATGCAATAATATTTTTTGAGGATGGAATGATGTTTTTTAAAGATAAGGTGATAAAGTAAAGAAGATTATGAAAACTGGTGGGGCTTTGTTTCGCTCCCAATTCTAATGTTTGGAGCATATCACTCCCTGGAGCCTCTAGAAGCCCCACCTAGTAAGAGCATTTAGAGTCCCTGGGCATTACGGACTCCGCTTGCCTAATTTAAGGATACAAGCGTGAGCAGGTGAAAGCAATAGGAGCCTAATAATCTTAACCATATCTTAATGTTTTGGTCTTAGCCAAAGGATACGAATATAAGCGAAGAAGAAAAAAGGTGCAATGAAAGTTCGAGCAGTTTGCTGAGCTAATCGCTATGCAATAGAAAACAATATTAAGCCTTACTTACTTTTAAAGATACTCCCGCCCAAGATGAAATGCCGGGATTTATTTGTTTGGAGGTGTATGTATAGATTAAGAAAATATTGAGAACTGGTCAGGTATTAGTAAATTACCAGTTGCCGTGAGGATATTGGAGCAGCTTACTCTGATACATATAAGACTTCGAGCTCATATCGAGCGATTCGGCCAGTGGTTCCTTGATCCTCACCAAGGTTGTTTACTTCGTACTGAGATTTACGGCCTGGATGCAAGCTGTACATTTCAGCCGGATTAGTAGTCGTTACCACAACTTGGCCAGCAGAATCGAAGAATGTGGCAGCAATCTCTATGTGTGACACCTTGTGCCTGGTATTGTTTTGAATCTCGCCAACTACATAATAATAGCCATTTTCAATATAACTTTGGTGGCTTATAATTTCGACCTTGCCCGCTGGTTCTTCTTTTTGTTGCTCTGTTTTTACTTCATCCGTTGTTTCTTCGATGAGATCAGATGTTTCAATAACAATACAACTTAAGCTATTAATAGTCCCGGTGAAGATAATAATGGCAATGGTAATCTTTAACCAGTTTAGGAATTTTTTCATTAGGGGCTCTCTTAAACAAAAGTTAAGGTTTCATTTAGAAAATTCTACAAGCTCTACCGAATACCTTCTGCCGAAAAGAGCATCGGGGCAGACAGGATTACCTTAATTTATCATAAATTACTTTCAATATACTTAAGCGATTAACCGGATATGGATTCCATATCCAAAAAATAATTTGGCAAAGAGCCCCCTCATTTTTAAGCTAATTTGAAAGTGTCATAAAAGTACAATTCACAAGCTCAAGTTTTAGAGATAACAAGCTAGAAACAGAGTCTTGGCCTTTTACGCCTTATAGTATCAAATATGGTATCAGCCTGTTCTAGTTTGAGATTGTCATTACAGATTGCTTATGGTTGACCGGGAGCTGCCGTTGATTCAAAATATAAGCATAGCAGTATTTATTGTTTAACCAGGGTAAAGGTCAGCAGAAAGGAGTTGGCCTTTTATTTTTTAAGATGAGAAGAACAGATATAATAAAAACCTTTTCAGGGATACTGGTAATAGTCTTTATATTTTTTACTATATTGGGTTCTTTGCTTTTTGACAGCATAGTAGCAATCAGGGAACTCGACAAAGAGATTTCCAAGCTCAATTCGCAAGTAGAGAAACTTAATATAGATGCAATTGAAGCTGAGGAAATTCTACTTAGAGAGTATTTAGAAGACTTAAACACTGCTCAAGAACTCGACCAAAAAACTAGGCAAGCAGCTAAGAAGGTGGACGGGTGCAGTGATGAATTGCTAAATGCTATAAGGAATTACGATGGAAAAATGCTTCAAAAGATGGAAGCTCGTGGTAGAGAACTTGATCCAGGTTTTGATATATTAAGAGAGGCGAAAAAAGTAGATAGGATTGGTTACGAATTTGATACATTGAAAGAAGAGTATTTGCCACGGTATAAGACTCTAGTTCAAGCTATGATTAAACCCTCTAAAAAACCTGGTATACCTGAAATATTGTCTAACCTGTCTGAGAAGCGAAACTCTCTAAAGGCAGATATGGAGATCATAAAAGAGAAAAGAAGTGGTTTAAAACTATGGGAAATTGAATTCTCGAAGAATAAATCAGAGATCTATAAATTGATTGGAGAGGTAGATATAAAGGGAGCAAAAGCATTAATTTCAGAATCTGAAAAAATGATAAGTCTTTATAAAAAGGAGAAACCGCAGGTAAAGACAGAGTTGGAAGGATTCGAGAGAGTAGTAGACAAGATTGTAGAAAAAGCGGAGGCTTACAGCACTGAAAGCAAGAAACTGGTCAGCACATTAGAGGTTCTAAAAAAAGGAGTTGAAAATAGTGCTGAAGCAACCAATTGAGTAATTGTTGCAAATAGAACTATTTGATAGGAAAAGAGACCTCGCAATGCGAGGTCTCTTTGATTGTTTACCAATCGACTTCTTATAATTCTTACTTTGCAGCGTAGCAAATCGGTGATCTTTACTCTTCAATTTTGGTTTTTACCATTTCCGTCCATTGCTTCTTCTCTTCTTCGGTCATCTTTTCCATTTGTGCTTTGACTTCGGGATGCGTGGTCATTCCGTGCTCACTAATTTTTCCAATTATCTCTTCTGGTGAGTTCCCTTCTGCAACGTAAGGGCAGACGGCAGGACCCCCAACTTTGTTGCACGATACTTTCATAGATATCACCTCCTATTCTAGAGTTATTAAGCTTTTAAAATTCATTATTCCCCTTAGATTGAATTTGTGTTCAAAACTTATTTCTTTAACGTATAAACTCTATCTGTCTTCCTTCCTGCATTTGACTATGATTAAGCTTTCAATCAAAATATGCATTAACAATGTTTGCAGATTGGTTGAAGAATGAGTTAATTCAGAGGAATTGGCCCTTTTGGGGATATTTGACCAGTATTATTTCTTCATTATCCTTCTCTAACAACACAGCCTAGTTAAACCGGGAACTCTAAGAGAAAAAGAATGTACCGATTACTTTCGTGGTTCAAAAACCTTTCCAGCTTAAGAAAAGCCGGTGTCATAGTTGCGGTAATTCTATGCATTGTCTTTCTCCCTCTTTTGATGAGGATATCTTCAGTTATTTTCTTTCTATCAGCATTGGTTCTTTTTTTCCTCGTTCTTACCCAACCAATAGTTCGTGACAAACTGGTAGAAAAACTGAGGAAATTCAGAATTCCAGGAATTGCTTCGAATAGAAGCACGCTTGCACTGGCTGCTATTGTACTTACCTATTTGCTGGTAGCCTCCATTGCTTTTGGCGCACTGGGCATAAGGATAAACCGCCTCTACAACTTTAGGGCAAAGACATCGAAAGGGACCGAAAGCAAGGCTTCCAAGTTTGGGGTGAAAGAGAGAGATATTGAAGAAGAATTTGCAGACCAAAAGGCTGCTTATACGGGGATCGGAAAGGAAAGCGCGGGTGAAGAAGACAAGAGACCGGGTGAAGAAAGTATCCAGGTGGTTGGAGTCATTGATGGGGATACGGTAGTGGTTTTACTTAAAGGGAAAGAAGAGAAAGTCCGCTTTATCGGTATCGATAGCCCGGAAAGCGGTAAGACTTATTTTAAGGAAGCTGAAGAAAAAACTAAGGAATTGGTGCTGAATAAATATGTGAGGTTGGAGAGTGATGTAAGCGATAAGGACCAAAACGGTAGATTACTTCGCTATGTATATATTGGAAGCATCTTCGTGAATGCAGAATTAGTTAAACAGGGATATGCTCGTACCTTTACTTCTTCTCCAGATACGAAGTATGAAGGACTATTTAAAGAGCTGGAAGAAGAGGCAAAGGAAAATAGACGGGGGATTTGGACGACTGCAGAAGAAACTGCTGTAGAGCCAGAGAAAAGCAACCTTCCCGACTAAGCAATGGACTAGGGCCAAACATGGTGCGATAAGAAGGAGAAGGCTGCGGAAGATATTTGCACAAAGGATGTGTCAGTAAAGGAGACCTCTTTTGTGAATGTTCCATAAGCAGATACCAATACCCGTCCTAAATGAATGATACCCGTTTTCTTTATTGTTTTGGAATAAGTGAACTGTTATGGTTAAAGAGAGTCGTTGGAAATACCCTAAATGCGGGAGGGAGTTCGAGAGAAAGAATCAGAGTCATTCATGTATATCATTTCCCTCCAGGACCACTTTAAAGGTAAATCAAAGGAACTGAAAAAAATATTCGATTGCCTTATCAGGGAAATAGATAGTTTCGGTAGGGTTTATGTTGATGTGGTTAAATCTGCCATAAATCTTGGGACAAAATATCATTTTGCAATGCTATATATTCGAAAAGACAGTATTAAAGTGGAATTTGAACTCGACCGTATTATTAAGGATGTGAGAATATCTAAAGTTAATAAAATTACTTCTCATAAATATCTCCACTATGTAATCCTCAAAGAAAAGGACGATATTGACAAACCACTTATTGATTGGCTAAGGAAGGCATATTTATTAAAGGTCTAGACAGGCGCATCACGCTTATGAGAATGAGCAATAGTATTAAGGCCGTAAGAATTAAAACGGTTACAATCAGGGCTGGGGTAAGTAGCGGTCCTTTTCATTTATCAGAGTTATTATTACTGTGGTAGGTAGAATAAACTTCAGAAAGTTATATGTTGACCCTATTTAATAGGCTCAAGACAAATAGTTGTTTGCTAAGGTTATTCTATTTAACCAGGAGCCAACTTGCAGAATATCGAATTATCTTAAGAGAGATTACGTTCTGATTCTAAGGAATAATAATGCACGGGATATTCTTTATGGAGCTATATAAATACGTGAATCACAAACTCGGAAGCGACATGTGGAACAGGCTGCAAAAAGAGTCGGGAACGGGACCAAAGATATATACAGCGTCTGCTGAGTATCCAGATCAAGAGATGGCTGATCTTATTTCTGCTATTTCTAGAATGGTTGAACAACCCGTCTTTGATGTTCAGGAAGAACTTGGAGAGTTTATGGCAAGAGATTTAATGGATGTTTATGGCCCTCTGATAAATCCAGAGTGGAAGACACTTGACCTGCTGGAAAATACTGGTGGTCTAATACATAGAGGCGTTCAAAATATGAGTCCGGAGACCAGACCTCCCGAGTTAAGATGCACACGAATGAGTCCGAATGAGCTAAAAATGATTTACACTTCGCCCTGTAAAATGTGTACTCTGGCAAAAGGGTTAGTAAAAGGGTTTGCCAAGCACTATAATGAACAGGTCGAAGTAACAGAGGAAAAATGCATGCTTAAGGGCGATTTTGCTTGTAATATCTCTGTGAAATTATTGAAGTAAGATTATGTAGAGCAGTGGATTGTTACCCAGTTGGTAAAGCCACGGTTGTATCCTTAAAATTAAGCAAACTGTTTAACTGCTTTGCCATTACGCAAAATGTCATCCCAGATCTTTTAGATAAACCAAGTATTTCTCCTCTATGAATCTGGCAAGAAGTAATTTCTAAAGACGGTAAAACAATGTGTAGGATGCTGATTTTTTTCTATTGCACTTCACAGAAGAGAAATGGACGGAATCTTATTTGTAGAGAATTTAGTTAAAAATTATGGCAAGCTTGAGGCCCTGAAGGGAATTAGCTTTGAGGTAAAGGAAGATGAGATATTTGCCTTAATTGGTCCTAATGGGGCAGGTAAGACTACGGCTCTTCGAATTATTGCAACGATTCTTCAGCCGACATTGGGCAGCGTTAATTTGGCAGGATTAGATGTCTTAAGGGAAGCGAGGAAAGTACGCGAGATTATCAGCTATCTGCCTGAGGAGGCCGGGGCATATAAGAATATGACAGGAGCAAACTATCTTCGTTTTATGGGTGAGCTCTTCTTTGCGGATAGAAAGAAGCTTGAAGAATGCCTTGCAACAGCTCGAAGAATAAGCGGGTTGGGGGAAAGATTAAACGATAAGATTGGTAGTTATAGTAAGGGGATGATTCGGAAGCTTCTTTTAGGAAGAGTACTTATGACCAGGCCAAAGCTTGCAATTCTCGATGAACCTACAGGTGGGCTAGACGTGATAAATGCTTTGGAAGTTAGAAACACTATAAGAAAATTTGCCAGGGAGGGAATGTCTGTCCTTCTCTCAAGCCACAACATGCTGGAAATTGAATATCTTTCCGATAGGGTGGCCATAATCGATAAGGGTATGATTCACGAAGTAGGAACCCCTGCTGAACTCAAAAAGAAATATAACTCAGCAAATCTAGAGGAAGTTTTTGCGGAGATTGCACGGTGAGAAAATTTTATGTACTAGCAAAAAAAGAAGTGAGAGAGCTTTTAACACCGCAGATGTTAGTTCCGTTTATTGTTATAGTTCTTATCTTTGTTTTTATTGGGAAGATTATTGGTAGAGAAACTGAAAAAGCTAAAGCAAAACAGACAATATCAGTTGTAGATGGGGATAGTACGAAAACTTCAAAGTCAGTAGTTGAGGTGCTTTTTAAAGCTGGTTTTGACGTAAGTTTTTATCAGAAAGAAAGCGTCGATACAGTTATTGAAAAGACTAAGGAAAGAGGGAGCGAGGCAGTACTGGTTATTCCTTCTGGGTTCGAGAACGGTTTGAAGGAATCTAAATCGCAGCAAATTGAAACGTATACTATATTAAGAAATTTTTCTTTAGTGGGTTCTAGGAAAATTGGGGCTGTCAGAGCGGCTTTATATGCAGTCAATGATTTTGTAAGCAATCAGCTCATTCTGGCATCAGCACCTGATACTGACCCTAAAGGATTAAAAAATCCTATCAAGGTTAAGGAGCATGTGGTTGTAGGTAGAAAGAAGGCGGCAGTGCCTCCCGAAGGGGTCGTGAATTTTGTATCCTCTCAAACCGTATTCATCCCAATAATCTTGTTTGCAGTGATAGTAATTGCCGGTCAAATGGTGGCAACAGCGGTTGCTGCTGAAAAAGAAAACAAAACACTGGAGACTCTGCTATCGGCTCCGGTATCAAGAAGTGCGCTTGTTTCGGCAAAAATGGTTGCAGCAGGGTTAATAGCAATACTGACGGCAGCTGTTTATATGTTCGGATTCAGATATTATGTTACTGGTATCTCTGGTGGAGAGCTTGGTGGTTCTACGGCTGCATCAATAAGTAGTGCAGTAAACAAACTGGGGCTGGTATTCACTCCAACAGGATATATAGCGCTCGGGATTTCGCTTTTCTTTGGGATACTCTGTGCCCTTGCCATCGCCATTATTCTCGGGGCTTTTGCAGAGGAAGTAAAAAGCGTGCAAGCGCTGATAGCTCCACTGATGATAATGATTTTTGTTCCCTACTTGCTGGCTATTTTTCTTGATATAAGCACTCTGCCTCCTCTGATTAAATACTTAGTTCTTGCGATACCGTTTAGCCATCCTTTTCTAGCTGCTCCCAATCTTTTTCTTCAAAATTATGCAGCCGTATTCTATGGAATAATATATGAGATGGCTTTCTTTACTGTTTTTGTTTATATTGCAGGAAGAATTTTCTCCTCAGACAGGATATTGACGATGAAGCTGAGATTGAAGAGAACAGCGAGCAGGTGAGAAGTTGGACGGTTTTGCGTCAAAGGATTTAAGGGTTCAAGAATTCGATGGGGTAAGTTTCTTAAGGGAAATAGAAACTGGTCAGTTCGGAGTTCAACTGCGGCGAGGGTCTGCAAGTATGCAACTCGAATCCTGGAATCCCGGAGCACTTGAGCCTACGGAAAGCAGGTGAACTTATGTTTGAAAAGATTCTTGAGGTAGAAAACCTAAAAAAATACTACGGGAGCATAAGGGCGGTAGATGGTGTCAGCTTCTGGATTAAGAAAGGGCAGGTCTATTCCATTCTAGGACCAAATGGTGCCGGTAAGACCACTACTATCGAGATCATCGAAGGTCTTAGGGTGAAGGATTCCGGTACAATTAGGATCTTTGGAAAAATAGTAGAGGCAATAAACAGGGAGGAAAAGGAGAGAATGGGAATTCAACTTCAGGAGACCAATTTTTTCCCTCACCTCACTGTTGAAGAAACAATTGAACTTTTTAAAAGCTTCTTTGCGCGTTCACTTCCTAAAGAAGAGGTTTTTAAAATAGCTATGCTGCAAGAGAAAAGAAAATCCTACGTTGAAAAGCTTTCTGGCGGGCAAAGACAGAGGTTGGCTCTTGCTCTTGCTCTGGTCAATGATCCAGAGATTGTCTTTCTGGATGAACCTACAACCGGTCTAGACCCGCAAGCAAGAAGAAGCGTCTGGGAAACCATAAAGAAGTTTAAAGGCGAGGGGAAGACTATCATTCTTACTACTCACTATATGGAAGAAGCTGAAGAGCTTTCTGACTACATACTAATTATGGATCATGGAAAGATAATAAAGGAAGGGACCTCAGGTGGATTGATTAGCAGCCTGGATATGCAGTCGGTGGTCGAGTTTGAGATATCAGGCCCTCAGCCTCTGGAAGCTCTTCAGAAAAAGTATAAGTTGGAAGCAAAGGCTATGGAAAACGGGCGGTTTGCCCTGGAGACTCCCAACTTTATGCAAACACTTACTGTTCTTTCCAGTGTTGCCGACGAAAACAGTTTTCAGCTTAAAAATGTGGTTGTGAGGCAGCCTAACCTGGAAGATGTTTTCCTGCATCTTACTGGCAGGACACTTAGAGACTGATGAGAATTTTTTCGTTAACGAAAACATTTCTATTAATTTTGGTACGGGACAAAAGTACGGTTTTTTGGTTGATGGTTTTTCCTCTTGTGCTTTTGGCCATTCTCGTAATGGTCTTTTCTTCTTTTGACAATCCTGAAAATTTGAACTTCAAAGTGGTTCTGTTGAGAAATCCGGGAAAGAACGTGCAAATAATTGAAAAAGCATTAAAAAATGTAAGTGATTCAGAGAAGAATATAATCAGCCTGGAACTGAAGAAACCAGCAGGGAAGGATGCTGTTTTGAAGAAAGAGCTCGAAAAGTTAAAGGAGTCAAAGATACATGCATTGGTTGTGATTCCGGAAGAGTTCAATTCGCAATTTGAAAGATGGATGCAGAGCTCAATAACTGGAGTAGCTGTGCGTCCACCAGAAATAAAAATATATTTTTTGGAAGAGAGAGCTGCCTCAAAAATGTCCACCGATATAGTCAAATCCCTGGTAAAAAATATAAATAATAGACTTGCGGTTTCGGCCAAACTACCTATCAAAGAATATAAAATAGAGCAAGAGTATTTGGGGACAACCAGGCGAATGCGTTATAGTGAATATATATTCCCTTCGATAATCATCTTTTCTTTTCTCGCAACTTCCCTTTTTGGAATAGCCCAGGAAGTTGTGGAGTTTAGATCCAAAGGTATTCTTAAAAGGCTCCATCTTACTACTATAAGCTCCTTGGAGCTTTTCATCTCCTTTAACGCTTCTCGTATAGCCTTGATGACTGTACAGTTTTTGCTTATATCCGTTTGTGCACTATGGATTTTCAAAATAAATGTGAATCCTTTTAGCCCCGCCGTACTCTCTTATTCAACTCTGTCAGCTACAACCTTCATGAGCCTTGCTTTTATGCTGGCGAGCGTAATTTCCAATACCCAGCAGGCTACAGTTGTCGTTAACCTGGTTTTGCAAGTTTTTCAGTTTCTCGGAGGTCTTTACTTTGACGTCTTCAACATTCCTTTATTTTTGAGATGGATTGCCTATATCAATCCCATAACGTACCTGGTTTCTGGGCTTAGGGAGGATCTCGGTATTGTGAATGCGCCCTATCCCTATTACCTTTCCTATACCGTACCACTTATTTGGGTAATGGTAAGCGCCATTATTGCCGGTAGGTATTTTCGCTGGGTGGAGGAGAAGTGAAGAGTTTTTTAAGATTATTTCAAACGACTATAAAAACATTCTATCGTGACAGAATTCTTATGTTTTTCACTCTGTTGTTTCCGTTACTTCTTGGGATCATATTTGGGTCTGTTTTTGGAGCGGGTGACGGCCAGTACAGCATCAAGGTTGGTTTGCTTTCAAAAGATAAAGTTGTGGAGAAGATTCTAATCAGCAAACGGGAAGTAAGTATTGTGAAGTTTGATAGCGAAGGTGAACTGAAAAAAGCAGTTTCAGCCGGTACTGTACCGGCTGGAGTTATACTGGAAGACAATCGCATCTTTACTTATCTCAATAAGGTCTCCGTTCTTTCAGATCCTTATATAAGAAACTTGCCAGAGGAGATAAAGGAAAGGCTCGCTGCTCCTGAAGGATTTGAAAATTTTGGTATCTCAATGGAAACAATCGGAGTCCAAAGTGGAAGGGTGAAAGCTACAAGCAATTCCTTTATTATCCCTGGCATAATTGCGGTCTCTCTTTTTACCAGCGGGGTATTTTCAGCCATTGAACTTTTTTCAAAATACAGAGAGAAAAATATCTTGAGAAGGATTCAGGTTACCAGTTTGAGTCCATATTTATTTATTATCTGTTCAATCCTGGGAAGGATGGTTGTCTCTATAATTTGTGCTGCTATCCTTTATATCGTTCTGGTTGCGATGTTTAAAGTTCAATTTTTTATTAACTGGCCTCTTTTTGCTCTAAGCATATTGTTTGGGTCAATGCTGATGCTTGCTTTGGGAACTTTTATTTCTGTCATCTTTAAAAGTTTTGTGGTGGCAATGAACTTCGCGTCCCTGGTTATGACCATAATGTTTTTCTTTGCCGGTATTTACTTTCCTCTTGAGTTTTTACCAAGCTATCTCCAGACTTTTGGCAAGGTTCTTCCTCTCTATCATCTGGCAGGAACAATGCGTATGGTAATGGGGGTAGACAAGCTCATGCCGGGTTACTTGTATGCTGAGTTCATTTTGATTCTTGCAGCTTTCTTATTTCTAACTGTATTGGCGGGCAGGTTGATCTTTAAACGAGAATAAGGCGCAGGAATAATTTTGTCTGTTTTCTTTATAGCTGCAGTTCTGAAGGCAATTCAGATCCATAGTGCCAGGTATGGTTTTTGTTTTAGCCTGGAAGAGATTGCAATGGAATCCGGGCGTTTAACCAGCAGTGCATATATGTTGCAATACCTTTATGAAGGTGGCGTTTTAAAAATAAGGAGCTGGAAAGCATAAAATTACAAATAGAATGAACAATTTTGGAGGCAGATGACTCTAAAACAGCAAATTCAGCATGCGAAGGGGAGTATAGTAGCTTTGGAGAAGCTCTACAGAGAGGCAAAAGCACGCAGAGAAGAGGGTGCTTTTAAGAAAGCCATAGCTGCGTGTGCAGAAGGAGACCCGGATAATGCACTGCTCCTGACCTGGAGTTACAGACTAGATATTAAAGCCATACCAGAGTCATATATCACAAGGGATGAGCTAGCCGAGTATAGGAAATCAGGAATTGAGGGCAGAAACTGGTGGATTGCCGTTGCTGTCAGCATAGTTCTTGGTGCGCTATTTGTTGTTTTTGCTGGAAATAAGCCTCCCATGCCTATACCAGTTGAGGCGAATCCTTTGTTCTCAATTGGATGGGGGCCGCTAACAGCCCTGGCAATTATTTTTTTTCTGGCCATTACAGATTACAGAAGGGATCGAATTCGCTGGTATGTGATCTTCGTTCCAGTTATACTCCTTACGGCTCTTTTATCATCTTGGACTGTATGGGGCGAAACGGGAGCCGTTGCTAATTTAGTTACTTTGCATCTTCCTTTTGTAACCTGGGCGGCGGTTGGAGGAACTGTAGTCTGTGGATACCCTGACATAGCCAGGCAGTTCTATGGATTTTTAGTGAAGTCGGTGGAAACGGTTCTTACCGCAGGTATCTATCTGATTGCGGCAATGATCTTCGCTATGTTGACGTACGGCATATTTGCTGCTTTAGGTATTGTTTTTTCTCAATCCTTACTTCAAAGAGCTATTGCCTGGGGATTTGGTGCTATTCCTATACTGGCTCTTACCAGCGTATATGATGCTTCTTCTCCACCTGCAAGCCAAAATTGGGAAACTGGACTTGCTCGAATATTGAGGATTTTAACTCGCCTTTTCCTCCCTCTGGCGCTTGCAGTACTTGCTGTTTATGTGTTTTGGTTTATCCCTGCATACTTTTGGCGCCCCTTCAGGGAGCGGGAGGCTTTGATTGTATATAATGCTTCGATCATAGCAATAATATCCTTGCTCATATGTGCAGTTCCTGGTTGGAAGGAGAAGTTATTGCCTAAATATAATCGGGTTTTGCGATATGCCATGTTTTCAACGGCAGTCTTGACCATATTGCTTAATGCCTATGCATTGTCAGCGATAATCAGCAGAACGTTCACTGGTGGCATAACACCAAACCGCCATGCCGTATTGGGCTGGAATGTTGTTACTTTACTTATGTTAACAGTAATGGCAGTAAAGCTATTATGGTCTAAGTCAGACATATGGACAAATGTAATTAAGGTCTCTTCATCCCGGATTATGATGTTGGCCATTACCTGGTCCCTGTGGGTGCTATTTGGCCTGCCACATTTCTAAGGATTTTGCTTAAGATTGCTGTTCTATCCAAGTGGGACCTCTTGCCTCTTTTCTCTTAAATTTGAAAATAGCTCGCGTTTTATTCAAAATTGATATATGAAAAAAAATTCTCTAAGTCACGATTTTGATGTTTTGGCTCCCTACTATGATTGGGGGCTTAAGATACTCCTTTTTCCTTTCGGAGGCGAAGCAAGGTTACGAAAAAGAATTGCTCATTTCTTGCAATGTGAGGATTTAACTAAGGGTTCTAAGATTCTCGAAATTGGGTGTGGCACCGGATCTAATTTAAAAGGAATTGACAAAAGATGCCCGGGTTGTTTCGAGCTGGTTGGTATTGACTCTTCCATGTCCATGCTTAAGGAAGCGCGTAGAAATAGATATGACTCAAAGGTTAAATTTTTATTTGGGGATGCAGCGGGACTTCCTTTTGCAGAGGAGTCTTTTGAGTCTGTACTGGCTGTGCTTACTCTCCACGAAATGACGGACGAGAAGAGAAGAAAAGCCGTATCTGAAATGTACCGGGTGGTAAAACGAGGGGGATGTATTCTGGTAGTGGATTTCTCATATTCTAATAGTTTTATAGGTAGAGTCCTTTTTGGTCTGCTGGGAATAATCGAGAATAAAGAAGCCCTGGAATTTGCAAAAGTGGGGTTTGACTTTTTGCTTTCTCCTTTCAATTTAGAGAAGAAGAACGAAGTGTTACTTTATCAGGGCTTAGTCAAGTTTTCCCTCTACGGAAAGCACTAATACCTCTAACCTTAAATCGAAATTTACAGTTTGTATTTTGCTTCTTTCTACAGTTCCTGTGAAAACAATGACATGTAGCAGATGAGCTTCTGCCCGTATCCTAAGATTAAGTTTAATATTAAACTGCACATAGGATAGAGACCATAAATTTTCTTTAGTTATTGTAAATGGAGAATAAATATTACTGCTGTTTTTCTCTGGTCAATAAAAGTGAGTTTTAGTAAAATATTACCAAAGTGCTTAATATGCTTATGGGAGAAAAACTTGAAGATTACCGAGAAGAAGCAACTAATGCATATAGTAGAAAACATTACTGAGGGAATTGCTGTCTATGACCTGAGTGGTCGAATCATCTCTGTGAATAGAGGAGCAGCAAAAATACTTCAACTTAAACAGAAAGAGCTTATTGGGCGGTCATATAAAAACAGGAAGTGGAAGATTATCACGCTCAATGGGAAGCCTTATCCTAAAGAGAAACTGCCGGTTGCACGGGTTTTACGCACGCGCAAATCGGTAGAAGATATTGAGTATATATTTCGACGACCTAATGGAATAGAAATAATCTTGTCCGAAAATGCAGCTCCTCTTCGTGATGAAAGAGGAGATCTTATTGGAGTAGTTACTAATTTTACTGATATAACCAAGCATAGGAAGACTGAAGAGATCCTGGAGAAAGAAAAGAATAAAGCCCGAAGATGGCTTGATATAGCAGGAGTTATGCTTGTTGTTATTGGTGCCGACCAAAAGGTAAGCCTGATAAATAAAAAGGGGTGCAAAGTTTTAGGCTACAAAGAGAAAGAGGTTATCGGTAAAAATTGGTTCGATAATTTTATTCCGAAAAGAGTCAGGCATGGTGCAAAAGCAGTTTTTAAAAAGTTAATGGCAGGAAAGATCAAACCAGTCCGGTATTTTGAAAATCCCATTGTGACCAAGAGGGGAGAAGAAAAGATTATCGCCTGGCACAATACCGTTTTGAAGAATAAAAAAGGGAAAATTATTGGTACCCTCAGTTCAGGCGAAGACATCACCAAATTGAAGCAATCAGAGCAAGCATTACTTGATGCTTTCAGCAAATCTCAGCAAAGAGAATCAGAAGTTTCAGCCTTACTCAAAAGTGCTGAAGCAGTTTTAAAGTATCAGAATTTTGAAGATTCAGCACGAGCGATATTCAATTCATGCAAAGAATTAACGGGAGCAAGTGCTGGTTATATAGCTCTATTAAGTAGTGATGGAGCTGAAAATGAGCTTGTATTTTTAGAGGCAGGAGGACTTCCATGTAACGTTGACTCTTCACTTCCTATGCCCATTCGCGGATTGCGTGCGGAAGCATACCGCTTTGCCAAAGTGGTTTATCATAATGATTTTTCCCGAAGTAAATGGGCAAAGCTTTTACCGGGGGGGCATGTAGAGCTTAAGAATGTTCTATTTGCCCCGCTGGTGATTGAGGGTAAAGCAGTTGGCCTGATGGGCATGGCCAATAAACCAGGGGGATTTAATAAAAACGATATTAGGATAGCATCTGCATTTGCTGAAATTGTTGCACTTTCTCTGTATAACAGTCGACTGATTAATTCATTAAAAGACAGCGAGGAGCACTTCCGTTCGGTGGCAAAATCTGCAACCGATGCTATCATCTCTATCGACAGTTGTGGAAAGATAATTTTCTGGAACAAGGCTGCAGGGACTATTTTTGGATACTCCGCTGACGAGGTTTCAGGTAAAACTCTTGCTTTGATAATCCCCAAGGGACTGCGCAGGGCTCATATTCAAGGAGTAAAAAGATTTGTTTTATCGAAAAAATCAAAGATTATTGGAACGACGCGGGAACTTGTTGGACTCAGAAAAGATGGGAATAAGTTTCCCGTTGAGCTTTCTCTTTCGTCGTGGGAAATAGGAGATCAAGTTTTTTTCACTGGTATAATACGTGACATCACGGAACGTAAACAAGCAGAACAGGAACGCGATCGTCTTATTAAAAGGACGGAGCGTGAATGGCAACGCACCGAAGGGCTGACAAAGACATTAAAAATGGAAAGAGATACTTTGCAGGTTATTATGGAGAATACAAATGCTCATATTGCTTTTCTTGATCCTCAGTTCAATTTTATTATTGCGAATTCCACGTATGCTGAAGGTTCAGGTCATTCAATCAGTGAGCTAATTGGTCGAAACCACTTTGAGCTTTTTCCGAATGCGGAGAACCAGGCCATATTTGAGAAGGTTAGAGATACCGGTAAAGCTATTGAGTTCAGAGCCAAACCATTTGAATTTGTGGATCAACCCTGGAGGGGTGTAACCTACTGGGACTGGACTCTTGCACCCATAAAAGATGAAACCGGGAAGGTTCTGGGTTTGGTACTCTCTTTGATTGACGTGACTGAAGATACTCGAAAGAAACAGCTAGACGCGGCTTTTGATGCTATTAACGTGGAGATTCATTCGACGCTTGATCTTGAGACGAGAATGCAGCAATGTATCAATGGCTCTACTCAAGTGCTGGGTGCTGAGTCAGCTTTCATTCTTATGTATGAAGAGCCGGAATGGATAGTGAAGTATCCTTATGGGTCTGGAAAAGAAATAGTCGGTAAGCGATTTAAAATAGAAGAGCTCAAATCCCTTGAGATGGTTACTAAAATAAAGGATGCGGTTGTGAGCAATGACACGTATAAGGATAAAAGATTCAATATTCCGCTCAAAAAAAGATACAAGATTCGATCACTTCTGAGTGTTCCTTTGATAATTGGAGCGGAAGTCATCGGAAGCTTGTCATATATGTATCACTCGGCTCCTATTACATTTAGGGCGGAGCAGATCGATTTTGCAAAAAAACTGGGGGTAACCGTTTCTCTTGCACTCGCAAATTCTCAGCTTTATCACGCGCAGCACCATATTGCTGAAATTCTGCAGGAAAGCTTAATTCGTTCAGTGCCAAAGATTAAAGGATTGGATATAGCGGTTGCTTATAAGACAGCCTTTGAAGCTGGGAGAGTTGGAGGAGACTTCTATGATATATTTACCATAGATGACAGATTGGTAGCTGTGCTTATAGGAGATGTTGCCGGCAAGGGGGTGGAAGCAGCTGGGATTACTGAGATGGTTAGAAGCTCTATTAGATCTTTTTCCCATGTTAACTCCTCTCCATCATATATACTTACTAAAACCAATGAAGTTCTTTTACCTCAAATAGGCTTAGAAGATTTTGTTACAGCGTCTCTTCTTATTCTCGATCTAGGGTCGGGAGAAGCTAAATTTGCCAATGCTGGTCATCCTCTACCTATTTTATGCGGTAATGGGCTAGAGGTCTTGTGGGTTCCAGCAGGAACTCCGTTAGGTCTATTTGCGCAAGATTATGAAGAGTCTCAGGTGAAAATTAGACAAGGGGAAGTCATAGTATTTTATACGGATGGCCTGACTGAAGTAAGCAAGGGGTCCAAGTTCTTTTCGGAAAAAGGCGCTATAAGAGTACTATCAAAAAAGGTCAATAGAGAACCAGAAGAAGTAGTTAATAGTTTATTGGAGTCGGCAAACAAGTTTACAGATGGGAAACTAAAGGATGACATTGCTATCATGGCTATCCGTCTATCATCTAAAAATAAATAAACCTGCTATCTTCATCTCTTGCAATTTATGTATGGATTGAGTTATTGTAAATTTCAGAAAAATAATTTAAAATTACTTTTTAAGTTTGATACCAAATTAGGGGCGAGTTAAAATACATTGATGGACTGGTAGATTAGAGGGGGGAATAAAAAGATGGCAAAGCAAAAATTTGAAAGAACTAAACCTCATAT
>CAYGBL010000018.1:0-31609 GCA_964348135.1 uncultured Actinomycetota bacterium
CGAGGGGCAACTCACAGTTTCCCCTCGAACAACTCCCCTTCCTTACGAATGATTAAGGGGGAAATGCTTTCCCCCTTAAAGAACCCCCTTGGGTTCGAGTCCCACCCTCGAAAATCAGGTAAAAACAAAAGAGCCCTAATGGGCTCGTTTGTTTTCTTGGCTCCCCGGGCGGGACTCGAACCTGCAACACCTCGGTTACAGTAACCCCAAAATTTCTTTTGGGACTGGACTATCTCATCCCCGCAATGGCGGGGTCGGGCGCTTCCCCCGCTATATAGCGGGGTACGACCTCTCGGTCTAGTCTCTGCACGTTCCCCGCCAAAGACGGGGCTTCGCTCAGGATTACCATACCCCACCGTCAGCGGGGTTATAGGCTTCCCTGAATTCACCCGATTTTACATCCTGGTTTTCACCAGAACGCTGCGATTTAAATCACAGCCGAGTGCTCTACCGATTGAGCTACCGGGGAGCGTAAAATATCTCCAAAACAAATATACATTATAGGATAAGGAAAAACCAGCTTCAACTATGTTTAACAGCTCAAAGCGGCTGCAGTTACAGTGAAATCGCTAGCGAGAGAAAAGGGGGAATATGTATTTATACCTTGACAAATGATAGAAAGAGTTTTTATTATTGACAAGCTCTTAATAATTTACATAGTTTTGCATTTATTTCAAGAAAGGAGGGCAAAATGTTTGTTGTTGATACTGAAAAATGTGATGGGTGTGAAACCTGTATAGAAGGATGTCCTGCAGAGGCCATCAAACTGGACAATGAGAAGGCTGTCATCGACTTGGATGAATGTTCTGAATGCGGTATCTGTGTTGACGAATGCCCCAATGAGGCGATCTCTGAAAAGTAGAATTAGTTCGCAAGTAGTAAGAAAAAACGTCTACGTTTCTCTGAAATATTAAGTCCAAGACCCCAATACTCCAGGACAAGATAGAAAAGCAGACGCAGAAAACAATCCACAAAAAACTAAAGACTATGAAACCTATCTATCTTGATTATAATGCTACAACTCCACTTGATCCCCGGGTTGTGGAAGCTATGCTTCCCTATCTCAAGGAACACTTTGGCAATCCTTCCAGCGTTCATCATTTTGGGGAAGAAGCAAAACGTGCTGTGGAAAAAGCAAGGGGTCAAGTAGCAAGCTTGCTCGGCTGCAAACCGGAAGAAGTGATCTTTACCAGCGGAGGCAGCGAAAGCAACAACTTTGCTTTAAAAGGGATTGCCCAAACTCTCAAAAATAAGGGTAAGCACATTATTACTACAAAAATTGAACATCCAGCTATATTGAATCCCTGCCGGTTTTTAGAACAGATTGGGTTTTCGGTAACTTACCTCCCGGTTGACTCATACGGGTTATTAGCTCCCTCTGATGTGGAAGATGCTGTGAGCTCCGAGACAATTCTCATCTCCATAATGCATGCCAATAATGAGATAGGAACCATAGAGCCTATTGAGGAAATTGGTAGAATTGCGAGAAACAGGAGAGTCTATTTCCATACTGATGCAGCGCAGTCAGTGGGGAAAATAGCTACCAAGGTAGAGGAGCTGAATGTAGACCTGCTTAGTATTGCCGGACATAAGCTCCATGCACCCAAGGGAATCGGGGCGTTGTACATTAGAGAAAATGTAGAAATTGAGCCTCTCATCCATGGAGCAGGCCACGAGTTTGGCAAACGGGCAGGAACTGAGAATGTTGCAAGTATTGTAGCCTTGGGTGCTGCCTGTGAAATTGCAGAAAATGAGATGAAGACCTATTCAGTCAAGATACTCGAACTTCGAGGGAAGCTGCATCAGGGAATTCTCGATATTACTAATAAGGTAGTGCTCAACGGACATTTAGATAAGCGCCTGCCCAACACTCTTAATGTAAGTTTTTTGGGTTATACAGGCTCTGAGGTTCTCGCACGCCTTAAAGGTGTGGCAGCTTCAACCGGTGCTGCCTGTCACGACCGCTCGGTAAAACTGTCCGATACACTTGAGGCTATAGGAGCGGATGAAGAACGGGGAAGGGGAGCGGTCCGTTTTAGTCTCGGTAAATACACGACTGAAGATGAGATAAACCAGGTAATTTCAATGCTAAGAAATGTACTACGTAGTGATTAGTAGGTTAGCGTAATATTCATCGAAACCCTCTGGCAGCATAAGGGGATTATCTGTGAAAGCACAGTTACTTAAATATACGTGCAACAATATATCTTTTCAACCATTGCGCTATTGAAGAAGGGTTCTTTTTAATCATTACTGCATTGAGCAAGGATTATTTTACATCATTGAAAAGCTGAGCTGCGCAAAGGTAAAACAATTTTCTTAATCATTAAAGTATTCTTACTTTTTATTAATATCCTTTATTAAAATATATAGATTTGATAATATCCAGAAAAACCTCTGGCTAATAACTCGAGATACAAATGGGACCCACCAATAATAGTCCAGAGTTAATATAATAAAGTATATATAATGACTGAATGGATAAAAAACGGAGAAATTCAGGAATGTTAATAGCAACTATAATTATGGCCATTTTGGCCATCATCCTAGTATGGGTTGGCTATAGTCATGGTGGTAAGCATGCAGAAGGTTTACGGATTGCCAGCCGCTTGACGTTTGAGGTACTCCCGCTTCTGATTTTTGCATTTATTGTCGCAGGTATGGTACAGGTTATTCTCCCGCGTGAGCTGGTTTCACAGTGGGTAGGGGCGCAATCAGGGCTGCGGGGTATCTTGATAGGAAGTGTAGCAGGTGGACTTACGCCAGGCGGGCCTTTTGTAACTCTGCCAGTGGCTGCGGGACTCCTCCGTGCAGGAGCGGGTATACCAACTATGGTTGCCTTTGTGACTGCCTGGTCGCTGTGGGCAGTTGCCAGGCTTCCCATGGAGTTTGGAATTATGGGGTGGAAGTTCACAATGATAAGGCTGGCGAGTACCTTTATATTTCCACCAATTGCAGGACTAATTACTCAATTATTCTTTAGCAATTTGAAGTAAGAGACTTTGTATATATTTTTCTGTTTACTTTCTATTCTTTCTGCCGGGCCAAGCGGGCTAGCTCTTCCATCTTGACGATATCCGTAAGACTTATTATTCCCAAAAGCTTTGAATCATTCCATCTGTCGACAACCGGTGCAGTGAAGACATTCTTTTCGTAGAGAACCTCAGCTACTTCGCTAATTTTCTGGTCTGGAAAAAAGGTTACTACATCCTTCCGCATTGCTTCGCTCACTTTTTTGTCCAACCATTGTTCTTTGGGAACATTACTGACGTCGCCTCTGGAAATAATTCCTATTACCCTGTATTCTTCATCTACAACAGGAAGTACCTTATGATGATATTTCAGAATCCTTTCGTCAACGAGTTCTCTTAGATTCAGGTCAGGAGATGCAGTTTGAACCTCTTTGGTCATAAGGTCTCTAACCTTAAGTCTTAGGGCTTCTTCCAAATGTGTCTCCCTACGACTTTTCTGATTTTCCGATACGGAATAATTTCCAGAGAGAACATAAGCAACAGAGGATGCAATTAGACTGGGGATAATATAGCTAGGATTGCCAGTAGTCTCTGCCACAAAGGTAACTGCAGCAAGGGGAGCTTTATAGCCAGCAGCAAGAAAAGCAGCCATACCTAGCGCCGTCCATAAGGGAATACGTGAACCAATGAGTATGCCGAAAACTCCCCCAAGCAAGCTTCCTAAAGAGATAAGGGGAATGAAGATTCCGCCCACCCCGCTAGTTGCTAAGGTTAAGATTGTAGTTGATGCTTTAATGATAAATAGTGGAATAAGCTGAAGAGGTGAATATGTACCGGAGAGACTATTTACTACGAGTTCGTATCCTGGGCCAAGTACGTAGGCTTTTCTGGCAAAAAGCAGTGAGAGGATACCTAGCAAACCTACTAAAATTCCTCCTATTAATCCTTTGAGTGGAAGGGGGATTTCTATCTTGCTTGACAATTTGTTTGCATGATGAAATAAATAGGTAAAACCCAGGGCAGCAATACCGATTAGAAGACCGAAGGGAATAGCCATTAGGGAATCAGAGAAAGACTGTGTATAACCGTGAGCAAGATGAAAGAGTGGTTGAAATCCTGTAAAAGAAGCAATAGCAAGGTAGGATATTACTGAAGTTATAAGAGAAGGAAGGAGTGCTTCGTGAACCAGATCATCTTTGTACGGGAGCCCTAAAGCGAATACAACACCTGTTAAGGGAGCTTTGAAGATTGCACTAATGCCAGCGGCAGCTCCTGAGATCATTAAAATTCTGATATCGCGATATCTAAGGCCGAGAGAACGTCCCTTTCGGCCCAGAAAAGAGCCTAGAGAGGAACCAATGTAGATGCTAGGACCTTCCAATCCAGCGCTTCCACCGAGACCTATTGTTATAATTGATGCTCCAATCTTAGCCGGCAGAGCTCTTATAGACATTTTTCCATCAGCTCGATGATATGCTTCAATTGTTTCTTCAGTCAATTCCTTATTAAGAGTTCGAGCTGATTTAATAACCAGTCCTGCTAGAAATAAGCCAAAGGCAGGGATTAAGAATACAAAGGGTAGAGAGGAGCCCCTGGTAAGAAACCAGGATTGTAGGATCTTATCGATAAGAAATTGAATAAAGGTAATTGAAAGACCAATAGTAATTCCCAAAACTACTGAAGCGGCAACTCTTTTTATATTGAGTTGCACAAAACTTATAACTCCTCTTATAAATGCAATAAGTAGATCTCTCATAATAGCCCAAAGTAAAGCTCTGTTTATATATCTTAATTTATAGGGTAACGCAAAAGTACTATAGAATCAAAGAACAAAGATGTCCTAGAAGTGATATTATCTGGTTTGCCCAAATTAATTTGTAGTTTTAGAAGTGGAATACAACGTTGTAATTTGCAAGGGAGAGATACACAGAATAAAAGGCGTGAGATTATTGTTGGAGATAGATATTCCAGGTTGGAAGAATTTAAGAATTAGAAATCTGGTTTTCGACCTCAATGGAACGCTCGCTCTTGATGGAAGGGTTGCTTCTGAGGTAATTGTGAGACTGGATAAACTAAAAGATACACTCAAACTATCTGTGATAACAGCAGGAACTCATGGATGCCTTGAAGAGTTAAGAGAGACTCTGGGAATTGTGATTCTAAAGATTGAACCGGGGAAAGAATTGGAGCAGAAGAGAGATTATATTTTAAAGCTTGGTAGTGAGGAGACTGCTGCCATTGGCAACGGGGCAAATGATAAGCTTATGCTTCAAGAGGCTGCTTTAGGTATTGCTGTGATAGAGGGTGAGGGACTCGCATCTCAAATACTAAGTAGTGCTGATATTGTAGTTACTGATATTAAGGATGCACTGGACCTTTTCTTACAGCCTTTAAGAATTGTTGCTACACTGCGGAGATAAAAACTAAAATAGAAGGGTTCATGGATTCAAGGATTTAAGTGAATATAAAATTTAAAAATTTTTGATTGTTTAAATCCTAAACTTTTAGACTACTTGAATCCTATTTTTTTGTTTTGACTTTTACACCACGTTTTGGATGTTTGCTTTGAGTTTTAATCTAATGCTAAGCAGATAAACTTTGCCCTGAATAGAAGCATTAACCCAACTTGCTAATTACTAGGATAGGTCAAGACTACACAGTTTCTTCTTTAGGTGGATATACCAGCTTGATAAGTGGTGGAGCCATGACCGTGGTCAGTATAGACATACTAACTACCACTGTATATATTGGTGGCTCAATTACTTTCAAACTGAGTCCAAGTCCTGCAATAATAATTCCTACTTCGCCTCGGGGAATCATTCCTATACCGGTTTGAAGGGCTATTCTAAACCCTTCTCTGAATGTCCCCAGAATAGAGCCGACTATTTTTGTCAATACGGCCAAAAGCAAGACCAGCACAATAATTAGAATAGTTTGAGGATTAGTAAAAGCGGTGATATCAATATGGGTTCCCATTAACACAAAGAAAAAAGGCGTGAGAAATGAACCTACGGGAGAAGATTTTTGTTGCAGTTCAAAATGCTCATGTGTTTCCGCAAGAACTATTCCGGCCATAAATGCTCCGATAATGGCAGCAAGGCCTATATATTCAGCAAGCATAGAGAGTCCTAGGCAAAGCACTATAGCAAAGGCAAATGCAGCATCAGAAATTTTTAGTCTATGTACAATTGAAGGAGCACCCTTTCTGGCTATTAGAGGACCTATACGGAGAAGAAAAACAACGAAAGCGATTGCCTCTAGGACAAGTATTAGAAATTCTATCCAGTTGAAGGCGCCCTTGACTAAACTGACAACCAGTGCAAGTATCATCAGCCCTAAAATATCATCAAGGATGGCTGCACCCAGAATGATACGGCTTGACTTAAGCTTGAGATAATCCATATCTTTAAGGACTCTAGCAGTTATACCTACACTGGTTGCTACCAGCGCAGTTCCAACAAATAGAGATTCTAATTGTGGATATCCAAGAAGCCGGAATCCCCACCATCCGACTGCGAAAGGAATCAATACCCCAAATACTCCAACTAGAACGGCGGGAGCGCCAACCTCTCTTAAATCACTAGTGCGTGTCTCCAGGCCGACCTGAAACAGAAGAAAAATTACGCCAAGCTCAGCCAGAGCTTCATATATGGGTGAGCTTTCTATGATCCCCAAGACATATGAACCCAAAATAGCTCCAGCCAGAAGTTCACCCAGGACAGCAGGTTGCCGCATGCGAACAAAAAGCTCTCCCAAAATTTTGGCTGCAGTAAACATTAAGAAGAGATCAAGGATTATTTTAAATTTATCCATCACATTAATTAATAAATTAAAGAGTGCGAAAGGTCAAGGCGAGACAGAAATTTGAGCGGTAGAAAAAACAATTTTGGTATTGACAAATAAGAAGAAATAGGACTAAAATGGTCCTAAATAGGGAGGGGAAGATGGAGTTTATAAGACGAAATACTGATTACGGAATACGTGCTTTAGTTTATATGAGTAGAAAACCAAAAGATTGTATCTTTCTAGTCCGGCATCTTGCCGGAGAGGTTGAAGTCTCTGACGATTTTCTACGTAAGATTCTGCAAAAACTGGCAAATGCGAGTATTGTAAAGTCCCACCGCGGTCCTCAAGGTGGATTCTCTCTAACCAGAGACCCAAAGGAAATTACTGTCTTGGATATAATGGAGGCATTACAAGGACCGGTAGCAATAAATCAATGTTTTTTGGGTGTGAGTGCCTGTCCTAACTATTCCTCCTGTGAAATAAAGGAAAATCTGGAAGGAATTCAGGAGGAGATGCTGGCAATTTTAAGCAAGGTTACTATTGCTGATTTGGCTGGAAAACCGTCAAACAGTATGGGCAAAAATCTTAATGCGCTTTCAGGATAGACTTAGTGTTAATAATTAAGGAGCAAAGGGGTAGTGAAAATGAAAAGGAAGATTGTAAGAATTGATGAAGAGAAGTGTGATGGCTGCGGTCTCTGTGTTCCTGCTTGTGCAGAAGGGGCAATTGAGATAATTGATGGTAAAGCCCGTCTTATAAGTGAAAAGTACTGTGACGGATTAGGTGCTTGTTTAGGAGAGTGCCCCCAGGATGCCATTACTATTGAGGAAAGAGAAGCAGAGTCCTTTGACGAGAAGGCAGTTGAGGCACATCTTCACAGCCATACGCATGCTGGTTTTGAATGTCCTTCAGCGCGAATTGTTCAACTTACAAAGGTCAAGGAAACGGATGCCAGCGTATCTTTAGAACCTCAGTTGTCGCACTGGCCTGTTCAGCTGACTTTAGTTCCATCATCCGCACCATATCTCAAGGAAGCTGACCTGCTGATTGCTGCTGACTGCGTTCCCTTTGCCTATCCTGATTTTCATCATAAGCTTTTGGCAGGAAAGGTAGTGCTGGTTGGCTGTCCCAAGCTTGATGACGCTAATTTCTATATTGAAAAGCTTGCTGAGATATTTGCGCAGAACAACTTAAAGAGTATTACCGTTGCTCACATGGAAGTACCCTGTTGCTTTGGGTTGGACCAGATAGTAAGGCAAGCCCTTGCTAGATCTGAAAAAAATATTCCGATAGAGGAAACTACTATTGGAATCGATGGTACCGTCAAAGAAATCTAACAAGTGCTGACAATGTTGCGGAAGAAAACAATCCTTGTTGTTTTTTTATCTCTTGCGTAATCGCTGCGGTTATTTTTGTTTCTGCTTGCTCGCTATCCTCTCTAAAAAGACCTTCTGACACGGATGTCAATCAAGTTGCTGACAAAAGTGCAAATTTGGAAGTTCCCAGATCAATTATAAAGGGAGGGGGACTTCCCCCTGGAGTGTATGCCACAGCAAAAATGAGCGTCTTCTCTCTATGCATCAGTTATTTTCAGTCCAGGATTGCAATAAGTGTCATCGCCAGGGAGAAAATTTAATGGATCGAATTAGTAAAGAGATGACACCTGAAAGAATTGTTGCGCTGAAGGAAAGAATGAGGGAAGAGGATGTCTGAAGGAGTGTCACCAGGGAGATAAGTGGGAGGTATTCTGTCCCAAGGACAGAAAGATGTACAAAAAGAGTGAGGTTGTAGAGAAAGACGGCAAATATTATTGTCGCAAGCACAGGATTGAGCTTATTGATATAGATGAGGTGGCAATTAAATCAGTCCGAGAACCAAAAAATGCCTACTGCATTTCCTGCCATCCCATTGAAAATAATCTGAAAAAAAGCATGAAAAGGTGATAAGTGTCTCAGGACTTGGGTCTGTTGAAGACTGTCTCCGGTGTCACACCGCGTATTCCGAGTGTGGAGGATGCCATTTTTAAAATGCAAAATTTAAAATGCAAAATATAAAATGATAATTCAAAATCCAAAATTTTTAAATTTTAATCTGTCATTTTGATTTTTAATCTTTGAATTTTGAATTTAGATTAGGGCATCGAGCAGTTCTTCTTTGTCTACTGTTGCTACTCCGATGACTGAGTCAGCTCCTCCATAATAAACGTAAAACTTATTATCCTTTTCGACTGCCCCGCAGCTAAAGACAACATTAGGAACTAAGCCGCACTTCTCGTACTCCATTTCCGGCTCAAGGATGGGGTAATCGAGTTTACCGATGACTTTTGTAGGGTCCTCCAGATCGAGGAGTACAACGCCAAGTCTATAGAAAAAATGCCGGTCGCAAGCGTGATAGAATTCAATCCAGCCTTTTTCAGTTTTAATCGGTGGTGCGCCGCCGCCTACGCGCCCTTCTTCCCAGGAGTCTTTACGCGGTTTCAAAATCACAGTATGGTCAATCCAGTTTTTAAGGTCTGTGGAGTACGCAAGGCAGATGTCAGGATATCTTCGGTGAAGGAGGGCAAATCTACCACCAAATTTTTCAGGAAAGAGCAACACATCCTTCTGATCTTCATCTTGCAGAATGATGCCGATTCTTTGAAAGCTGCGAAAGTCTTTGGTGGTTGCAATTGATGCCCTTGCTCGCCAGGGAGGCCCGTCAGAAAGGTTGAAAGCGGGTTTCTGGTCATAAGAGGGATAGAGAGAGATAGCGATGTATAGAATATAGAAGGTATTATCAATCTTTGTTATTCTAGGATCTTCTATACCCAGCCGTTCGTATTGATTTGTAGGATCGGTATCAAATACGGGAAGTTTGCTTCTCCTGTCGATTGTGAATCCGTTTAAGCTCTCAGCATAGCCGAATCTTGAGATATGATCCTCTCCACGTGCGCGGTACAGAATCTTAACCTTACCTTCATCCAGTATTGCAGCATTATTATAAACCCATTTCGATTCCCACCATCTATGAGTCGGTTCGAGAATAGGGTTTCCTTCATAGCGTTGCAGTTTTATTTTCTTCAACGATAAAACTCTCCTTTATATACAAGATTTTACAGATATAGGTTTTTAGAAGGAATTTTAGCAGATGAAAACTCATTCGTATAGTGGTAGATAAGTATTGCACCACAGGTTAGCAGAATGGGAGAACCCTACGGTACTTGTAAGGTCCGTTTTTTGTGCTGCAGATTTGCCGAGCAGCAGCCTTTACTTTAAAACTAAATTTCGAGAATCCTCTACGGAAGACCTTGACAGTAAGTATATTTCATATAAAATATACTTAGAATTTCTAAAGGTTAGAAAATCTAAGTATATTTGGAGAGCGATATGGTTCGCAGCAAAATGTCAAAAGAGGTTAAAATTGCTGACCAAGAATTGGCGGCACTCCTTCTCGATATTTTAAGAGAAATGAGAGTAAACAGCAGGGGAGCTGGCCGGGCTTTAGGACTTGGTAGAGCACAACAAGGAGTGCTGCAGGTGTTGATTCGAAATAATGGCATTGATATGAAAACGCTTGCTGAGCGTCTTGAGGTCCGTCAACCAAGTGCAACAGTGGCTGTTGATCCTTTAGTTGAGAGAGGGCTGGTTGAAAGAAGCCCTGACAGCAATGACGGCAGGGTAACACGGGTCTTTCTAACCCGCAAAGCAAAAGGGTTGGCAAAGCGTTTGAGAGCTGCTCAGCTTGAAGCTGGCAGTGAATTGTTAGAAGCACTAAATAAGAGAGATAAAGAAACATTGGTAAGATTATTTAAGAAAATTCTGGATAATAAGGAGAAACTATGGATATGAGAAATCAAACGGATAGGTTTTTGAAGGCATGCAGGCGAGAAGATGTTGATGTGACTCCAGTATGGCTGATGCGGCAGGCAGGAAGATATATGAAAGAATACCGCAAGATAAGAGAAAAAGTACCCTTTCTTACTATGTGTAGAACTCCTGAATTAGCTGCGGAAGTTACACTGCAACCTATAAATAAATTAGGTGTAGATGCGGCTATTCTTTTTGCTGATATTCTCCTTCCCTTAGAGGGAATGGGAATAAAGCTTGAGTTTTCTAAAAATGAAGGCCCTGTGATACATAATCCCGTCCGTAATAGTAGCGATATTGAGAACTTAGGAATAATTGATCCGGAGGTTGATGTTCCTTATGTTCTTGAAACTATAAAGATCTTACGCAGGGAATTAGAGAAAAAGGTTCCCTTAATCGGTTTTTCCGGTGCTCCTTTCACTTTGGCGAGCTATATTTCAGAGGGAGGTCATTCCAAAAACTATATCTACATCAAAAGTATGATGTATAACGAACCTTCATTATATGAAGTATTTATGGAGAAGGTGACTCAAACAATCATCCGTTATCTTAATGCTCAAATTAAAGCGGGTGCACAAACGATACAGCTCTTTGACACCTGGATTGGGTGTCTGGGGCCGGCAGATTATGAGAAGTATGTAATGCCATATAGCAAGAAAGTTATCGATGGTCTTAACAAACAGGTTCCGGTAATTCACTACGCAAATGGAGGAGCTATGCTGCTTGAGTTGATGCAGAAAGCAGGTGGCGATGTAATAGGTGTGGATTGGAGAATAGACCTCGATGGTGCCTGGAAGCGATTGGGCTACGACGTGGGAGTTCAAGGAAATCTTGATCCCGTCGCCCTCTTTGCGTCGCCTTCTGAGATCGGGAATCGAGTAAAAAAGATACTTCAGCAAGCTGGAAATCGTCCGGGTCATATCTTCAATTTGGGGCATGGCATTCTTCCAGAGACACCGGTTGAAAATGTAATTGCAATGGTTGAGGCAGTGCACAGATACAGCCGGAGAGATTAGCTTAGAGGGTGGCTCCTGGACTCCGGCAACCTGATACCCAGACGACCTGGTAACCTGGATTCCGGAATCAATGGGCACTTGAATCCTCATTGTTTAAAAACTGGAGACACTTTTAGGAGTAGGGTGGAAAGATGATTGCTGTTCTATTAATGGGTTACGGTGGTCCCGATTCACTGGATGCAGTTGAGCCTTTTCTTACCAACGTAATGAGGGGAAGAAAGCCGAGCCCGCAGCAGTTGGATAGGGTGAAAGAACGATACAAACTAATTGGAGGAAAATCACCTTTAACTGAAATTACTAGAGAGCAAGCACAGAAGCTTGAGGATTGGCTTAATAAAGGTAATGGTAAGTTCAGAGTTTACGTTGGCATGCGCTGCTGGCATCCTTATATATCGGAAGCTGTCAGGACAATTGCTGAGAGCGGAATAAAATACGTTGCTGCACTAAGCCTTTCACCTTTTTCTTCCCAGGCAACGACCGCTGCTTACCTCAAAGCACTGAAAGAAGCATTACTACAATCAGCTAAACTAGAATTTACTTTCATTGATAGATGGTACAAACATCCCCTATTTATTAATGCCCTTGTTGAACAGGTTAAAGAAGGAACGGCCCTTTTTGCTCCAGAGGAACAAAGTGAAATAAATATTATCTTCAGTGCACATAGTCTGCCTAAAGAATATATTACTGCTGGAGATACCTATGTTGAAGAGGTAGAAGAGACCGTTTCTTTAGTGATAAAGAGGATGGAAGATATGTCTTGGCGGATCGGTTATCAAAGTAAAGGTGTAGGACGCGGCGAATGGCTTGAACCGGAGGTCGAGAATTTGCTTAACCAGCTTGCCAAAGACGGTAAGAAGAAAGTACTCATTGTTCCTATTGGCTTTGTATCAGACCATGTTGAAACTTTATATGATATCGATATTGCTTTGCGCAAAAAAGCCGAAGAGCTTAATCTTACATTTCATCGTGCCCCTTCCTTAAATACTTCAAACAAGTTTATCGAGGCTTTAGCCAGTGTCATAAAGGAGAGATTAAAAAGAGAGGGATAAGAGAATGTCCAAAGTTGCCATAATTGGTGGCGGAGTTTCCGGCTTGGGTGCAGCTTATACATTTCAGAAAAAAAAGCGGCAGGGTGAAGATGTCGACTTTGTATTAATCGAGAAAAGAAGCCGCACAGGGGGACAAATTTTTACTGAAAATGTTGATGGCTTTGTTATTGAAGGAGGGCCTGATTGTTTTATAGTTGATAAACCGTGGGCACTGCAACTTGCCAATGAACTGGGAATAGGGGATCGTGTTCAAAACACTAATGAGCATAATAGTGGGACTTTTATTTTATCAAAAGGAAAACTCCATCGTCTGCCAGATGGAATTATGCTTCTTGTTCCCACCAAATTCTTGCCATTTATAACCTCAAATCTTTTCTCCTGGGCAGGCAAAATTCGTATGGGAATGGATCTTTTCATTCCAAGAAGGAAAGAAAATGGAGATGAAAGCTTGGCAAGTTTTGTTAGACGAAGAATTGGCCAGGAGGCTTTGGACAAGCTGGCGGAGCCCTTAATCGGCGGTATCCATGCCAGTGATCCTGAGAAGATGAGCTTGATGAGTACGTTTCCCCGTCTTATGGATATGGAGAAAAAGCATAGGAGTCTGATTATCGCCGCACTTGCGGCTAGAAAAAAGATGAAAGCCATGCCAAAACGCAGCGGACCAAAGCGAACTTTTTTTATATCTTTTATAGACGGGATGCAGGAATTTATTGATAGACTTAGTGCTGCCATCGGCAGTGAACACATTCTTTGCAGTAAGGAAGTAACGAAAGTGGAAAAGTTAGAGCTCAGTCCTAAACCCTTGTACAGAATTCATTTTAGGCAGGGAGAGCCCATAGAGGCAGATGCAATCATTTTTTCCACTCTCGCATATAATACCGCCGATCTGGTGGAGGAGTGGGACAAGAATTTAGCAGAGAAACTGAGAGTAATTCCGCACGTAAACTCAGCCACTATATCTCTTGGTTTTAAAGCTTCAGACGTAGGAACCTTGCAGGGTTTTGGTTTTATTGTTCCTTTGGCAGAGGAGAGAAATCTTATGGCTACCACCTTTAGTTCACAAAAATGGGCGAACCGGGCTCCAGAGGGACATGTTCTGATGAGAGGCTTTATAGGTGGAGCTCATCATGAGGAGCTGGTTAACATTAGTGATGATGAACTGGTTAATCTGGTTCTAAAGGAGTGGAAAGAAATTCTGAACCTTGAAAGCAGACCTGTATTGAAGAGAGTATTTCGTTGGTACAGGTGTATGCCACAATATACTGTTGGTCATCTTGATAGGCTGGATGAAATTGAAATGAGAGTTCAGAAACACTCAGGAATTTTTCTCTGCGGCGCTTCTTACAAGGGAGTAGGAATTCCCGACTGCATAAAAAATGCTACCTATGCAGCAGAGAAGGCAGCAGAGTATCTATCTCTGGACTGATTGGCTCCACTATCTACTTTTAAAAAAGTTAATATATGGAAATATTTATAGATAGGGGAGGAGGGTGTATTGATGAAGACAATTATAAAGATAGAGGAGTTGGCTCCCACCTTTATTCTACCGGCAACATTCGGCGGTCTAGTTGATGTTGGTTATTTTAAGCAGAGAAAAAATTTAGTTTTAGTCTTTCTCCATAATCACGAGTGCAAATTTTGCCAGAGAGTAGCGCGAGCTTTCAGGTTTTTTGCAAGCCGCTATAAAGAAGAAAACGCTGAGGTTTTTCTTATCTTTCCAGAGAAACCTAAGGAACTACAAAGCCTTGTTGAGAATATAAAGCTCCCTTATAAAGTTTTAGCGGATGAGGGAGGAACTACCCTGGCGAAGTTTATGGAATTGTACACTGAGGAGGAAGAACCTTTAATTGCCGTCTTTGTAATCGATCGCTTTGGAGCTTTGCTCGACCAATGGTTCTCACCCAGAGAAGAGGTGTTCCCTGACCAGGAGAGATTTCTTGACGCCCTTAATCAGGCTGAGATTGCCTGTCCTGAGTGCGGTATTCATGAATGGCCACTCTGATGTAATTCAAAATTTAAAATGCAAAATTAAAAAAGGGCGATGTTGTTTCGTTATGTAGCAATGACTGTTTTAATTGTTTGTGCAGAGAGATTAAAGTGCAATGACATTTATGTGTGGAAGTTCTTTGTCATTGAGGGCCAAAAGGGCGTGGCAATCTAGAAATACTTTATATAAAAGCTCATCGTGTAAACCTCAGCCTGATTATTATTCTTCGCAGGAAAAACAAAGTTTTTATTAGTAGCCAGATGATATAATCAGTATATGGTTGGCGAAAAGAATTCGTATAAAATAGAGGACTTAAAAAAAGACCTAATTCCTATTGCTCGGAGAATGCCTGCTTATGTCAGGCTTATTTCTGCATTGCTTAAGGATCCACGATTCTCTAAAAAGCAGAAAGCGGCTTTAGCTGCGGGATTAGGATATTTGGTCTCACCTATAGATCTAATTCCAGGAGCTGTTCCTCTTCTCGGTCAACTGGATGATATTCTTGCAGTTCTTATCGCTTTAAATATTGCCATTTCAGCTGCTCCTTTAGAGGTGGTTGAGCCACACCTGGAAGCTAGCGGTCTTTCTTTTAAGATAATAGAGGAGGATGCAGCAACAGTCAGGAGAACTATCAAAGATATTTCTGTAACTACTGCGAAGGCAGCAGGCCGTGGATTAAGCAAACTTGGCAAAGTATTTCTAAGGGCTGCCCAAAAGTCATTTAGCAATAAAGATTAAGATTTTGAAAGAATATCAGTAAACCGTAAACCGTCAATGAGCATCAAATATATTTCATTATTTCAATTCCGTAATCTTGCGGATTTAAGAAATTTACGATGTTTCTTGTATGGTCTTTAGCAAGTTCCACTTCGAAAGGCTCAATCTCTCTATTTGTTTTGTCCTTAATTATCTTAAGTTTTGGTCTGTCTGTATCATCAGGATTTAAATCAGTTACCAGTGCAAGTTCCTTAGTATTTAACTCAACCAGTGAACCAATAGGATAGAGTCCTATAATATCAGCGAATACTTTTGTAAGGGTTGGATCAAAGATAGTCCCACTCTTTATCAACAAGTATCGTACAGACTGGACGGGTAACCACGGCTTTTTGTAGGATCTTCGGGAGGCCCCTGCATCATATACATCGGCTATCTGGACAATTCTGCTGAAGATGTGCGTCCTTTTCTTATCGGTATAAGTAAGTTCTTTTTGGATATCATATCTGGTGTGATGCTCGAAGGCCACTATAGATGAATATCTATAAGGGTCAGGTAGACTGGCAAGGATTTGTGCGCCATCAAGCGCATGCTTTCTTAGCAATTCCTTTTCTTCATTGGTAAGGGGTCCAACTTTATTCAATATCTCTTGAGGTATGAGTATTTTACCAATATCATGAAGAAGCGCTGAACAACCAAGAATATTCAAAGGCTCGTCAGATAATTTCAGTTTCATCCCCATAGCAAGTGCCAAAATGCACGTATTCACGGAATGGTAATAAGTGTATTCATCATAACTTTTAATAGCTGTAAGAATTAGTAAAGCTGGTTGATTGACTCTACTCATTTCCATTAAAGAATTTACAGTATTACGTAGCTCGTGGATATTCAAAGGCTGGTTTGATTTGCACGCTTTCATCGCACTTTTTATAGTTTCAATTGCCGTAAAGTGCAAATTTTTAAGAGCTTCCTTCAGGTCGAGTTTGATTTCGCTGGGAACTTCCCCTGAGAAAAAGCCAGAAATTCTTGAAGCTGTAATATTTTGCACTCCTAACCTTTTAAGCTGGTCGCTGAAGGACGTTTTGGAAAAAGCTGAACAATCAAGAGAGGAAAGCTTGGCAAAGGAAATAAGTTCCTCAATGGCTACACCTTTATCTATGGTGAAAGTGTGTACCCCTCTTTTAAGTAGAGATACCTTAAAGTCCTCAATAGCCTTGCTCTTTATGACTAAAAGTTTTTGCTGGAAGTAGAATTCGTTTTTAAAAATTGTAAAGTTGATCTGTTTTTCTTCTTTCCATACGCCCCCCAACATATTAAGCAATATACCGGCTGACTCGGTAACCATCGCATGATGTAAAGGATAGAGTAATAAGTTTCTCCTTATGGTCATAAGTTGATTTAGAATTTCTTTACCCGTCTTTATCTGCAAAAGACTTACACTAGAAAGACTTGGCATTTTGTCTCCCAGGTTTTGTAGATATTTCAAAGGTAGTTAATGCCTGCTTTGCTGTCTCACGCAGGATATGCGCTTTACCTGGCTTAAGCAGGCTAATGGAATGGGAACATTTCTTAATAAGAGGTAGAGCATCGGGTACTCCCATATTAGCCAGGGCTTCAATGGCCTTAACTTTTAAATCAAGAAGATTGAAGAAGGGGTCAAATTTTTTGGTAATCCTTATAAGTTCTGTGGCAGCCTCACTGGCTTTCCTTATTCCCAGTTGCTTAGCGGCTTTACTTGCGACTTTAACATCAGAGTCCTTAAGTAACTGTTTAAGAACTTCAATAACTTCTTGCCCTTTGAATCCAGAGAGTGCGGTTACTGTTTCAGCTCTAACTCGACTATCAGGATGAGAGACAGTTCTTTTTAGGTATTCCAGAGCTTTACGATTTTTAGTACGGCCCATTATTGATACTATGTTTCTTATTACATACCATTCTTGAGTATTTATGTGAGCTCCAATAGCGTCGAGGAACTCATCAGCAAGGTTTACCAGTGCATCGCATATTATCCTTCTTCTACTCATATCTTCTTCCGCTGATAGGGCATCAACAAGGGACTTAGTGGTATGGGTACCCATGCTTCTCAGGCATCCGATGATGTAGGTATTTGTATCAGCTTTGTTTTCCTGAGATAGTGCAGAAATCAATTGAGGTGTATATTGGATTGATAATTCTTCAATTATTAGATCAATTAGTCCTTTCAGGTAAGGGGTAACGTGAAGTTTTGACTTAAGGCTAGTCAAAGAGCTGAGTAGATTAGAGGCATTTTTGTATCTTCTTACCGCGAGAGCGTTACTTATACTGTTTTTAATGGTATCTGCAATTTCCTTCTGGTGTTGTTTATTATCTTCGTCAGTTAAGATTTTAATCAAAATTGAGTTTAAGTGGGATTCCAGGAGGCTCTCTCTTGAGTGAAGAGCAATTTCTTTTAGTATTTCTTGGTGCTCGCATTCTTCCAACTCAGGAGATTGCATATGAAGGGGGATTTCCAGAAGCTCTTCATCCATTGGCTCATCGTTGAGAGAAGCACTTATTCTTGTATGACTTTTCTTTCCTAACATAGAGAGGAGTTCTTGATCGATAAACTTAGTCTGAGAGAGTTTCTCTCTTAATAAAGCGGAAAAACCTGTTCGTTGCTTACTTAAAAGGATAACCTGGATATGTTCCAGTATTTTCTTAGCATCTTTTCCTTTAGCTATCTGCGAAAGCACGATGTCCGTAAGCTGTGAATCCGTTAAATGTTTTACCAAACGGTAGGAAAAAGTCTTCCTATTCTTTACATCCGGAAGCACCCATTTTCCAAAAAGTTCTCTTTGTAGATGGCTTTCAAGCTGAAGCTGTGAAGCAGCAAGATTTTGATAATATCTATCATGACTATCTAAAGGCTCTTGTTTCACAACGTTGTGTAATTTATTTAGAACCTGGTAAAGATAGAATGCCTGATATTCTACTGTACACTCTTTCGCTTCAAGAGATGCCTTTATGCTGATTTGTGAGAGAAGTTGGGACAATTTGTTAGAACTACCCTTAAGCAAGAGGAGAATTTTCCGTTGCACAGATGGTTCGGTTATGTCTGTTTTTAATAAGTTGTATAGCTCTTCCGCAGAAAGATCTTTTTCCCCGTAAGAGGTTAGTGGTTCATTAAATTCGTGGTCAGACTTAAATGTTTTTAACTCAAATTCTTTAATTTGGATATTTTTAACGCCATTGTTTTTTAATGTCTCCTTCACATTAATAAATTGGGGTATTTGCTCATTGTGAAATGATAGCGTAGAAATAAATTCTTCAAACTCTTCTTTACTCACTTCTTGTTTGATTTGAATTCCTGATATGTGGCGAGAGAAGAAATGGAAGGCCAGGTTCTTGAGTTGTACGTTTTTATCAGCTATCGGTTTGCGTTCAAAAAGAAAATGTTCTTTGCCTATTTCTATTTCAAATTCTTTATGGGAATGCAGATACGCCTTAAGTTTTTGGTAGCACTTTTCCAGGCCCTGTTGAGATATGGGGTGGTTTGCCGGGTAGAGATTATAGAGACGGAGCGCAATTAAAATCTCCTTAAGTATTTTAACAATTTGAAGTTTCGTTGTCTCTGTGGCTGTCTTATAGATCATGATTTAAAAAGATTTTTATCTATCTTCTATAGTTGGATAAATAATCCTTTAAGGATAAAATACGTAACAAACCTCATAAATTCCGGCTTTTTGCAATCATTGTAGCCCTGCTTTTACCGTTGGCCGGGGCTTGGGTATCATGTAAGTGTTCGACCGTCTTTTTCAAAAGAATCAATGAATAGTAACTGTTAGCTGCTGAGGGGAAATATGGACAGGGTGAAAAACATGCTCCTTATAGATGGTTCGTTTGGTGAAGGAGGAGGACAAATATTGAGAACTGCTGTTGCTCTTTCCGCATTGCGCGGAAGGGACGTTAGGGTAATGAATATCCGTGCTAGACGAAAGAATCCGGGCTTGCAACCGCAGCATATTTCAGCAATTAAGGCAGTTGCTGAACTTTGTAATGCTGATGTTGGCGGACTAAAGATTGGCTCGGCTCAAATTGAATTTAAGCCCGGCGCGATAAGGGGTGGCAGCTTTTCTATAGATGTAGGAACTGCAGGGTCGGTGACTTTGATTCTCCAGGCCCTTCTCATTGCTGCTTGTGGAGCACAAAAATCGGTAGAGATAGAGCTTGTTGGAGGGACGGACGTACCATGGAGCCCGCCTATCGACTATTTGAAATGGGTAATGCTTCCTTTCTTAAATAAAATAGGTTACAAGATAGAGATATCCTTGATTAAAAGAGGATTTTATCCAAAAGGGGGAGGAAAGCTAAAAGCATCTATATACCCTGGTATACTCAGAATAATTGAAGCGCTTTTACCTGGGAGAGTGAAGAGGATTTTTGGTATTTCGTATGCTGAAATTAGACTTAAGAATTCTGAGGTAGCAGAGAGACAAAGAAAAGCTTCAATCGATTTTTTAGCGAAAAAGTTACCAGGAGTTCCTCTCTCGTTAGAGCTAGATTATTCTTCTACTTTATCGCTCGGCTCCGGTGTGGTGTTGGTTGCGGAAATGGAAAAGGGAAGGATAGGAGCAAGTGCTTTAGGAGAGCGTGGAAAAAAAGCAAAAGTTGTGGGAGCTGAGGCTGCATCTTCGCTTTACGAAGAAATTAATACAGGAGCGGCCGTAGATAGCCATATGGCAGACCAAATTATACCTTATCTGGCTTTAGTTGGAGGAAAAGTAAAGATTGGTCATGCTACTCAGCATACGGTAACAAATATAGACGTAGTGAATAAGTTTGGTTCTGCAATAGTGCTTAAGGAAAATATGTTGATAGCTGAGTGAGTGTTAAGCATAAACTATGGTGGATTATAAAGGAGATAGGTTGACACATTTTGCTCAGGCAAAGCAGTCGAAGACACGCGGTCGGCACCTTCTCAATCCAGCAATATTTAAACTTAGCCGCCGCTCGAGTCTCGCCCCGCGCATAACCAAGGGCTTTAACCAGAAGGTAGATAGCGAGGCTCCGACACGGTCTTCTCCTTGCTTCGCCTTCGCCTTTCCATCTCTTTTGGCTTAAGTGTTAACCTAACTTGTTAATAGACCAATTTAACATCCTGTTTAGGAGAATACAAAATAGATGAAAATGGGTATACAGAAATAGGAGAGTAAGGTGCTCAAAGGTCGGCAAGTGGGAGAATTTACCAGAGGCATGCTATGATAAAGAATATTGGGAAAGTATGCGTATTTGTGCATGATTTTGAGCGCTCTATTAAGTTTTTTCGTGATACATTATGCCTTCCTCTTAAAGAACAGCATGGTGCGATTGATGCCGAATTTTTCAAATCCGGGACTATTCTTGAAATTGGGGTTGCTAACAGCGAGGAGGAACGCAAAATGATAGGGAGGCATACGGGAATTGCCTTCAAGGTTAAGGATATAAATAAAATATGTGAACGTCTTAAATTAAAGAGGGTGAAATTTTCTGAACCATTACATACCGAAACGTGGGGAAAGATAGCGGTTTTTAAAGATCCGGATGGAAATCAGTTTGCTATTATGGAAACGAGGAGAAAAAAGTAAATCTCTTCCAGGTGAGACCTTCGGGTTTGAGTCTCAGGTCAATGATTTCGAACCAAAAACCTGATATGCCCGCGAACAATATCAAATAACCAGGACTTCATTGTGAACTCATTTGAACAATCCATTTATCTCAGACTTATTAGTGAGGTATCTGCAATTTCGTATTTCAAGATTTGAATTTTGCTAGTCCTCTGTGATTCCGGTGTCAATCGGGATGGAGGATGGAAATTTGCTTAGAAATTACAATTTGAGATTAGGAATTTATTCCCCGTATGTTGCATCCGGTCTTAAGGGAATAGCTCGATCCTTAGTAGGTCTTGCTAAAAAATCCTTACTGAAAGACCGTGTTCCCAGAAGCCTGATACGGTTTGAATAATTTAGTATTAGAGGCATCAGGTCCTTACCGCATATAGGGCCGATTGATCCTTTTCGGGATGCTTGCTCATCGAAAGTATTGACATCGTCGCTTCCCAGCCCGGGTCCCACTGCCAGTATTGGAACCGGCTCACCGGAATGTATGAGGCTCCCGATGCTGGGAGTTGAGTGGTCAGAAGTCACGATCAGAAGGGATTCCTTATAAATTTCTTTTTTTATAAAAGGGGATAGGGATGCATCAAGTTTTTCAATAACCTCTTTTTTGGTTGAGGGATTTTTGGTATGAGCAGCCTCGTCGGCCGCTTTGCTGTGAATGTGGACGAAAGTGTAATCCTCAGTAAGTAGTTCGATTGCTTTTTGACACCTCTTTTTCATGGCCAGACTATAATCACCTTCTTCACCAATTTGATAGAAGTCCATACCGAGACTGATAGCCAAACCTTTTAGCAGAGCGCCATTTGCTACTATAGCACCCTTCAGATTATATTTCTGCTTAAAGCTGTCAAGTGATTTTGGTATACCAGGCCATTTTGTGACCAAGCAGTTTATGGGAAGAAGTCCACGCTTGCGTCTTTTGTGGTTTACAGGATGATCATTTAATTTTCTATATATCTTGAGAAGAAATCTATTGAGTGCGCGAGAGGTGTTTTTAGCATCTTCCGAACCTGCAGATTCAGCTAGCGGCTGTACTGCAAGGACGGGTAGATTGGTATCAAAAGGATCGGAGTCACTAATGAGAGGGCTGGCTCTTCCCTCCAGGAAGAGAAATCCTTGCCGTTTTTCGGAATGTTCATATCTAATGGTAATTCCGCCAATATTTTGCTTATCTATAGAGCAGGCTATGTCTTTTAATTCCTCTTCATTAACGGTTATCTCTCTTCCTTTAATATTCAAATAATCATCTTTTTCTTCTACTGGTACAAGACTAGCCCGCAGGACTATATGATGCTCCTCGACTTTTTTGTCTTCGCCCCATGCCTCAATGACTGCCCGGCCCGGATATTCTCCCAGTGAATAGCCCCAGAGTACAAAATGAGCCAGATCCGTTGAGGGTGCAATCCCTGCTGAAATGGGATGCATAAAGCCATTTATACCCAGGGTTGCAAAACGGTCCAAGTTTGGTTTATTGGCAGCCATAAGAGGAGTCCGTTGGTTAAGCTCGGGACTTGGTCGATCGGAGAGCCCGTCAAAAATAACTACAACAACCTTCATTTAAACCCCTAATACTTCAGCAACTATAGAAAGATAATTGCTATCACCCTTTTTAAGAGAGCGGACAAGCTTTTTCCCTGCGGGGACTACGAATTCCTGTAGATATCTTTCGAGTTTTTTCTTTGAAGGGATCATATCCCGGTAGTTTCCACTTAATACACAAAGCATCTGCTTTTCAGATGCGTTCCAGCCGCCTCCCACTATTGCTTCAATCTCTTCATTTTTGTGGGTATGACGAATAGGGAAGACTAACTTGATACCTGCTGTTCCCATAACTTCTGCGTACGCGTCTAATGTCTCTGCTGTCTGATTTATTTTTATTTCACCGCCATGACTTTCTCTTTCTCCGGAAATAATTTCTTTGCTGTCAAGTTCAAGAGCAAGAGGAATACGCATAAGATGCATGTAAAGATGGCATGCAATACAGGGTGAATAGAAGCCAAATTTGTCAATAAAAAGTGAGATATACCTTCCATTTAAAGCTCTCCACAGTTCTGGATTCTTCAATACAATAAGAGGTTCCAAACGAGTTTGGTAATTTTTTGCGAGTACTTTTTCAAGCCCTTTTACAGTCTCTTTTATTTGCTTAAAATCCCCGTATTCGGTGGGGGTGTGCACGTAAGTAGGGATGATTGTTTTATGAGTATTCTGTTCACAATATTTTATAGCAGCAGCTGCGCTATCCCGTCCGGCGATCTCTGAAATTACAGGCCTCAAGTAGCATCACCATTCTTGGAGTTAGCGTTCCTCTAAAGCCAAAACAACTAAAGAAAAACCTAATCTTTTAAATTTCCTGATAATCTTATCACGCATTGAACTTTCAAAACAGCGAAATGCATCTTTTTGCTTAAGCTTGAGCCTTGCCATGCCTTCGGGATGAAGCCGCACTATTGGAGATTCAAAGCCCTGGTTGCGCAACCATTCTTCGGCTTTTGCGATCTTTATAATGTTTTCTCTGGTTATCTCAATACCAAGAGAAATGCGTGATGCAAAGCAAGGCTGGGGAAGCTTGTTCCACGTAGGTAAACCAAGATATTTAGAAAGACTCCTGATTTCATCTTTCCTGAGTTTAGCTTCAGCCAGGGGGTGGCGTATATTTAGTTCCTCGAGGGCTTTAAAGGAAGGGCGATCTTCTTTGATATCGTCATAGTTTGTGCCATCAACTACGAAAGCAAGATGGTTTTTGTTGGCAAGCTTGGTGAGGGTGGAAAAAAAGCCACGTTTACAAATATAACAGTGATTTCTTTTATTCCTGGTAAAATTTCTTTTGTCCATCTCATTTGTCTTGATTATTTTATACGGTACCCCTAAGGCTTTTGAGAACTCCGCGGCAAAACTGGTTTCCCTGGATGGAAATATGGGAGAAGAACCAATAACGGCAAGAGTCTTTTCTCTGGGCAAATTATCGGAGGCAACTTTAAGAATAAGAGCAGAATCAGTACCGCCCGAAAAGGCGACCAAAATGCTTCCCAATTTAGTTATTATCTTTGCAAGCTTGCGAGCTTTTTTTTCTATCTGTTCTTCCACAGTTTAAAAGCTAGATGATGTTAGGATTTATGGCCGATCTTGCCCTATTATTATAGGGTATTATTTGCGTTACATAATTTTATACATAAATTTGCATGAAAGGAAATGGCAGTTTTTAAGAAGTTTGTGGGAAGTAACTTTCGAGAAAGGAGTTAAGCAATTTTCTTGTGTGTTTGACCATATGCTCTTCGCCCAGTTCAATTACCCACCAGTCGCACCGAGTCTGCAAAAGCTCTTCCAGGGCAGGAGAGATAATTTCCAGATTCTGAGGAGGGAGGTGGCCCGGATCCTCTGCTTCGTATATATGGGCATTTACTATCTTAGGAGCAACCATGCGTATAAATTCAGGGCACGATGCACCTCCGTTATTTGTGTAGGGACTGGAAAATGCATGGCCAATGTCGAAAGTCACTTTTGCCTCTGACTCCTCAATCAGTTCCATGAAACGGTCGGGTTCACTAGTCCACCCGTTCTTAAGATTCTCGAGGCAAACCGTAACACCCAGGTTGCGTCCGAATCTTACAAGTTCGCGCAGATTATGCTTTGCTCGCTTCCAATTTAGATCCCGGACCGGTATCCCCAGGCCGATATGAACGGTTGCATATTTTCCTCCAAAAAAGTTGATGATTTCAAGGCATCTCTTGAGCAGCCTCAATGAGCTTATAGCGGTATCTCTGTCTTTATGTCCCAGTTCGATAGGGACAAAGGGTAGATGATAGCGGATTTCCAGGTGATTCCCACGAATGGAATATTTGAACTTTTCAGTCTTATTAACAGAAAAGAGCGGTATTCTCCAATCAAGAGAATAATCAATTGCTTTGTAGTTGTTTTTTTGAGCATGAGAAAGAACAACGTCAAAAGAAGGCATAATGTGTGTACAGAGGGCAAGCTTTGGTCTATCCTTTTTCGTATCCATAAGGTCACCTTTAGACAATTATATATTAAACTAATTTATATTGCAAATATATTTATCTTATAATTATATTCCAATGGCATATCCAGTGGTTTGTTAATCTGTACTTATAGGGTAAACTTATAGTCTTAGTTAAATAGAATTTGCAGAGAAACATTATGTCAAGATAGTAATCAAGACATAGTTTGTGGTAATTTTGATTGAAAGAGTAATATAGTTGGAATATTTCGATTTTATTAAAGGTTATTAAAGGGAAAGATAGAATTGAAGTGGCTATAACAGAAGGTTGTGGCCGGAATAGAGTTTTACGAAGGAGAGTCTATGGATAAATGGCGATGTACTGTATGCGGGTATGTATATGATCCTGAGGTAGGGGATGCGGAAAACAGCATTTCTCCGGGAACAGCTTTTGAAAATTTACCGGATGACTGGATCTGTCCGGAATGCGGAGCTGAGAAGGAATTTTTTGAGAGAGCATAATGGTGGTGGATTATGAGACCATTTAAGGTAGCAGATGAAGTTTTTTGGGTTGGTGCGATTGACCCGCAGCTTCGAGTTTTCGATATTCTGATGAGAACTGAAAATGGTACCACGTATAATGCCTATCTGGTTCGCGGGTCACAAAAAGTAGCACTTATAGATACAGTAAAGGCAAAATACCTCCCTCAGTTGCTAAGCAATCTTGAAGAGTTAGGAGGTTTAGGTCAGGTAAACTATATAGTACTTAATCATACCGAACCGGACCATGCTGGAGCATTAGACGGTTTAATAAAAGACCTCCCAGAAATCCAGGTTATTGCCTCGAGCAAAGCTGAAGTATTTTTGCGCAACCTTATAAAAAGGGATATTAATTTCCGTCTTGTTAATGAAGGAGAGTCTATTGATCTCGGCGGAGAAAGGATGCGTTTTATATCTGCACCTTTTTTGCACTGGCCGGATACTATGTTCACCTATTTAGAACGAACTAAGGTGCTCATTACCTGTGACTTTCTTGGTTCTCATTACTGCGATGATCGCTTTTTTAATGATCTGATAAATGACTTTGGTGGAGCTTTTAAGTATTACTTTAGTACTATTATAAGACCCTTCAAAAAATATGTTCTGGAGGCAATTTCTAAGGTAGAAGATTTAGACATTGAAATGATTGCACCAGGTCATGGGCCTATATTGCGGAAGGACTTTAATAAGTATATCGATCTTTATAGAAAATGGAGCACTGAGGAGCCGAAATATGAGAAGTTGCTTCTTATCTTATATGCAAGCGCATATGGAAATACAACATTGATGGCAGAATCCATTGCGCGGGGCGTAAAAGAAACGGGAGTTGATGTACGGCTCTATAATTTAGCTGAAGTTGAACCCCTTGAATTGATTGATGAAGTTGAAAGAGCAGATTGTTTGTTGGTTGGTTCCCCTACTATCAATAACGATGCCGTAAAACCTGTCTGGGACCTGCTTGCAAGTCTTGCTACTATAAGAGTTCAGGGCAAGAAAGCAGCAGCTTTCGGATCTTTTGTCTGGAGCGGGCAGGCCCCAAAACTTATTGAAGAGAGATTAGCAGGTTTAAGATTCAAGATTGCTGAACCATATCTAAGAATCCAATTTGTTCCTTCTGGAGATGAATTAAAGAAATGCGAGGAGTTTGGAATCCGAATAGCAAATAGCTTGAAGAATGTGTGATATTGAAGTATTAATGCACTAATCTTTTATTCTTCGAGCGAACGAAGCGAGTCGAGGAGCAATTTTTCTAACGATAAACTAATTTTTAATAATATGAAAGCGGGCAACTTAAATCAAACAATGGTTAAATGGTGTGGGCAAAATGAGTAAGATGGTAAGGGACTTAATGGAACACAAAGTAGTTATGTGCAAAACTGAAACTGATTTGCTGGAAGCTGCAAGAATGATGTCTGAGCAAAATTCACCCTGTCTGGTAGTAATTGATGATATGGATGAAGCTTGTGGTATAGTGACAGAGATGGATCTTCTGCGAAATTGTGCGGAGGATCTGAAAGCAATTAGTGTTGAATATATTATGACAAGTCCGATCCCAAAAATAGCACCAACAGCACCTGTTGCCCAAGCGGTATCAATGATGATTGAGCAGGATATTCGGCACATTGTAATAGTTCATGGGATTCCTTCTCAACCTATGAAACCGGTGGGATTAATATCAGCAGAAAATATAATAAGGGAGATGGCAGAAGAAGTAATTTAACGGTAGTCCGGTGTACAGTTGACAGTAGAACGCTCACTTTTTACCACCTTTTCTAGAGTGAGATAAGCGTATCTTTTCTAAGCTGATAATTACTAATAAGGTTTCCCCTTTCCTAAAGAGGCACATAGGGGGGAGTAGAGAACTTAAGAAACTTATAATTTTAAGCTCTACAGGAAAGGAAAATTTCAGAATGTCTGATACAAAAAAAGTAGCTATGTTAATCGCAACAGCGTTTCAGGATGAAGAAGGAACTGAGCCAACAGAATTCCTTACGGCACTGGGCGTAGAGGTTACTAATGTTGGTCTGAAAAAAACCACTTATAAAGGTAAGTATGGTAGAAGAGCGGTAGTTGCCGATAGTTCCTTCAAATACGCTAAACCTGAAGAGTTCGATGCGGTTATTATTCCTGGCGGATCGGCTCCTGAACATTTAAGAGTTGAGGAGGGGCCAGTAAAGTTTATCAAGGAATTTTCCAAGCTGGGACGGCCTATTGCTGCAATTTGTCACGGACCACAGCTCTTAATTACTGCTGACCTTCTGAGAGGAAGAACTGTTACCTGTTATCAGGGCATACGGGATGATGTTAAACTTGCAGGTGCGAACTATATAGATCAAGTTGTAGTGGTTGATGGAAATTTAATAACCTCTCGTAAACCGGAGGATATCCCCGAATTCAACAAAGCGATCGCTAAAGCCCTGGGTCTGGCAACCAGAGTAGGCTAAGGTCTACCGGGAAGGTAATATATGTAGATATAGAATGTGTGCAGTGTGCATCTTTTATAAGGATGAGACCTATATGTAATTTTGTAGAGATGGGACCGGCACATGCTTTTTGTAGGGATGGGACCGGCATATGCTTTTTGTAGGGATGGGACATGTGCCCATCCGTAAAAGGAGTAAGTAGGGATGGGACCTGTGCCCATCCGTAAAAGGAGCAACAAGTCAAAAGCTGTGAAATGGTATGATTCTTGTAGGGGCAAAGCTTGCTTTGCACAACAGATTAGTTGCAAGTTGATGTAGAATTTTTGAACGCAATATAATCAAACTTGGTCAAGTTTTAATGACAACTACAAACTGCTAACTGTACGGGCCCATAGCTCAGCGGTACCTGCCCGCCAGGCCTGAGCCGAGATGGTTTGGTCACAATATTATGGCTAGCTGTAACTAGCAGATTGAGTGAGCTGTGTAATATTCGGGGCAGACGATGGCAGGCGGGGAGCTGCGGACTCATAATCTAAAGAATGTTTTATACGTACGTTTTGAGAAGCTTGAAAGATGGCAACCTATACATAGGATTTACCTCCGATTTGGAAGGGAGGACAAAGGAGCACAGAGATGGTTACGTCGCTGCGGCCAAATCAAGACGACCTTTGAAATTGATCTATTTTGAAGCGTGTACGAATGAAAAGGATGCCATCAAAAGAGAGAAGTATCTCAAAAGCGGATACGGAAGAAGGTTTCTAAACAGCAGATTAAAAAGTTACTTCAAAATGTGGGCCCATAGCTCAGCGGTAGAGCTGCGGACTCATAATCCGTAGGTCGCAGGTTCGAATCCTGCTGGGCCCACTTTTTGGCTTTATTAAGCCATTTTTTGTTATAGGGGCTAATAGGATTTGAACTCAATTACATCAAGAAATGTCAAAGTATTCTGGGCTTAACCAATTATTTGGAGATATCAGCTGTGGCGCCAGGTTTTTCGTTAGTTTTGTAGTAGATAAAGAAAGGGTGAGGTCAAGTTCTAATCTGTAGACTTTTTGGACTTAATTGACTTTAGCCATTCCTCTATCTGACGCGAGGCAACTTCCCGCCCTCCCAGACCAAAGGCTAAGGCAGCCGCTACTGCTATTGCACCAAGTAGTATACCAAAAGCCAGATTGATAATCTGGTTAGCTACTCCCATCTGGTGCAAGGCAATTGCGCCGGCAAGCGCCCAAATAGAAATACGTGTGATTAGGGCAAGTAAGTTGGCGTATTCTGATCCGCTAGCTAATACTGCTTGCGAAGCCAAGCTAGCTAGGTATAAGCCAAGAGCGAAAACAAACAAGCCTGCAGCTATATGGCCCAGCAAGAGAATGAATTGAGCTGTTAGATCACCTAGCAGCGTAAAGCCAAGAAGACGAAAGGCTTCCATAGCGGCAAGGAGCATGATAGCTACAAGGACCAAGTATCCCAAGATTTCTGAAGGCGTTTGTTTTCCTTCGATTGGCTCCTTAGTCAAACCGATTCGGACAAGAATATTATCAAAACCGAGGGATGTAAGTAGGTTTTTAGCCAACTCAGCGACTACTCGTCCAACCACATAGGCAACTATTATAACCAGGGAAGCGGCAAAGATTGCAGGTAGTGCCACTAGAATTTTATTCAGCATAGAGCTAGCTGGCTGGGTAATTGCTTTGAGCGCTAAGGCATCGAGGGCGGCAACTAATATGGGAATGAAGATAAGAATATATACTATGAGACCTAAAAGCTGAGATAGTCGTTGTTTGCCCAGCACTTGGTTAAGTCCAACCCTTTCGCTTAATCCGTCAATTCCAACAGAAGCCAAGAGATTAGCTGTAATCCGCTGTAAAATACGGGCGAAAAACCAGCCAACAATTAAGATGAGAAAAGCAGCAAAAATATTAGGAAGGAAGGCAAGAATACGACTTAGCATTTCCTGAACTGGATCGAGGAGTCCTTCAAGAGCGAGAGCATCTAGTACTGCCGGCAGAAAAAGCAAAAAAATCAGCCAGTAGAGGGCATTAGAAATAGTCTTAGAAAGAGGTAGCCTTTCTTTTTCTGCTAAGCCAGCTTGGTCACTGAGACGTGTATCAATGTCAGCAGCACTCAAAATACGCGAGATAACAAGTCTGATAATGCTAGCAGCAGCCCATGCGATGAGCAGCAGCAGCCCACCAGCAAGAAGTCGAGGAGCATATGCAAAAATCGCAACTAAGAAACGGTTAAGGGGTTCGGTTATGATAGTAAGTCCTAAAACCTGGAAGAAGGCAACTAGCACAAAAAGTAAGATAAGATAGTAAACGCCTTTAGCAATCTGACGTTCAACTTCTACTTTCTTCGCAACTTCCTCTCCTAAGACCCAGCGCATTAGAAGGTTATCAAGCTCTGTACGTCGAAGAGCGCTGCGAGTGATAGCTGAAAGCAAAAGGGCAATCAGCCAGCCGACAATCAGAATAACTATGGCTCCAGCGAATTTAGGAATATAAGTTCCAATAAGTTGGAAGGTTTGATTAAAAGCAGCTTGCATTTTTATCACTCCTTTTATCTCTGTTTAATTCTTATTGATAAAGAGATAATATGAAGAATTATAGGGAAGACGATTTATATAGTCAAACTTTTGGATTTTCCCTACGCGTCTATCCACACTTTAAAACACACATGAGTCAAGCCGGAGACGGGCAAGCCCGAATCTTTAGAAAACTTCCGTACTAGCCTACAAAAGTTAAGAAGAATATTATGTTTTTTGTATCCCTTTTGGTGTTATATGTTAATGTGCTTGGGTATCATTTAGATTATAGATCCTTAATTTCAAACCTTGAAGTTCTGCTTGAGACTCTGCTAATATTCTGCTAAGGAGTTGAGCCAAAATAGTGCAAATTATTGCCAACCTATGCAAAAACAAAAACACCATTTACCCAGTGAATACACGCTCTTTTCAACTTAGGCAAATTTATACAAGAAGCTTCGAGCTGACTCTTTTGTGCTTTTTACTAGCTAAACCAGCCACTATAAGTCAACTATAAGAAGTAGCGGAACATCAAAGATGAATACTAACCTAATCTGGGTATCAATGGAAACTGCAGATATAGCTTTCCAACTCCAGCAATATCTTGATAGGATCAATTTCAGAGTTCGAATAGTGTCCTACCGGGCCCACCATGATTTTTTTGGCTCTATTAAGCCATTTTTTCTTGCCAAGGCCAATAGGACTCGAACTTTTTTCGTTACGCCTTCGGATCTGTGTTTCTGCTTTGTTGCCGTTCAGCTGACATCACCTTATAGATGCATCAAAATTTGACATCCTCCATACATGTTTTATGATGTATGAAGAATTATTCGAAGGGAGATTAGCAAAAACTATGGCTAAAAAAGTAAAGAAAATACCTGTCTATCTAACCCCTGAACAGATTAAAGAAGCCTATGAGCAATTAATTAGGACTGAGCACGAGGACTGGTTCTACGAGCCAGAAGTTACTGAAGAACTTCTGAGAAGGGGAAAGAAGGCCAGAGCAGAAGTTAGAGAGGGCAAAACTACTGACTGGAAAACTCTCAAGAAAGAGCTGGGGCTATAGGTGTATCAGATCGAGATACCAGGAGCGGTCAGAAAAGATATCAAGGCCCTTCCCAAATCGGTTCAGAAAGAACTGTCCAAGCATCTTGACAAACTTTCCTCCCATCCCAAAGTGGGAGAA
>CAYGBL010000019.1:0-29928 GCA_964348135.1 uncultured Actinomycetota bacterium
TTTTTTTGGCTTAAAATAGGCAAATATGGAAGATGGGAAAATCAACATTTGTTTTTTTGAGGCCTCTGCTAATGGATCGCTAATGGAATAAGCCGAAAAGTGTAAAGAGAATAATTAGACCAATGTCTGGGCTTTTCTGTTTAGAACAATCCCCACCAATAGTACATCTTGCCTATAAAATAGCCAAATAAGGAGGAAAATTAGCCACTTGGCCTATAGAAAATATAGAGTCCTAGAGTTAGGTTAGATGTATGAGCAGCTCGAGCAAGCAAGCTTGGACAATCCCCCAGCCATTAGTGTCGGTACTAATAGAGTTAGAAGTGGGAGCAGTTCGGGTAGGCTTGTTTGAGCTGTTTTTAATATCAAAAATGACTAAATCAGCAAAAAAGAGAACCCAACCTTGTCCAGTCCTTTCAAGCTGTTAGTCCTTAACAGAACATTCTAACCAAACTCTACCCTGACAAGGTTGGGTGTGGGGCGAACACTTAGAAAGTTTACCCTTTTTTAATATCCTTAAACCTATTTCAAGCTGCGGTAAAAATTGGGTAAGGTCTCACTTTTGACAAAGTAGAAAATGTAGACGCGACACCGGACACCATACCTTCTATATCGCGATTGTTAGGTATTTTCTATTTTTGGTATATTTAAAGATGATGCCGACTACTGCGATCGTTTTGTCAGGTCTGTTTCTTGCAATCGGGTTATTCTTGATGTGGAAGATCCCGCTTTTGTCCCATGGCAGTGGGGACATATCATCCAAAATATCGGTCGTCATACCAGCACGCAACGAGGCGAAGAGAATTAAGCCCTTGCTTGAATCATTAAACCGCCAGAGCAGGTCAGCAGATGAGATAATCGTAGTCAACGACGGGTCTACCGACGATACTGCTTCGATTGCCGAAGGAATGGGCGCTAGAGTCATCTCCGTACAGAGAGTGCCTGAAGGTTGGCACGGCAAAGCCTGGGCGTGTTGGCAGGGTGCTAAAAACAGTGGCGGTGAACTGATTGTCTTTTTGGATGCCGACACCTGGTTGGAACCACGTGGCCTGGCTGATATAGCACGCACCTTGCATAAAATAGGGGGTTTGCTGACAGTCCAACCCTATCATGTAACCATAAAGCCATATGAGCAGCTTTCCGTGTTTTTTAATATAGTCCTGATGGCTGGCCTTAACGCATTTACTCCCCTTGGTAATAGGATCAAATCCAGTGGCGGTTTCGGTCCCTGCATTGCCTGCCGTCGCGATGACTATATCAAGATAGGCGGACATGAAGTCGCCAGGAATGCTGTCTTGGAGGACATTGTGTTGGCCAAGCACTTCACCAAAGCTGGACTCCCGGTGCATTGCTTCGGCGGCTTGGGTGCTATCAGCTTTCGGATGTATCCCAACGGAATAAAATCTCTGATAGAGGGCTGGAGCAAGGGTTTTGCCAAAGGGGCAGGGTCCATACAGCCGCTGTTCCTGCTGCTTGTCATCGCCTGGGTGTCAGGCCTGTTTAGCGCTTTCATAGACTCACTGCAGATAGGGTTGCAACATGGATTAAGGGGATGGCCGTTTTGGCTTTTTTATGGTCTTTATGTTCTTCAGGTGGACTGGATGCAGAAAAGGATCGGGAAGTTCTCCCGTTGGGCTTCCATCGTGTATCCAATACCTTTGATGTTTTTTACAGGAGTTATGGTCTACTCGCTGTTTAAAACCCTTGTCATAAGAAAGGTCAGATGGAAAGGACGCAAACTTGAAGTATAGAGAGGGATGGCCGGGAGCGTAGTGGTTATGTCGGGGCCTTGGCTGTTTACCGTCAACGCAGCAGCCTGGATAGTGATACATCTTGGGGCTGCTCTCTTTTGCCGCCGGTTGTCCTATGATCAATTAAGCAGGTTGGCTGGTATCTTCAAGGCCAGATCATGGGAAGCAAATGGAGCTCTGTATCAGCGTCTATTTAGAGTCAGGAGATGGAAGTCGCTGTTGCCATCGGGAGGAGCAATATTTCCAGGTGGGTTCTCCCTTAAGAAAGTCGCTTCTCATGACAGCGGGTATCTAAGGGAGTGGGTAAACGAGTCTTATCGGGCTGAACTGACTCACTGGCTTGCGATGATGGCGGTGGTGATATTTGTTTTGTGGAACCCTCCGATAGGTATGGCGATAAATATTATCTATGCTCTGGTTGTCAACCTCCCCTGTATAATCACACAACGTTATAACCGACCTCGGCTTATGGCGATTGTTGAAAGGGGCATCTAGGTTGAGTATATCAATTAGCCGGGCCGAACTTGGTAGATTTCTATCGGCAACCGGAATACCCGGGATGACAGCATTTTGGCTGGTTCCTATTCTAGTGGCACTATTCCTGAGCAGCAGGTAGACCTTACAGCTAAGCACACGGGAGCTTTGAGGTTTTAAAAAGGACTTAGGCGTTTCTTGTAATGCGTTATGAATCAGCTTTCGGATAGCTTAAACCATATTAATGATACTGGTAACACTTAATATCACAACAGCTCCATCGGAGATACTCACAAGCAAAGTTCCACTGCATATTTCTAAGTAAGACTAGGGTAGGAATAGGCTCTGGCAGGGAGAATAAAATAACCAGCAACATGATTGGGAGGTAGAAATCAAACATCTCGAAAAAGTATCCAAGAACAGAATTCTGTGTTGTCTTATCCTCGCAATTACTTTAGCTTTATCGACTTATTTATCAGAAGCGCTAGCACATCAGCCGAGGATTGTTGAAACCGAGGAGATATCTGTTATTGATCCGGAAATATCCAAAGCATATTACGGTATGCTTTCAGGCTCTCCGCATACCTATACCATCAATGCGAATGAGGATTTTAATTTGTATGTGAATGTGTTGGTGCCTGATGTAGAGGGCCAAGCAAAAGATGTATCGGCTGAAATATTTCAAGATAGTAAGCCTCTGGCTTTGCTCTCAGCCCAGAAGTATGAATGGACAAAGTTTTTTGAACCGTTTGGACAGAGCTCCTACTGGCAGGGGCCGGAATACAAAGCGCGAGCTGAGGCTGGCATATATACAATCCACGTGTTTAGCACAGAGAATAACAGCAAATATTCACTTGCTATAGGTGAGGTTGAGGCCTTTGATATTAAAGAAGGTATTAACGCACTCTCACTCATACCGGATTTGAAAAGAAACTTTTTTAATGAATCGCCAATCAGTTTTATCCGCTCTCCATTTGGGTGGGGATACATTCTCGGGATGTACCTTCTGGCTTTTATCGCAGGTTTTGTCTACCGCTCAGCGCTAAAAAGATTTACAAAAAGTTCTGCGCGGAGGGCACAAAAAAATATTGGCAGGTCCGACCGCATTGTACGCCTCGTTCTTTGGCTCGGGTTGCTTTTGTGGGCAATTACAACTTCGTGGAGCCCGATACTTCTTTTCTTTTCCGGCTTTGCGCTCTTTGAATCGCTCTTTAGCTGGTGCGGCTTTTACGCAGCGATAGGGAAGAATAAGTATTCAGTGGATTGAATTTATGGGTAAAGAAATAATCAGTAAATTTAAAGAAAAGCCAAAAACAAGAACTGCTTGGCGGGCGATGTGGCTCGGATTGGCTAAGAAATGAAAAACGGGCCCCAGGGTATAAGCGACTCGATATTTGATCTCTCGATGTATTTGGTTATTTGGAACATAATATCAGAGCGATAACTCGAATATTGGCCAATATAGGCTCCAAGCTATCTCTATCACAGAGCCCCTTGATGGGAAAGCCAGTTTATGGTCGCTATGCTCAGTGCGAAAAGCACGATAGTCAAGACAGTCCTACCCGCTTTAGCAACTATTGATGTCCTTTCTGCCATCTCTTCTTCGCCATGCTTGGCACCTGGATGCAGGTGGGATGGCTCTTGAGGAGGATAAGTGATGATGCTGTACTTAAGGCCATACGCAAACAGCAACCAGTTTATAGGGTACACCGGAATAAGTCCTACGATGAGCGCTATCGACATGATGAACCAGAACCCACCGGTCAGCGGGTCAGAGCCACCATCAATCAGCGGCATGAGCACATGCATAGTTGGAAGCATGTCTGCCATAAGCAGATTCATCGAGATGAACCCTGGCAAGAACGTTAGCTATAGAGAACGCAGATAGGAGCCAGCAGCTAAATCGCGCATCAAAGGCCTTGAAACAGCCCAACCAAAGCCCAACAGGTATTCGAGGAGTATATCGACACACCTTGGCAGTTTCCTGAATGCTACGAGAACAACTCCTGCGATGATACCGAGACAGTCCCCGGTAACACAATGCATTGTTCACACGGACACGTATCGCTGACGGACCGCTACGTAGATATAATGGGTGCCCCTAAGCGGTTCACGGCAACCCAGGATATAGAAGAAAGCTGCAAAGGGGCTAGTGAATAAGCTAAGGATTATAAAAGCCCACTTGAGCACCGGATAAGCCGACGTGCTGCAGATATCAACACTTATAAATACAAGAGAAAAAGCAATCAAGACGAATCATAGAAGTATGACACCTTCACTCATGATTGAGCATCTCAAGCAATTGATACCCTTCTGGGCAAATCGTCCTTAGAGAAAAGTATGGTGAGAGATGAGTAATGAATCCAGTATCCGAAAAAATTTCAGTTTGGGAAGATGAGACAATGGGTATAATGAAGCAAAATCTTAGCGAAAGGAGGGTTTACTATGGACGAGAGCAAGATTCGCAAGATTGTCAAACAATGGATTGACGCTTGGAATTCAGACGATTTTGAGCGAATAGGAGCTTTGTATGCGGAGGATGTTATCCTTTATCAGGCACCGGTCAAGAAGACTTCAGTTGGACGAGAACATGTGATTGCGAGAGCTAAATCTTTTATTGAGATGTCATCGGATGCACATCTCTCCATTCGAGAACTTTATATAAGTAGAGACACAGCGATTATGGAGAATAATTTTACCGGAACCCACACAGGTCGCTTCCTTGATTATGAGCCGACTGGCCGTAGCATGGATATAGATACCTGTATCACTCTTAAGTTTAGAGAAGATGGAAAAATAATAAAACACACAACCTATCTTGATACAGCAACAGTACTGAGAGCAGTTGGTTTAGTAAGTATGCCAAGCATGCGTCAGGACGTGGCTTAAGATAGACTGTTGTCGTTTTAGTGTGAGGTAAAAATTAAAAATCCTGCTATAAGAAATTAAGGATTTTTGTTTTGGAGACGATCTCCAAGGAGAATTATCTATTAAGTCAGTTCTCTTGATATATCTTCTTGAAATAATAGTGTAGAAGCAGCTTTTTGAAGAAATTCCTGAAGGTGACAGAAAAACCTAAACTTCATTAAATCCAATTTTTGCGCTTAGTTTAAAACAGTCTTTAGGAATGTGTCTAACTTGTTTCACGCATAAAAGGGCTAGTCTTTATGTTCCACTGGGTCTACTTTGTGACTTTTTAGGACAGTTTCTAAGGGCTGGTGAGACGCCTTGTCTCCCAACCCTGGTCTTACTCGGTCGAAAAGATGGTTTCAGTCTTTGAAGAAGACGTTGGCCAGTGCAAAGAATAATCTTGCTCGGTTTAGACGCGGAAGGCCGAGCACAAAGATCCTGCCGGAGATTTCTTCATAAATAAGGCAAAATGTGAAATAGCAAGAGCCCCTTAGTCTCTGCTTAAGGGAACCGTCAACCTTCTCCATTTGCTATTCATCGTCGGGGATGATAAGCTGTTGAATCGTGTCGCAGTTTCAGCTGGCTCTGAGGGACAGCGCCTAATGTGAAGTTGAAGGAGTTGGCAGACGGAGTAATGTCGAGAAGAAGAACTATTCATTTTGATTTGATGCGGGCGATTGCGATTCTTTCCGTTCTCATCTATCATTTACCTGGTTACAGCTTCAATTTCTTTGATCTCAATTGGGCTGGCATCGAGATCGATCCTTCAGTTCTGAGGGAGTCCACTAAGTATTTCGGACTTGGCCTGTTTGTCTTTATCTCGGGATATCTATCGAATCTGAAGGAGAGAAATTTCTCAGACACGGAGGCTGTCAAGAGATACGTATCGCGCAAGCTCATCAAGTTACTACCACTTTATTATCTGGCACTAATTGCCTTTTTCTATATATATGATGTTAACGAGCCGCTGAGAGTGGCAATACACGTTTTGGGTCTTCAACTGCTTTTTGCATCAGAGCAGATTAAACCGTCAGTAACCCTGTGGTTTGTCGGTCTGTTACTCATCTACTACGCTATCTATATGTTCGTAAGGGCAGAAAGGGTTAGCGATGTGAGCAAGCTGGCCGTGCTGGTGCTGTTCCCAGTTGTGGTTTATTTGATGAATCAGTTTTTTGATATCATGGACTTGAGAATTGTTCTTTATTACGGGATATTTCTTCTTGGTCTATACAGCGCAAGGTTTGACCTGTTAAATAGGATGAGCTGGATACAAATGATTGTGGCGGTGTTTCTGTTTACCGGCTTCCTAGTGGTTCGTGGTAATTATGAATTTGCCACCAGGCCGTTTTCGTCGTTGATTTCATTCGGGATAGTCAATGCGCTTATGTTTTTTTTCATCTGTTTCACCCATAAGGTCTGCCTGTTACTAGCGAATAAGAAAAAGATCGGACGATTAACCGAGGTGGTCTCATATTCTTCGTTTGGAATGTTCTTATTTCACCGTCCAGTGTGGTCGTTAATGCATAAAGCACTGATTCAGATACCGGTTATGAAGAGTCAAGATTTGATGGCTGTTGCTATGGCCTTTGTTGGCATCCCGGCAATCATAGCAATTACATACTGGCTTCAGCGTCTGTACGATAGTGTTATTTACGAGCTATAAAAGGGTTGGAGAATAATATTAGTCCCAACGCATCTGAGGGAGGAGGATTAGTTCTTGCTTGAAGGATATAGAAAGCGAAAGCTACTTAGCGACTTAAAAAATTTGTCCGTTCGCATGGAGAGCGTCGCCAACAAGTACTGGAATTTTGACCCCGAAGATAAACCTTTGCGGGACACTCTAAACGGGCTGAGGAATGCAGCGGCAACTGTCAGGTCGTATCTAACCCTTCCTCGTATAAGAATCTAAGAAAGCAGAGGATAAGGAGGACAATTTACTTTATCTAACCATGCCCCACTGCTGACTCAAAGTTATTGATTTAGGTCCTCCAATTCCAGAAGCATCATGAAAGCATCAGGCTATGAGTTCCCTGCTCATAACCTTTCCGCCACTGGCTAGCCATCAGGCGATGAGAATTGCCTAACTGCTCAGCCACTGGCAGACGGGGAATAGTGACCCACTGAGCCCACTTTTTTGGCTTATTTAAGCCATCCGAAATTCCTTGAAAACTTCTTGAATAAGCAGGACTGGACAGCGCCTCGATAGAGTTTTACTGCTGTTCGACCGACCGTCGGTCGGTTCCTTACGAGAGGAAAATCAGATTTGGTTATGGTAACAAAACGACCTGGATTAAGAAGAGCAGAGCTCTTGCAAACGCCGTGGACCTATTCTGCAAGCAAGGATACAAGGCGACGTCAGTTCAACGCATAACCGAAGCTGTTGGAATTGCTAGGGGGACCTTCTCTCATTATTTTCTTTAGAAACTATATCTTCTCAACGATCTGGCTCTCTTTGGTATCCTTTATTCAAACATGGAGATTTTAATGCAAATCGAGAATATCTTAGATTTTAGTGTTGATTGAAAATCGCCTTTATTTTACATCTCAGCCTTTAGGAAGAAAAACCAAATACCTTTGTAGGTATTGTCAATGCTCCTGTCTTTGTATTTTTTGGATAGATCTTCAAATTGGTCCTATCAAGCAGTTCAATAGAGAGCTGATTAAGCAGCAGTGCCTCCAGTACAATATAATGTTTAAGCATTATTTTCTCTGTATTGTCTTCGGTATGCCCAAATGACTAGCACAGCCAGGACCCCCAGAAAGGACATTATCGAAGCAAAATAGACATCAAACCAAGTCCAATGAATCTTATCTGCATACTCGGGTCGATAATCAAAATCTACCCAGATCCCAACGCGCCCAACCACAAAGACCAAGATTCGAAAAGCATGCAAAAGAGCTGCCATAGCACCTAGCACTAGAGGGGTGTGAGAATATTTCCTGTTATTGGATATAAACCAGTTGATTGAGGCAACAATAACAGCGACGTCATTTGCCATTTCCACTACAAGCAAGATCGCAACCCATAACATCATATAGGTCAGCGCGCCACCTGAGACCGTTATGATTGTTCGAGTCAGCAAAATGCTAGCGCCTAGTATAATTATGGAGGCATAAATCCTTTGCTTGGGTGTTTTTGAAGTCGAGCTTTCACCTTGTTTGTTTCGAGTTCTCACTTCTTAATTTTTTTTGCCCACATCGTTATTTTGATTGGAGACGATTTTTGTTCCCAAAATAGAATCTGCCTACTCTAATCGATACATTCTCTTTGAATATCCATATCAACTTGTTTATCAGATATAGTAATAACGATAGGATTAGAAGCCCAATGATTGTTACCACTATGGCTTCACCGAGCACGTCAATCTTTAGTGAACCAATATCAAGATCGACAAAAGGATAAAGCACGACAGCAAATACTAGTGAAGAGATAAATGCGAAACCTACGACTACTGTGAAGAATACACCCATGCCGAGCACAAATAGCAACACACTGAACAATAAAACTGCCACCAGATTGAGATAGCTTCTCGGCTTGACTAATGCAGCAAAAAGTTCGTTACTTATACTATTTCTTATCAATCCTGATTTTGTTTTTTCTTGTTTCATATTTCAATTTAAATATTTGTTTTATCTGAAATAAAAGACGTGAGATGCGAATCTGCAATGGTCTCCCTATCACTAAAATTGGAACAGCTGAAGGTGCTAGAAGAATACATATGTACTTGGAGCGAACCCTGTGAATTCTTGCTCCTGAATCTGATTTCTAGTCTTATCTAGCTCTCTTGTTCTCTTAGTGTCAACAGCGATAATTGCATTTGGCTTGAACTTCAAGTCCGGCCTGCGGTAAGTTTTTTTGCATAAGATTTGAATCTAATCCCGCATCGGCACTAAAAGAATCCGCCTTGTTGGGTCTAGCTTCAGCAATATCCTGATCGGATCAGGCTCAGAATTCAAATAGCGACCTACCCACAAAGACGAAAGAAACCCTGTCCGGGGCTCTTTGTCGCTCATACGCTTAAAATGGATTCGAACCAAAAGAGGGCTATATTCTGCGGCACAGAAACTGTTTCCTGGGTCTAACATCGGGAAGGGGAAACCTCAAAGGGAAAACAGTGGGTTTCCCTTGGAAGAGCGAAGCGTGTTCGACATTCACCTAGGCCCACAGCCTCCTTCTTTAGAGTGACGAAGCTACGCGTGCCTGTTTGGCTTCCTGATGGTTCTCGCACGTTTCGAGAGTATATGCCAAATCGACATTGGTGTTGTTTTAGGGCAACGTCCAATATTTCCACCCAATCAGGTTGTAGAACCACGAGAGGAGAACAAAAACAAAAACAGAGAAGGTAAAGAGTGAGTAAAGCAATCGACTCGGTAGTCTCCAGTATTTTTCCTGCCAGCCTCTTACAGTAAAGAAAGCCAAAGCCAAAAGGAATGGTATGCTGAGCACTGGCACAACTAGACCGATTTTGAGGATTAACGGTATTCCAAATAATAGTTCTTCGTTAAACTTAGTATACATAATGACCATAAAACCGGTAATCAAAGCAGCTGCTATTCCGCCCAGCCAGCTCGCTGTTTCTTGTTCCTTGCTTATCTTTGTCTTATCACCGCCTTTTCTCAAGAATTTAATCAGTTTGCCGATCGGCCAGTACAGCACTACTAGGATCGCTATCACCGCGTAAAAAAGCACGGCAAATATTGAATAGATTCCATATTGCCACCAGGGCATTCTCTCCATAGCAAGTTTTTCGAAGGTAAAGAAAAGATATTCCGGTCTGCCACTCTTATCATCAAGCCTAAAGGCAGTTCTATCTCCCAAATCCTCTTTTATACCAGGCCCTTCTAAAATATCCTCTCCGACCCTCTGAAAAGAATCCTTTGAAATCGGTTCGTATTTCATCGTGTCGTCCAATAACATTGCCCCAATGGAAATGGTACCATCATCATTAGCCTTAACAAGAATATTGTGTTGAGGTGATAGCAGTACCATCAATTTTGCAACGCCGGATTGATTGTATCGAGTAAGACGATAATAACCTTCGAATTTCTTTAGCTCATCTTTAGGCATATTGTATCGGTCTTGCTTTTTTGAAATATCGGGAAAGAACTTGTCTGCAATGGCATTCTGCAGGTCCAAATTGAAACCGCTAACGATAGTATTGTAGCTGTAGGAAAAACCTTGCCTATATTCGGGAAACAATACGACATGACCGGTCCAGCCCATCGCATCGCCGCTTTTTTCCACTGTTCTATGACCATTTATTTCGTTGATAGTAAAGCCCACCGCCTGTCCCAATAGATCTTTATGAGGTGTAAATACTTCCTCTTGAACAGCTTTAACACTTTCCGGTTTCAAAATGACCCTGCCTCTAAACTTCCCTTGATTTAAATACATGATCATAAAGTTTCCTAGATCATGAGTATTGGTGATCATCCCTCCGGCCGGATATTGGATCCAGTAAGCTGTTTCCCGGTCTTCAGAAAATGAATCTTTTTTGGAATCATAATGATAACCTTTTACGAACTCATCATCCTCAAACATTGCAGATGATAGACGGTTACGAAAAGATGATCTGCTCATTTCCAAGGGAAGAAAGATATTTTCTTTTACGTACCGGGCAAAATCCTGACCCGTTACTCTCTCCACCAAATAACCCAACAAATTATAGCCATAGTTGCTGTAGGTATAGATGTCTCCAGGCCTATAGACAACTTTCGGCTGATAATTCCTAACAGATTCTCCTAAAGTCAATACCTTGTCTTTATCTCTTGTGACCTGGCCAGTGTAGTATTCTTCAAAACCTGCAGTGTGCTGCATCAACATCTTTGTGGTTATTTTTTCTTTGAATGCATTCTTGATTTTGAAATCCAGATAAGTATTTACGTCCTCGTCAAGATTAATCTTCCCTCTGTCGACCTGTTGCATTACGGCGGTCGTGACAAATACTTTTGCCACCGAACCAACAAGCATGAAATCAGTTTCAGGATTAATCTTTTTGTTTCTTGTCAAATCCTTAACGCCGTAACCCTTATTAAGCAGGATCTTGTCTCCGCGCACATAAGAAATCATTAGGCCTGGAACATGATATCTTTTCATCAGCTCTTTTGCCTTTGAATCCAAAAAGGTCTCCAATTCTTCTCTTGATTTCGGTCCATATTGAGCTATTTCGGTATTGCCAAGATCGGGTCTTGTCTGAGCATTAATCGGAGAAATGTTGACTGAACTTATGATTACAAAAACAACCGTTATGATTCTCAAGCAATATTTCATACTTGAACACGCTCCTTCTCGGCAATTTAAACTGGCGTATATCGGCTTGTTAATTTCATACCCTTTGAAGGAATACATATAACATAACCGTCTTCTTTCACCCGAAACCTAATATTTTAGAGCACAATGACTCAAATACGAATAGCCCATGATTCTAACTTGTAATAACTCCAAAACAACTAAGCGTGCATAGAATAGGATAGAAGTCACATATTTTTCCTTAATTCTGTGATAGTCGGAAAACTACGACAGTTTGTAGTTGTTCCAATGTTGGTGTCTCGGAGTAAAGCCTTACGCTTGAGAACCCTTAAATGGATTTCCTACTTGTTCCCAACATGGGACGAAGGAAATATGATCCAATACTCTTTCTTAAAAAGGATAAATATCTTGTTTATAGAATATTTTGGGAAAACTAAGGTAAGGAAAAATAGTAGTGAGTAAGATTTTGGTTGCTGAGGACAGTACCACCGTTATGGCCATAGTCGAGCATAAGTTGAAAAATAGCGGTTTCGATGTTCACTGTGCCAAAGACGGGGAAGAGGCTTTGGAAAAAGCTCAAAAAGTGAAACCTGACTTAATACTGCTTGATGTAATAATGCCGGTTATAGATGGCTTTCAGGTTCTAAAGAAACTAAAACAGGATGAATCCCTTCGAGATATTCCTGTAATATTTCTCACTTCAAAAGGAATGGAAGCGGATATGGTTAAGGGATTCGAATACGGTGCAATTGATTATATAGTTAAACCTTTTAGCCCAGATGTTCTTCTGGCTCGAGTAACCAGAGCCCTGAGATCAACTTCATAATGTCTGGAAAGAGCATGAATTTATTGGAGTCAAAAAGCGAAACTAGTTTGTTTGGGGTTTTGGCTTTTTTTACTGGAACAAGTGTCATTTCCTCCGGGTTTGTCATACTTCTACTAAAAATTCTGTTTTTCTTAACACTTTTACTGACTCTTTACGTAATTTACTTAAGAGCTATAAACACTATAAGTGAGAGGCGGAGAAAAACTCAAATAGAAAGATGGGAGCCAATTTTGCTTGATTATATTAATGGGGCTGAAATTTCGCGTAAAGCCGAGCATCAGATAAAACGAGGCGACAGAGATCTTCTGGGAGAGATTCTTATTGAATATTCTCAGGATATAAGAGGCCAGGCTTTGGAAAAAATGGTTGAGCTTTGGAAACGGCTTGGATTTGACAAGTTCAGCGTCAAAAGGCTTAAGTCTCGTTCTGTGTGGCGTAGAGCATATGGTGCCACTATGTTGGGAATTATGAGAGATACTAGTGCTACTCCTTTGCTGGTTGACCTTTTGAAGGATAAGTCCCCTATTGTCACCTTCGCTGCAGCGCGGTCTCTGGCGAGAATTGGTGCAAAGAAAGAATTAAATTGCATAATTGAGACTATTACCAAGTCAAAAAGTTGGTCTGAAGATCAGTTTGCAGAGATTGTATTGGATTTTGGGCAGGACATTGCTGAAGACCTCGTTAACCTTTGTGAAGATAAGAATGTACCGCTAAGCCGCTTGGCTTTTATTATTGACGTATTGGGATTTATAAGATATCAGCCTGCCTACCAGGTATTAACAAAATTAGCAGAGAAAGGAGAAAGGGAGACGAGGATCCGTTCTATTAAGGCAATAGGTGAATTATCAAGACCCGAAAGTTTAAGTTTTTTGTTGAAAATCTTTAAAGATGAGAGTTGGGAGATACGCTGCCAGGTGGCAAAAGCTGTGGGCAAGATTGGAGATGAGAAGGCTATCCCTGAATTGGTTAAGGTACTGGATGACGAGGTTTGGTGGGTTAGATATAACGCAGCGGTGGCTCTTGCAAAGCTAGGAGAGGAAGGATTATCAGCACTTTGGTCTGTAGCTGAAGGTACCGGGAGCGATAAAGCAAGGAAGGTCGCACAGCATATTTTTGAACAGCGTGCCTACTATGCAGAAAGTCATGCCGTATGAAAATTCTGGTAAGCTCTTTTAATCATTTTATTCTGCTATATTTCCTAATATTAAATCTAACCTATATATTTCTTACTTTATCAGCATTTATATTCATACGGAGATACATTAAACTTGTAAAGATTATTGAACTTCGCAAAATTTTTCAATCTACCTTCTTTAAGCCAATATCGGTCATCTGCCCTGCTTTCAATGAAGAAGAAACAATTGCTGAAAGTACGAAATCTTTAGTACATTTGAGTTATCCGGAACATGAAGTAATTGTAGTCAACGACGGTTCAATGGACGGCACACTTACTGCTCTTAAGGAAAGATATCTTCTGAATGAGACTTTTAAAGATTTTGATAATCCACTGAAAACTGCTCCAGTACGCGCGGTTTACCAAAGCGATAAATATCCCAACCTTATAGTTGTGGACAAGGACAACGGTGGCAAGGCAGATGCGTTAAATGCTGGAATAAACGTATCACGCTATCCACTGGTTTGTTGTGTTGATGCCGATTCCTTACTAGATCCCGAGGCTTTAATTAGAGTTTCAAGACCATTTCTGGAGGACGCTTCGACTGTAGCTGCGGGTGGAGTAGTAAGGGTGGCAAATGATTGTTTAGTAAGAGCGGGTAGTGTTATAGAGGTTACGTTGCCTAGGAATAGATGGGCAATTTTCCAGGTAGTTGAATATTTGAGGGCATTTCTTGCTGGTAGAATTTCCTGGGCTATTTTTGGAGGCTTGCTCATTGTATCCGGTGCATTTGGTTTATTCAAGAGACAGACGGTTATTGAATGTGGAGGCTATAGGACGGATACAGTTGGGGAAGATATGGAGCTGATTATGCGGATACATAGAATTCAAAGAAAGAAAAGAAAAAATTATAAGATAGCGTTTATCCCTGATCCAATTTGCTGGACTGAGGTACCGGAAAATAGAGCAGATCTAGGCAGACAAAGGGCGCGGTGGCAGCGTGGGCTTATGGATAGCATCTTAATGAATAGAGAGATGCTCTTCAATCCCCGCTTCGGGATAATAGGTTTAGCTGTGATGCCCTTCTTCTGCGTCTTTGAGATGTTTGGCCCCGTGATTGAGATTGTTGGATACGGAGTATTATCTTTATCAATAATTTTTCGTCTCGTTGACTTGAATTTTGTTTTCTTATTTTTTCTTGTTGCGGTGGTGTTGGGGACTATGCATTCAATAAGCTCCATGCTTTTGGAAGAGCTTTCTTTCTATCGTTTTCCTGGTTTGCTGCATTTATTTAAGCTCATTCTTTACAGCATATTTGAAAACTTTGGTTATCGGCAAGTAACGGCCTGGTGGAGAATGATAGGAATCCTGGAATACGTCTCTGGTGAGAGAACGTGGGGAAAAATTGCACGGAAAGGATTTATTACTAATCGTATATAGCAGGAAAATAACAAATTCTGATTGAAGATTAGGTTAATTGCTACTTCACATACTATCATTATTTAATTCTATTAAACCATTTTTCTACAATAGAGGCTAATAGGATTTGACCATTCCTAAACGAACTTAATCAATATAAATTTACTTGAATTTGTAGCCAGGTTTCGAAAAGATGTAAATAAAAATACGTTACAATTTCGAGTTTACTTGTTTTAAAAGAGGCGATTAGAATGATTATCCGTGCTAAGGAGTTGACCAAGGTTTTCCCAAACAACAAGGGCATTTTCAATCTGTCTTTTGAGGTGAGAAAGGGTGAGATTTTTGGGTATCTTGGACCCAATGGAGCGGGTAAGACAACGACAATACGTCATCTTATGGGATTCTTGCATCCAACTCATGGTTCTGCAGAGATTGATGGGCTTGATTGCTGGAAGGAAAGCGCTGGGATTCAAAAAAGGGTAGGTTATATTTCTGAAGAGATTTCTTTTTTGGAGGGAATGAACGGGCTTAGTTTTTTGGAACTTTTAGGAGATATGCGCGGTATAAAAGAGACTTCCAGAAGAGATCAGCTCATCGAACAGTTTCAACTGGAAGTAAAACCCCCGATACGAAAAATGTCCAAAGGAATGAAGCAAAAACTGGGAATCGTCGCAGCCTTTATGCATGATCCGGATATACTGATCTTGGATGAACCAAGCGCTGGACTTGATCCGCTAATGCAAAGGTTGTTTAACAATTTCATCCTTGAAGAAAAATCAAAGGGTAAAACCATTTTTATGTCTTCCCACAACTTTGAGGAGATTGAATATACCTGTGATCGTGCAGGAATTATCAAAGAGGGAAAATTAGTAGCGGTAGAAGATATCCATGACCTGAAATCTATTCAACGGAAAGTATTTATTATTTCTGTTAAAACAAAAGAAGACGTTGAAATTCTTAAAAATTCCGGTCTCAAAGTGATAGATGAAGATGGTCTTAATATCCATGTGGTGGTAAAAGGGAATTACGAACAATTTGTAAAGGCATTGTCTAAGTGTGGCATTAACAGCATGGACATGAAGACACAAAAACTTGAAGAAGTATTTATGCATTACTATGAGAAGGAGGTTTAGATGCCATGAACTATCCGCTCTTTATTTCTATGCTAAAGAGAAACCGTAATCTCATCTTGGTTTGCGCGTTGATATTGATCTTTTATATTATTGCGGTCATTGGCATTTATCCTTCTAACATGGATATAGCTAAGTCAATGCCCGAAAACCTTGCCCGTGCTTTTGGTATTGAACAAGGCATACTGGACTTCGGTGTTTTTCTGGCAAGCGGATTTTACGGAATATCTTTTGTTCTCTTTTTGCTGATTTACTGTGTCCTCATAGCTACGCGGCTCGTTGCGCACTTGGTGGATCAAGGGTCGATGGCGTATTTACTGGCTACGCCAGAATCAAGGACGCGTATTGTTATAACCCAGGCTTTAGTTCTAGTATTTGGCCTTTTTTTGATTGTGTTTCTAACCTCGATTGCCGGTTTACTGGGAACCTATTTTATGGTTGAGGATACAGTTCTTAATATAACCAGGTTTGCGCAGATGAACCTTGTCGGCTTTCTTCTATTTTTCGTAATTGGGGGCTATTCTTTTTTGTTTTCTTGCTTGTTTAACGATGAAAAACGCGCGCTGGCTGCTTCCGGTTTATTATCCGTAGTCTTCTTTCTGGTTAATACGCTGCCCAGAATGAGTAAGGAGCTGGATTGGCTGCAATACTTCACTCCGTTTGCCGCTTTTGAACCGTCCGAAATTGCAAGGGGAGTGTTCAGTGTTTTGCCTGTATCAATTGGTTTGAGTGTGTCGGGATTATTGTTATATGGTCTTGCTATCATCATATTTAAAAAAAGAGATCTTCCACTATAGGGATAATGCAAGCTTGTTTTAGGCTATAGTGTTAATAGGGCAGAAAAGATAACCTTTATAAAGTTTTCCCTCGAACAGCTATATCTGCAAGAAGAAACCAGAACAGTATCCTAAAATCTGGCATATTTTTCTTCAATACCGGAACGCTAGTCAGCTTTCTTTAGAACAGTAAACTATTATAGGTCATTTTGTCTGAATTAATCACTTGGGTTGGGTTTTTGGTCGGCAACTAAAGTGGCTCTCTATATTCCTGTTCTTGATATAATCGCATTTGGCAGAAGTTTACAATTAGAGGAGGGGCAAGCTATTTAGATATATGTAACCAAATCCAGGACTTTCCCAATGATATATCTTGTTTATAGGTAATCTTATTCCATTTTCTAACTTTGGCAGGATCAATAGCCAAAGGACTTTTTATGGTATTTGTTGAGACGGAATTAAGCGATAGTAACAGGAACAATGAATCCGACGGCTCTTTGCAACAAATATTATCGCTGTAATTGGCAAGTTCTGCGCCCAACTAATCGGTAATTTTTCTACTCCTGCTATGGTTATCTTTGGAATAACTTTTCTAGCTCACTTATCTATTCGTAGTTCGAAGAGAATCTATTGATAAAAGCCCGGAAAAATTCCTTTCATAAGTAAAATGTTAGGTAAGAATCTAGCTTTCAGGTTTGTTGTTTTCTCGAAGGCATTTGCGATGCTATTTAATGAAGTTCAGGTTATTGGCGCGAACATTTCAGTATTAGCTTCATTTTTATAGCTGAAGTGGCCAGCTAGGATTATAGCAGATAAGGTTTCTATAAATCGGATTAACAAAAGCGATAAAGAAGGTTTTCTAATTGCCTGATTCCAGGTATATATTTACCTAGCATATTTGTTTCTTCTATATTTGAATTGAGTGTATTCAATTAAGTATGGAGATTTCTTCTATCATTTTTCCAACAGAATGAGCAAAATGTGCTGAAAATAAAGGCCTGCGCAGAGTGTAAACTGTGCCTTAAAGGGCAAATTTTTCTTTTGCCATCCAAGAACATGGAGGCAAAATGGACTGAGCGTAAGAATCTTTAAAGGAGAAAAGTTGGTTAAAGAACGAAGATATGATTTAGATTGGCTGAGAGTTGTAGCAATGATAGCTATTTTCTTTTTACACTGCTCCAGGTTCTTTGATACAGAAGGCTGGCATTTAAAGAATGCGGAGCAGAGCTTTATTGTGGTTGTAGTTAAGGCTGGATTGATCTGGGTCTGGGTTATGCAGCTCTTCTTCCTGATTTCCGGAGCTGCTTCCTGGTATGCTCTAAGTTCGAGGATCACCGGGGCATATCTACTTGAGAGGGTCAAGCGGCTTTTAGTCCCCTTGTATACAGTGGGCATGCTTATTCTCCTACCACCTCAGGTCTACTTTGAGCTCTTTACAAATATGAAATACACTGGTACTTTCTGGGAATTAATTCTACGTTATTTCGTTAATTTGCCAGCTGAAATTATCGGTATTGCTCCTTATGATCTTTATGATGCCCGGTTTCTGGTACCCTTCGGTTTTCCCGGTCATTTGTGGTTTCTCCAGTATCTATTTCTTATCTCACTTATGATACTGCCGCTTCTTCTTTATTTAAAATCAGAAAGGGGTCAGGGCCTGATTGAAAAACTGGTTGAGCTGCACAAACACCAGGGTGGGATATTCCTCTTCGTGATACCACTTGCGATTGTCCTGATCTCCCTAAGATTTCCTTTCAAAAGCGAGAGAAGCTGGGCGGATTTTTTATGGTACATGATCTTTTTTATTATAGGTTACATTGTAGCGGCGGACAGACGCTTTACAGAAAGCTTTATAAGATATAGGTGGAACAGTCTCATGCTGTGGATTGCTGGTTTTGGAGGAGTATGTTTCTTTGTTTTGGCATTAGGCTACAACCCATACCCGGGCAATGAGCCCTTCTCATTTATATATGTGCTCTTTCAGATTTCATGGAGCATTGCCAGTTGGGGTGCAGTTGTCTTTATGCTAAGTCTGGGAGCAAGGTATCTTAATTTCAACAATAAGATACTCGTCTACGGCAATGAAGCAGTGCTACCCTTCTATATATTTCATCAGACGATTATCCTTTCTGTTGGATGGTTTGTTATACCCTTAAGCCTGGGCATACTGCCTAAATTTTTGATCATAAGTGTAATTTCATTCCCTCTAATCATAATACTGTATGAGCTACTTGTAAGACATTTCAATATAGTGCGCTTTTTTTTCGGTATGAGGCCAAAAAAACAGTTAGTAAAGGAGCGGACTGCAGGTCCGGGTTAATTAATTGGATTTTGACGAAAAATTTTTATTGCGGTAACAAAGGTCAAAAGAGAATACGCTGAAGATTTATCTTTTGAACCAATTTATGGCAGCGTAAATAAAGTTCTATAGATTAATGGATACTATTTGGAAAAGAGAAGCTTGGGCTAGATTGAAATAGATATATAGAATGAGAGAAAAATACTCTAGCCAGCTATAACTACCATTAATGTGATGAATGGAAAAGTCAGCTGGTTCAGCGGACAAATGGTTATAAACATAATATTAATAGTCGCTCTGTTTGCAGCAACCTATTGGGCCTACGGCCGGGCAATTTCTTCATAGAAAGAATTTGTATTGTCGAAAAATTGTTTTTAGGCGAGTTGTACCGAAAGGAAGTTTTTGAATTACCGGAAGAGAATCTTGTATTGGAAATTGCAGTTTGTATTTATTGAAACTGACAGTATATTTTCCTAAATCGAGTAATATTAAGATGGGTTGAGAGCTTGAACAACATTCAAATAAACTGATTGTCCTTTGCCAATTCTTAAGATATAAAGCCGTTATTTTGACCCAGCTAAGCCATTTTTGTACTAAGAATGGCAAAATTTGATCTCGTCGGTATTTAAGCTGTAAAATCACTATTATTTAAAAGTTGATAAATAGTTGAATATATGGTATTAGTAGTTTATTAAAAGATTATAGTGAGTTTTTGTCTGTTGAAGGCCTTCAAGAATTTTCTATAGTCTTGGAGGTCTATTTATTTTGGAGGTAAAGATGGCAGAAACAAAGTTATATGTAGGGAACATTTCATTTCAGGTTACAGATGAAGACCTTAAAGAGCTCTTCAAAGAAGCAGGGACTGTTGAATCTGTAAAAGTAGTTACGGATAGGTACACAGGCAGATCAAGAGGCTTTGCCTTTGTGGAGATGTCATCTGAAGAAGAAGCAAAGAGTGCCATTGAGAAATTTAATGGATTTTCTTTTAAAGAAAGAGAGATAGTAGTGAACGTAGCAAGACCCCGAACGGAAAAGAGAAGCTTTAGAGAGCGCAAGAGATACTAAACTTGGTGTGGATTAAAGGAAGGGTTAAATGCCATTAGAGGGAATTGTGAAATGGTTCAATGCAAATAAAGGTTACGGTTTTATCAACAGCAATGGAAAAGATATTTTTGTTCATAAAAGCGCGATTGAAGGTTCCAGAGTTAGAGGTTTGAGAGAAGGTCAAAGGGTCCATTTTGAAATTGTTTCGGGCCCCAAGGGTAATCAAGCTGCTAATGTTAAGGTGATTGAGGATAGTAAATCCAGCTTTGATGAAAAAATGCAGGCTTTCAGGAAAGACAGTAGAGGTAAACTGAGGGACCTGGAGAAGAGACGAAGTAAAAGATAAAACTGTTTAAGATTCAAAATATTGTTCTGAACTATTTTACCTAGCATAATTGGTGCGAAGAAACGATGAGCTGATTGCACCAATAAGTGCAATACCCCCGGCGAGCAGAAAAGCCGAGAAAAAAGAGCCGCTGGCATCAGCTAGCATACCTGCAACGCTTGGTCCTATTGCTTGACCGACGCCCAAGAAAAGCGTAATGAAACCGAGAGCTGCGGGAGCCATCCTTGGGCCCAGCATATCACCACAAGTAGCTGCCATAATTGCTGGGATGCTCCACGCTGTAAGACCAAAGAGGATGGCTGAGAGCGTAAAACCGAATGGTGCAGTCCATAGTGCAAACATGGAATATGCTACAGCTTGAATAAGATAGACAATTATTAGAGTATGCTTTCGGCCTATTAGATCTGAAATGCCACCCCATAAAAGTCCACATAGTAAGCTAAACCAACCTATAAGCATAAATAGATTACCTGCCGCTTGCTGAGTGTACCCGCCTTCTGCAACAAGAAGTTTGACAAAAAATGTCATATAGATGATATAGGAAAGTCCAAAAGCGACGTAGACAAATCCCAGGTGCTAGACCAGACCCGAACGGTACACAGATTCCCAGTGGAGCACATCAGTACCCGAAACAGACACCGGCTCGTCAGAGCTTGTGCCAAGGGGTCTGATTCCAATGTCAGAGGGACGGTTGCGAAGGATAATATATGCGAGAGCTGCAATGAATATTGTTACGGCACCGAAGACAAACCAGCTCACGCGCCAGCCGTTTTCTTCATAAAAGGATAGGGCATAAGGGACCAAAGGACCGATAACTATAAGTGCAACTGAGGAACCAGCCACTGCGATACCGGAAGCCAAGCCACGCCTCCTGACGCCAAACCATGCTGAGAGTAACCCCATTACAGGTACGTTACTTGCACCGCTGCCCATACCGGTTGCAGCGCGCCAGATAGCTGCTGTGAAAATACTGTTTGCAAAACCCGTAAGCAGCATGCCCACCCCGGCAATTAAAAGACCAAATGTGATGACTGCACGCGGACCGTACCGCGATGCGAGCGCCCCGCCGATGGCAGATAAAGCAAGATAACCGAGCAGGTTTGAAGTTGCAAGTACGCCAGCTTGAGTGTTATCCATTTTAAGGCCCAGCTGCATGGCAGGCAGTACAACCGTGTAGCCAAAACGGGCAAGGCCGAGGGATGCGGCGACAACAATCGTTCCTATGGTGAGTATTACCCAGCCGTAATGAAAACGCGAAGGTGAATAATGCATATTTGTCTTTACTGGTTTTACGGTGACCTTAAACATAGTACTGTTAATGATAAAACTTCCCAAGTGAAATTATATACGAAATTACATCCGGGATAATGTAATGTCTGAAGTAACGGTCGTTCAAGAATAGCGTTTACGGATAAAGCTGAATTGAATGTTCACCCTCCTAATACTGCAGTATCAATAGAAGGCATTGATATCTGAGTCTGGTGCTATCAACATAGGCAGCGAGTCTTAGTTTCGAATGGTATTTTTCTGAGAACGCTATTCTTGGCTCGTCAATGAGGAATGCCTTCCCGTAGCTTAGCGAGGGAGGATACCTCTGTGAACATCTTCAGTTTACTGCTGCGAACAGCAGCCGTACTTTATCTAGAAGCTTCGAACGCAAAACAATCATTTTAGAGCTTTTTAGCAATTTTTAGTAAATAATTTTTGGAGAAGGAGATATCAACAATGTGATCTATCAGGGACAGAAGATTTTCTAAAATAGAGAAAAATAAAGCGGGTATAAAAAGAATTAAGATGTTAAAAATTGTTAGTGATATGAGAAGCGCCTGGGTGCCGATCATCTGGGTGCTACCTTATTTTAGTTAGCAAGACATTTGCCTTGTATATCCATGTACACGGGTGCCATCGCTTCTGCGATAGCCCTTGACATGGACGGTCTTTGACCTGGACCGATTTGTCTTCTTGGCCCAACGGGTCGATTTTCTTCTGGCCATGTGGTCAGCTCCTTTCAGCTAAAGTACATCTCTTGGTGTTTCTAGAATACTTGATATCAAACTACAATCTGCTGAAAAGCACAGCACCCAGGCTGCTCGAAAATATTTCGATAAAGATTATGAAAATCCTACATATATATAGATAAAATATTTGCCTCAATTAGTGGCCTTAGGAGGGGCTTAGCACTTATAAGTATATTGCTGCCTATCTTGCCGGAAAAAAGTGTTAGTTAAGAAAATAGTAAAAGGGGTATAAAAGATAATAAATACACATTTGCACAAAAAAGAATAAGGAGGGAAGAAGAAGGAGGGGGAGAAAATGTTATCACCAAATCAAAAACATTTGGAAGTTGATTTATATGACATCAATCCAGAAAAAGTGAGAGATCTAATAATAGACTATTTATATAACGAGAAGTGCGACGAGATTAAAATGACGAGAAAAATGCTGCATCTTGGAACTAGCGACAGTGAAATATATAAAACCGTAGTTCAAATAGTAAGGCTAGCATTTGTAGAAGTTGGTGGAAATTTTGATCAACCCACTGTAGATAGCTTAGAAAGGGTCATGGATATTCTTGCAAGTAAAGCTTATGTATGGGGTACCCTAATAGATTTATGCAGGGTGTAGTAAAAGGCAACCGCAAGGGTCCAGGTTTTTAGGAAGCATGCAAATAATTAATATTTTGGTTATTTACCCTTGTAGAAATAAATAAGAAATCGCAGAATACCATAAACGGTAAAATATCAAAAATGAAAAATACGATAATAAAAAGACAAAACGAAATCCAGCCAGACAGTGAAAAGATAGCAAAACTGCTTTTGAATAATTATTAATTTGTAAATCGTAAGTTGGAATTATCTTTTTGTTAAATTTGCTTAGCAAATTATTAAATAAAATTATGCCTGTCTCCGAATAAAATTCAATTGCTCGAATGCGGATACCGAATTTTTTCATTATAGTTATTATAAATTGGTTACCTTCTTTGACAGCAGTAACGATATGAAAGTCAGCTATTACATAGTGTGTCATGAGTTTTCACGCAGTTATTTAAGTGATTTATATTATTTAGTTCCAGATATAGAAATTGATTCGACGAGGACCAAGATAATTAAGATATTATAGGTCCAGATCAAGTTCCTTGCGAATATTTTTGTGTTTCAAATATTACTTCTTGTATCTTTATATAAAGGTTATTTTTTTCCTAGCATTGCGTGTTTTTATTGATTAAAATTGTTACATAAAGGATAAGCGTATCGAAATTAATTGTGTGAAGCTTTCTTTAAGTGTATAGGAGCAAGTATTTTGGTTATTGAAAAAAGTCAAAAGTATAATTCTAGTAATAATGAACCATTGAGCGGATAAGAAGGAAATAGAATTGTTGTCAAAACAAAATTGTTGGGATTTTAAAAAGTGTGGTAGAGAATCCGGTGGAAGTAGAGTGTCAGAACTCGGCATATGTCCTGCAGCTACTAACAAATATTTTGATAAGTTAAATAATGGGGAGAAGGGTGGGAGAATTTGCTGGGCTATTACAGGTACACTATGCGGTGGAGAAGTTCAGGGTACATTCATTGACAAGTATCCATCTTGCGTATCTTGTGATTTTTTTAAGAAGGTAAGAGAAGAAGAAGGTGAAGGGTTTGTATTATTGGAACCTAGTCAAGAACAAAGGAAGATGGACGTAAGATGGTATAAGAAATTCCACATCAAAAAAAGTGATCTCTATAATCTTAATCCAGAAAAAGCAAGAGACCTAATTATAAAGTGTTTCTATGAAGCACAAAAAGAGGCGCTTACAGAGACAGCAGAAAACCTGCACCTCGGATATAGTGATGGTGAGATTTACGGGAGCATTGTCAATACCATAGAACTAGCATTTAAAGAGGCTGACGCTGATTTTTTCAGGCCTACCAAAAATAGTTTGGAAAAAGTAGTAGGGGTTCTTGCAGAGAAGTCGTATAAATGGGGGACTCCAGTAGATATTATTGAGCATAATATGAAACATATACAAATAGTCTTAGATCTTCTGGATGAATGATTTTTCAATATGGGATATTTGTAACTGTGACGTGAGTGCCGCTGAATAGATGATATAAAATTAAATTATATTAGTCTTATCAGCATAATATATTCTTAAAAAAGCAATCGATGAAAGATTTATTAAAAAAGGCTTCATTATTTGTGAGGCCTTTTTGTTTATATTTCCACATTTGAACTGACAAAAAGGAAGATAACATTGACATCTATTAGACGAAGTAAAGTTTTATAGAATCCAATTTCTAATAATGTTACACTGGATTTACACCAATAACTACGATTTAAACTTTATGTTCTTGCCTCGGTAAGTGCTTTGTTGAACATTCTTTAATATCAGTTAAAATTTAACTATAGCTTTTTTCTTCCTATAGTGGAGTATTTTATAGAAAATGCTTAGCTATTCATAGATAGAGCTGAGACTTTTTGCTTAATATAAGAAGCGGGTTTGGGCACAGATAAAATAGAAGATGAGGTCTTAAATTGGAAAGATCAGAAGCCGAGCGCAAGAGTAGACAAAAGGGGCTTGAGGAAAGTGAAGCTTACTATCGTGAGTTGTTTGAACATTTCCCAATCTCTGTTTGGGAAGAAGATTTTTCTGAAGTAAAAAAGCACATTGATAATTTGAGGGATCAAGGAACAAAGGATTTCAGGGCATATTTCGAAAAAAATTCCGATAAAGTTGCCATGCTTGCTTCTATGGTTAAGATTTTAAATGTGAATAAAACAACTCTAGATTTATACAAAGCTCAAAGCAAGGAAAGTTTTATAAATAGTTTGGATGAAGTTTTCTGTGAAGAATCATATGAGATATTTAAGGAAGAACTTATAGCTATCGCTCAAGGTAAAACAGTTTTTGAAAGCGAAGCTATAACTCAGACACTTCAAGGTAATAAAATTTGGATAAACTTAAAATGGTCAGTGGCTCCAGGTTTTGAACAATCCCTTTCAAGGGTGTTTGTGTCTATTATTGATATAACCAGACGTAAAGAAGCAGAGGCAAAACTTAAAAATCTACTAAAAGTTCAAACAAACTCTGCAAAGGAGTGGCAGCTAACGTTTGATGCAGCTCTGGATATTATTGCATTGATATCACCCGATTACAGATTTATAAAAGTAAACAAGGCAGGATGCGAGGCTATAGGCAGGAAACAAGAGGAATTAATAGGTAAAAAATGTTACGAGATAATACATGGATTAGATCACCCTATAGAAGGCTGCCCATGTGCCCAGACTCTGAAAACGAAGAGGTCTGGTAGCGGGGAAGTAAGAGACCATGGAAGACAATATATAGCTACAGCTTCTCCGGTATTCAGTGAAAGTAATGAGCTAGTTGCCTTTGTACATACTGTTAAGGATATCACCGAACGCACGCAGATAGAGGAGAAGTTGAAGATGGAGGCACAGCTTTTAGACAATGCTACTGACTCAATAGTGGTGCATGACTTAGAGGGAAATTTTATTTACGTAAATGAAGCAGCCTGTAAATACCGCGGTTATACAAAAGACGAGATGTTTAAAATGAACCTACGTGATCTTATGGCTCCAGAGCATGAAGAATCTTATGAGCCAAGGATGAAGCAGTTGATGAAAGCAGGTCAAATGAGTTTTGAATCTATTAATATTTGTAAAGATGGCTCGGTAATACCTCTCGAAGTACATTCCCGGAAGGTCGAAATAGGTGGTAAGAAACTTGTTTTTAGCGTTGCACGCGATATAACCGAACGAAAGAAGGCGGAGCAGCAACTTAGAGAATCTTATGAACGGGTAAAGCAAACTAAGGCACAACTTGTACAATCTAGCAAGATGGCTGCTATGGGAACCTTGGGTGCTGGTATTGCACATCAGCTTAGCCAACCTTTGAGTGGAATAAGGGGTTTTACTCAGGCTATGTTGATGGAAATGAAAGAAAATAATCCACTCTATAAAGATTTAAAGAAGATAGAAAAACAAACAAGCTATATGAAAGACATAATCGACAACATTAAAAGCTTTTCAAAAAAGTCAGAATTTAGAAAAGTTTCTATTAACATAAACGAACCGCTGGAGAAGGCCTTACAGCTTATGACTGAGCAGCTAAGGCTTCATAATATTAGGTTAATCAAGGAGCTCGACTACGGATTGCCGAGTGTATATGCTGATGCTAACCAGATGCAGCAGGTATTTGTAAACTTTATTGTTAATGCTAGAGAAGCATTAGATAGTGTGCCCAGAGATGCAAAGAAGGAATTGTTTATAACTACACGGAGGGCAAAGAAAAAGGGAAAAATGGCGAAAGATAAGATTCAACCTTTAGATTTTGTAGAGATTGTGTTTTCTGATACAGGGCCGGGTATATCCAGCAAACTTAAAGAAAGAGTATTTGAACCTTTCTTTACTACTAAAGGGCCGCACAGCATTGGGCTCGGATTATTTTTAAGCTATAGAATTGTCGAAGACCATGGTGGCTCAATAGAGATTGACTGTAGGGAAAATGGCGTGTCTTTTAAGGTTATACTGCCTACTTGCCAGATACAACAGTGCTGGAATATTGTAAGTTGCCCACCTGAAAGAAGAGACAGTTGCCCAGCCTATATATGGAAAGAGGGATATCATTGCTGGGAGATAGCTGGTACATATTGTAATAACTTAGCAGCCAGGGAAGGAAAGGATTGGCGTGAGATTTGCGAGAAATGTGATGCTTATAAGAAGACAAATGTTGAATAGTAAGCTAGAATGAGGATGTGGATAAGGCGGATTAAGCGATAGCATAAGTGTAGAGAGTGCAAGATTTTAGCAGGAGTGAAGGATATGGAAAATAATAATGAACATAAATCTTCTGAAGAACCTGAGGTAGTTAGTGTTCTGGTTGTAGATGATGAAAAGGTAATACGCGATCTGTTTAAGCGTGTACTAGAGGTCAAAGGATACTCAGTAACAACAGTCGAGAGTGGCGATCAGGCTGTAGAAACTATTAAGAAAGGTTTTTTCGATGTGATTTTTTTGGACATAGTAATGCCTGGTATGGATGGAGTGGAAACTCTTCAAGCTATTAGAGAAATTAGCAAACAGAAACCAGTAATTGTTATGACTGGCTTTGCTGTGGAGGAAGAGGTTAAAAATGCTTTTAAACTGGGGGCCCAGGATTGCTTAAGTAAACCCTTTGAGATAGAAGAAATAATAAAAGCGATTGAAGAGGCTTTAAAAGGAAGTAAGGATACGCGGCTGGGATTGGATAAATCTGAAGGCTAAATATTTTACATCTGCCTTACAGGAAAGGGAGGTTTTAAAATAAAAGAAAAAAGATAATGTATATTTAGACAGTAGAAAAAGCTGATAATATTGGCTTCCTGGTTAAAGTAGATGAAAACTGGATACGTAGGCAGAAGAGTAAGCAGGGTAGTATATTATGGAAACTTTGTATTTTATATGTGGATAACTAAGCAGGGCATAATTTTTAGGAAAACCAGGATTTGGGCGGTAAGAATCTTTAAACCGAATTATGCGCAATATGAGAACTAAGGAAGTTGAAGGACTGAGGTAATATATTGTTTGGCACACCTATGTTTGCTAAAATTTGTCTGGAAATATGGTTGTGAGATTTTTAATTTAATGTATGAATTGTCTTTGGTATTACAAGGACGAGCCAAAAATTAGCGCAAAATATAGCATATTTTGGACATATCCTGCGGGAATCTAAACACTATATCCTGTAAAATTTAAAATATTTATCATATAAAATTCGGGACATTATAGACCTTGGTAATACTGCTTACAAAGAAATTCGGAAAAGCTACGCATGGAAATACAAGCTGAAATTTAGTTGCGTTCTTATACAATAAGCTGATAGAGAGGAAACTGGTGTTAAGGATAGATATGGAATGAGTGTCGAACTCGCAGAATCTTTGAAGAATTTAAAAGCAGGACAGCATTTGTGTTCTTTTTATGAAAACGAAGAAGAGCAGTTTTCAGTTGTTATCCCTTTTATAAAATATGGTTTAAATAACAGTGAAAGATGTGTTTACATAACAGATGATAATTCTGAACGGGATGTGAAGTTACTTTTAAAAAGAAGTGGTATAGATATACGGAAACATAAAGAATCAGGGCAATTAATTATTACAACAGCAAAAGATGTGGGTCTCAAATCAGGAGAACTAAGCAATGACGAGGTTTTTTATTCTGTAAGGAAATATATCGATACATTTCCTGGTGGCAAATATAGGACAACAAGAATTGCCAATGAAATGACCTGGATTTTGAATGGGGAATTACTAATGAGAAAACTCGGCGATTGTGAAACAAAGATCGGCAACGCTATTTTAGGGAGTCAGACCATTCTATTATGTCAATATAATAAACGAAAATTTCAAGAAAAATGTTTATTGGACGCTTTTCTTACTCATCCACTCCTTGCATCGGGCGATCATGCTTATGATAATTTTTATTGTATGCTGACGAGCGAAGAAGCTTTAGAAAAAAATATGGAGATAGCAGATGTGATTGATGCGTACATTGAGAATGTGCGAAATAAGCTTAAAGTGCCTCCTGTGTTTGAGAGCTACATGAAAATGGAAGAAAAAGATCGGGAGATTGTAGATAAACTTTTGAGAGTAGTTTTTGAAATGGATAAGACTACGCAAGAAGCTTTTGCAGAATTATTTGGGAAAAAGAGATATGGATGCTTTTCTCTGATATTCAAAGCAGGCGAATGTATTGGGTTTGACTGGAAAAGCTCACATCGGAAGTAGTGAAGCCAATTCATAATTTAAAAAGATTTAATAATTAGAAGCGAAAACGAAAGAAATGCAGAGCGAAAGGTAAACGGCCTTTAGCTCTTTATTTTTACACGAAAGAAGGAGACGAAAATAGCAGGTAGATTTTATGAAGACGGAGAATCTGTTTTCAAGAACGGTATGAATTGGAGATGATGTTTCATATTTTGTGTTAGTTATAGATTGATGATATGTTTTATAATAAGTTTTTGATTTATTTACTATTTATATTTATAAAGGATCTTCATATTTTGATACGTAAAGTTTGGGAAAATAAAGATTAGGTGGATACAGGTGAGTCATTAGATGGAAAAGAAGACAGGGTTTAATTTATGTCCGGGATTTGAGGGTAAAAGTGTAGAATGTCCGATTTTTAGTGATGAATGCTTAACGAAATATGAGAATTGTATTCTGCTTCTAATTTTGCAAAGTATTCAAATAGCATGGATGTAAAGATATTTTATGCATTGAAAATACACGAAATATAATTAGACTATCTTCAGTATTTAAGAGCTGGATGAAAATAGATTTGACAAATAGGAATATTGAGATTATATTAAGTTTATATTAGTAATAAATGTTACATAGTACATTATTAAAACAGACAGGCATAGAAAGTATAACCAGAAAAGCTCAAACTTAAAGTAAACTAAAATCGAATACCAGATATAGGAATAGAAAGACCGAAAGCTCGAGACGGAAGAACCGAAGAGCTAAAGGTGAAAAACCTTTAGCTCTTTTTCTTTTGCTTTAAAAGAAAAAAATTAGAAAGATTTTGTGAAAAAATGAGCAAGAGAAGAGCTCTC
>CAYGBL010000020.1:0-29579 GCA_964348135.1 uncultured Actinomycetota bacterium
CGGGTGATACCAGAGCATCTGTGGAATCCCTATTAAGTGAGTTCGGACTGGTATTGACCGAATTAATTCTTTTTGGCCATAAAGGAAAAACAGGCAAACCATTTTTTGCTATCGCCGTGTGTGAAAAAAGATAAGGCTGTTTTTTTCTGAGATGTATTCCCGGCACATGATAGAAATCCCCATAAAGTGACTCACAGAATACAGTAAGGATGTCAAAGGAAGCAGCAAAAACTGGAGTGGGTCCAACTGAACTCGTAGATATTGAGCAGTATTTTCTAATAGGGTCATTTATCGCAGGAGAAGGAATCCTATTCGTAAAAATTTAGCACAAAATTCATGAAACTTATGCGATGAATTATGGATTTGTTGTGATGGTCTGGAAAACCTCTTTGACGGGAGGGCTTCTCATGGTTGGTCTCTTTATTATCCAAATCCTCGTTAATATAAGCACTCATTTCTAAAAGAGCACAAAGAAGGCGCCTTAGAGTGCAGTGAGGCAATTGACCTGCTAAGCAATACACGCTAATTTGGCGATATTAGTTAAACAATATTATGGAGAGCCAAATAACATACTACCCGACTTCAAACTTGTCGATACACTTCTCTAACTGGAATAAAGTGTCAGAATAAGAGTTCGAATACTGCACGGTCAAGTCCACCACGTAAAGGTGGCTTACATAAGCCATTTTTTTGTTTTGAAATATAGGGGATCGGGCTATTTGATAGAAATGATAGGATGAGATCTAATTAAGCATATAAGGATAAATGAGTAAGTTGTAATGGAGGTATATTATGAGAATTTTTGCACTGAGTATAGAAATAGCCATACAACTGCTCTTTCCAATTCTCTTAGCGGTTTTCTTTGTATGGAAGTATAAGATTAGCTGGAAAATTTTCTTTATTGGCGTCCTATTCTTTATTATAAGTCAGATTTTGGAGACACCTTTTAGGATTGGCTTAAGTCTTGCTAGGATTCCAGAGACCCAGCTCTGGATATATTTATCCTTTGTATTTGCTGGTTTAATAGCTGGGATTGGAGAAGAATTATCCCGCTTTTTCGCTTTTCGTTATGTACCTATACTCAAAAGGAAAGCGGACTGGGAATCTGGTGTTCTCTATGGAGTTGGACATGGGGCAGTGGAGTCAATTCTGATAGGACTAGGAGTGCTGGTGATGGCACTAATAGTTTTTCTGGCTCCCACTGAGGTTGTTTCCAAACTGCCCAAAGAGGCAGTTTCACAATTTAAGTCTCTTCCGTGGTATTACTTTATCGCTGGAGGTCTGGAAAGAATTTTTGCCATTACCATCCAAATTGGTTTGAGCTTGATAGTAGTGCTCTCTTTCCTCAGAAGCGACCTAAGATTTCTCTTTTTGGCAATGGGAATACACGCCTTCATTGATGCATCGGCCCTATCGTTTATGAGCTGGTCTAAAAATGTCGCCCTGGTTGAGGCTTTGATACTATTTTATGCATTAATATTTTTATATTGGATATTGTGGTTCAAGCGAAATATTCCACACGCAGAATTCTTAGTGAAGAAAGCTTAGAAAACACTCATAAATAAGCGCTAATGATAAGCAGAGAATATTTAAAAGACTCAGGTTTCTAAATGTTGTAAGGTCTCATCTAGAAATTATAAGGAAAATTACGAGTGGTATTTGGCGCTTCTCTATATAAAGATTCTTTTGCGTGGGATTATGGAACTACTCAATAGCTTTGGTTGCTTGAGCAAGGTCAAGCCGGAAGATTCTTCTAATAGGCGGGATTTCTGACATAAGGAGAACCAGGAGAATAAGCAAGACGATCCATAGATAACTATCGGGATAGATAACAGCTTTGAGCGTAAAAGCTTCAGATGAAAGTGATTTATACAAAGCATTTGTGGCTTGAATTCCCAGAGCTATACCAATAGGAATACCGGCAAGCGCAAGAAATAGATTCTCTAAGGTAACTGTTGTAGCCAGATGCGAGCGATCTTCACCAATCGTTCTCATAGTGGCGATTTCCCTTGTTCGCTCGAGAATATTGGCAGTGAAGGTATTGTAGATAACAACGAATGCCATAGCAAGGCCAAAAACAAGCAGTATCGCATAGAAAACGTAACCGAATTGCATTAACTCCTCCAGCATGGCAATAAGCTTACCTTTCACCAATATACTTATAGCTCCTGGTAAATCATGTAGTTTTTTTCTAATTTCCTCGGCTTCTCTCCGGTCAACATGAAGGTATAGAGAGTTGTATACTACACTCGTAGAATTAACCAATTTTTTGCCCTGGTTAATGCTTGTAAAAATAGAGGTACCCACCATTTCATCGCTTAGAGCTAAAAGCCTTACTTTTTGGCGTTCTTTGATAAAAGGAGTCTTTATATTAAGGTCATCCCCGACATCTACCTCCAGTTTTTTAGCTAAGACCGGCGGAAGGATAAGACCATCATTCCTTAGAGCGGTTTCAGGGTCATCTCCTTTGATAATATCGAAACCATGAAAGTTTGCACCAGGTTCAATAGCGTTAATAGCTCCCTCATGTTTCTTACCATTTGCTTCTATTTTTGCTGGCAACATCAGTGCTCCTTGTACTTGATTGACTCCCTTCCACACATCTACAGTGTTTAGTCGGCTGGATGAAAAATTTCTGTCAAATACCGCAAGTATATCCCAATTCTCAACATCATTAAATTGATGATCCATCAAGTAATCCATAGAATCAAACAATGACCAAGTAGCTATGGTCAACACCATAGCAAATGCGATACCAATTATAGTATAGAGACTCCTTCTTCTGGCTCTGAATACGTTTCGCAACGGTATTTTGAAGGTAAACGATAGAGGAAATACGGTGCTTATAATCCTTTCAAGTATGGGAGTCTTCCCCTTAGCAAGTATCACGTTGGGATCGCTTCGCATAGCTATGGCAGGGCGCATTCTAGCTGAAATATAGGCCGGTACCAGACCGGCCGTAATACAGGATATACTGCTTAGCAGAATTGACCCAAGTATGAGCTGAGGATAAATTTGATGTCTAAGAAAAGGTACTCCAAGCATTGAAATGTACAATTTTGTTGTCTCTATCGCAAAGATTTGGCCTAAAGCGAATCCAATGGCAGAACCCGTTAAAGCAATAAACAGTGAGAAAAGAAGATAATGAACAAGAATTTGCCAATTTTTATAACCAAGTGCTTTTGCTAGACCTATTTCACCTCTTTGAGATTGCACCAACCGTGAAAGGGCAATGAAGAGGGTGAGGGAAGAGATGATGAGAATAAGCAGGGGCATAAAATAGGCCAGTGCCTGGTTCTGTCTCATTTCTTCATGTATTGAAAAGTTGCTTGGTTGATCTTCCTGTTTTACCGTCTCTATGATCTGGAAGGGCTCCAGGATATCTTCTACCTTTTCGATTACTCTATCTCGGTTTGTATTTTCATATAGCAAGATAGAGATGTCGTTGTAAGCACCAGATCTATTGAATAGTTTCCCAACATCTTTTTCGGTCATAAAGACAACAGCAAACTCCCCTGGCGTCGGTATCTCTCCTTTACCGCGGATTGGGAACATATACTCGGGGCTTCCTGCAATACCAGCAACCTTTATCCTCTTCTTTTCTCCATTTACTTTAATAGTGAGGATATCGCCAGTTTTTATACCTACATCTTCGGCAAACTGCTTATGTATCAAACCCAGGTTTTTACCATCCCTATCAGGATATACTCCTTCTTCAATTAGCACATCATTTACTTTAGGACGACGCCTCGTTGGAATACTGATGACTCTGGCAGTTGCTTCCTTCTCGTCATCGAGAGGGAGTACAGTATCGATAATCAGCCTCCCTTGTACTGCTTTAACTCCACGGATAGCCTCAATTTCCGAAATGACAGCCTTGGGCGCACTGATTATTTTAGTAGAAAAGTTAGCAAATTTTAGTTCCTTATTGGCATGCTCGACGGAAACGCTTAAGTTTTGATAACCAGAGATGAAAGCAACGTAACTAGTTATGCCAAGAGCCACCAGGACAATAAGTGCAATGAATTGACCCTTTCGTATCTTAATATCGCGCCACGTTTTTAGTAGTAATTTATTCATTTTGGTTTACCAGGTAACCTTGTCAGGTGATACGGGATTTTCAATGATTTCTTCCTTAGCGATTGACCCGTCATGAAGATGAAGAATGCGGTCCGCAATCTGTGCAATAGGAGTATTGTGAGTAACGATAATGAGCGTTTTTTCCTCTTCTTCGTTCAGTTTCTTCATTGTCTTAAGGACGAGCTTACCCATTCTGAAGTCTAAATTACCAGTCGGTTCGTCCCCTAGAATTAAGACCGGGTCTTTGGCTAAGGCACGCGCAACAGCTACTCGTTGCTGCTCCCCGCCAGAGAGCTGGTAAGGAAAATGGTCAACTCTTTCTTCCAAACCAACCATTCTTAGCAGTTCAATGGCGTTTCTTTTAGGAGGTTCACCATCTCGCGAAGCAAGCTCTAAAGCGAATTCAACATTTTCTCTAGCAGTCAAGGTGGGAATCAGATTGAAGAACTGGAAGATGAAGCCAATCTTTTCGCGCCTAAGCAGGGTCAGCTCGCTCTGGCTGAAGCGAGAGATGTCCAACCCATCTATTATAACTTGGCCTCTGGTTGGAGTATCTATTCCTCCTAAAAGATTTAAGAGAGTGGTTTTACCAGAACCGCTAGGACCAAGAACAGCAACACACTCACCCCGTTTTAGCTCAAGATTAACATTTTGCAGGGCAGAGATTTCGACTTCGCCCATTTGATATATTTTGCTAACGCCTCTAAGGACAGCGATATTATCGACGGTAGCATCCGGGCTTGTCTGTACTGAGGTCTTTACCATTTGAAGCTACCTCCCTTGATTCAGAGTAATTGCGGGTTCTTTATTATCAAGAATGAATATGATGAAGCAATCTTCTTTGTTAGTTAGTATATTAAGTCCTGCTGAAAGGAATAATTTATTCACTCCCAACCTGCTGGGCTCGTTCTTTTAAAATCCCTCTTAGAAATATATCGAAGGCAGTTTTACCGAATTCCTCAAGCGAGATATATTGCCTATCGCCCATTAAGTAAACAAAGGTGGCCACATAATCAATTAAAGAAAGATAAGATAAAAATACATGAGTAGGATTTAACTGCCTAAACACGTTATTTTGTACACCTTTTTGATAGATACCAATAACAAGTTCGCTAAAAGGTATATAGCTTTTAAGCTGTATTTCTCGAATTATTTGAGCTTTTGGGGAATTTAGACTTTCTCCCCAATAGTAAATAAATAGCTTGGCAATCTCTTCCCATTTTTCATGCGCTTTAGTCGCTTTTAGAAAGATCTCTTTCAGTTGAGCAACAGGGTCTTCGTTTGAAAGGGAGGAGGTTTGCATATCTTCATAAGTTTGAGCGAAGATATATTCCATCAAGCTAGCTATAAGCTCATCTTTGCTCTTAAAGTAATCGTAAATAGACCCTTTAGCTACGCAGGCTTTTTTTGCAATTTCCGCTACGGTCGCTTTGTGGAATCCTTTCTGAGAAAAGATGTCGATAGCTGCCTGGAGTATAATTTTTCTTTTCTCTTCTTTATCTACTTTTATTGGAGCCATAATACTACACCTTGGAAAGGTCATTGTCTATTAAGATGGGCTCCTCTTTTATCTTACTATTACTTTGTCTCCGTCTTTCAATTTTTCAGCGTTCTTAATAGCAATATTTTCGTTTTCTTTAAGACCCCTTTGTATCTCAAAGAATTCATCAGTAGAAAGACCTACTGTCACTTCGCGCATTTTTGCTCTACCATTTTGGATTACAAAGACAACATCTTTTCCCTCTTTTTCAACAACGGCCTCCAGGGGGACGGAAAGGATATTTTTCTTTACGGAAACGACTATATTTACATCTGCATTCATACCCTTTCGCACTTTTACGTCTTTTCCACCTAGATCCAAACTTATCTTTGCAGGAAGAGCTGTTCCTCCAGCTTCAGTCTGTTTGGCCTGGTAGCTTATCTCTGCGACCCGTCCTGTAATTGGTTGTGATGGGTAAGCATCAAGTACTACCTCTGCTTCCTGTCCAACTTCTACTTGCTCAATATCAGTTTCATCGACATCCGCTATTGCCTGAGATTTTTCAAGGTCTGCGACAATTATGAAAGCTGTTGTTGCAAGCCCGGAGGAACCACCGGCTACAAATTCCCCTTCATCTGCAGAGATAGAGATTATCTTTCCTCTAACTGGAGACTCCAGGGTGGCATTTTCTAGATTATTTTGAGCTATCTCCAACGAAGCTTCAGCCTGATCAACCTGTGCTTTTGCTACTTGTGTATCCTGCCTGCGGGCAGGAGCCTTTTTGAGATTTTGCTGAGTTAAAGCACTGTGATACTGGCTGTTTGCGGAATTGACCGCATCTAGAGCTGCTTGGAGAGCTGTATGATTCTTAAGATCTACATTCTTTTTAGTTTCTAAAGCATTTTTATAAGCGGCTTCAGCAGCAAGATATGTATTCATGGCAGTATCGGCAGCTGCTTTTGCGGCATCAATCTCGGCTTCTTCTGAAGGAGTATAGTTTGGGATATGGAGAACAGGATGCTCATACTTTCTTACCAGTTCCCAGTATTCATCTACTGCCTCTTCTCTATCTCTTAATGTAAAGTCCCTAGTTGCTTTGGTATTATCAACACTGACCTGGACAGCGGCCGCATCTTGTTCTGCCTGATTCTGAACCTCAGCAAATTTTCTCTGGGCAGCTTCTAAAGAAATAGCCGCAGAATCAACTGTAACCTGTGAAACTGCAAGATCCTCAGCGATTGCCCCTTCTCTCAATTTGGAAAGGTTTGCTCTTGCTGATCTCAAACCTGCTTTAGCCTGCTTTAACTGGGAGTTTAGTTGAGAAGCATGCTGCTTTGCGAGTATCTGTCCAGGCGCTACCAAATCGCCTTCCTTGATATAAACTTGTTCGATTTTCCCAGGACTGTCGAAATTTAGAGCGATCTCGCTTGAAGAAGAGGTAATTGCGGAAGCTGATACGGTAACCTTCATGTCGGTAATTCTGGCTTTATCTGTAGTAATACTAACCGGTGCCCTTCCTCGAATAAGGCTATAGGAAAGGGGTACGAATATAAGTAGAACAAGCACGCCTAGAATTATCCAATTTCTTTTGCGAAACTTTCGCATTTTGCCCCTCCTCTTTAATATGGATGCTACTTCTTTTAGAAAGTGACCGACCAGTCAGTCATATTATACTACCCTTCCTTTAAATACACAATATATACCCTGAAATTTTCAAAAACAATCTCATGATAGCTGTAAATTTGCCTTCCTATGCAGTTCTATAGGGCTGATTGGAATTCCTTGAGAAGATATAAGAGAAATAATATTGCTATTTACATAATACGATTTATATAGAAGTTTATAAAATTGTAGGGGCGCTTACTAACAAATTTCAATTTCTACATCTTTTTCTCTTAATCTTTATCTATAAATACCGATATAGTTAGTAATCTGCACTATTTGTGAAGGGAAAATGTTAAAGATGAAAAGGATGTTCAATTATTTGACAGGATGGTTGGAAGAAGAAGGCGCAACAGCGACAGAATACGCTATAATGGTTGCCACAATTGCTATAGTTATTGTCGCCACTGTCACAATTATTGGTTTAAAATTATTTGCCATATTTGGGGCACTCATAGGAAAATTTTGAAGTTAACATATTAATAAAAGGAGCATATCATGGAAAACCGCTTTGGACTGATACCAAAGAAGAAGTTATTTTATGCTATTGGACTACTTTTTCTTCTTCTAACTTATGCAATTGTGGTATTGTTCCTTCCCAGTTATATATTTAGCTCATTCTTTATAACCGAAGATATGATTCCTTCACCGCTGGTATGGCTCGTCTCTGTCATATTGGTTGAACTTTTTGTAGTTTTCGCAATCTGGTTTGTTCTTGTGGATCCGATAAAGAATATTGATGTTATTGTGATGGCAACAGCTTCGGCTGTTGCAGCAAATCTGCTCATGCTGATAGGGTTTCTTATGAGAACTCTTCCCCGAATGGTTGTGCTGCAGTTTGTCCTTGTTGTAGGTTTCGCTCTTTATGCTACGTATTTTTATCTTGTAAAACTTCCGCGCCGTACACAGGAAACACTGGAGCCGCAGTTAACCGCGATCCTGCAGATGATAAATTTTCAGGATCAAGTCTCCAACCAACAATCTCAAATACCCATTCACTAACGGGTTCTGTGCGAACAGAATAGATTAAAAGATTAAAACGCACTCATTGGTTCTTTTAAGGGTGTTCTGCGAAGTGAAATCTGACCTTGCTATAATCTTCTTGAGATATTGAAATATATATAGCCCTCTGTTTTTGATGCAATGCCAACTAGCTTATTGTATTATACTGTTCGGCGCACTTATTCGTTTGCAGTCGCAAAGCAGAAAGTAAAGATTTGGAAAACTATGGATTTCCCTGGCATTTTACCCATGTGTCTTAGGATTATGAATAATTTTGTAACCGTTAATAAATAATGGGAAAAGAAAGTGAAGACTAAATCTGGAAAGCTGATACTATGAAAGTTCTAGGTATTGCCGGTAGTCCACGAAGAGATGGTAATACTCAACTTCTATTAGATCGTGCTCTTAAAGGCGCAGAACTGGAAGGAGCGCGGATAGATAAGATTATTCTTAACGACTTAGATTTCAGCCCCTGTCAAGAATGTGGAGGTTGTGATGATACCGGTGTATGTATTGTTGATGATGATATGCATATTATCTATAAAAAGGTGAAAGAGGCAGACGCTTTAGTTTTGTCTTCACCAATTTTCTTTGGGAATCTTTCTGCACAAACAAAGATGATGATCGACCGCTTTCAGTGCTGGTGGGTAGCTAAATATGTAATTAAGCAGCCGATTATTTCTAAAGAAAGAAGACGGCGAGGAATTTTTTTATCCGTTTCAGGAAGGGGTAAACAAGAGTATTTCGAATGTGCAAAGAGAACCGTAAAGATTCTTTTCATCAACATCGAACTTGTCTATATAGGAGACCTTCTATATCCCCGTGTTGACAAAAAAGGCGAGATATTGGATCATCCGACAGCGATGGAAGAGGCTTTTATTGCAGGCCAGAATTTGGTCAGTGATGGCTAGGAGAAGATTCTAAGAGTTGCTCATCGTGACTACTCTCTACTTCTATAAGATAATATGGGAACTGCCTGAAGTTAAAATGGAATACAAAAAGGTTTTTGAAGAGCTGTATTGAATTACCAGGAACCATAGGTTTAAGTCTCCGTAATTTAGAAAAATGGTAATTATCTGACTCATTTTTGAATTTTGCAGGAAAATGGAGAACTTATGGCTAAAAAAGCAACCACAGCTTGCGGTCTTGTTTTGTTTTTGCTTTCTGTTTTCATAGGAAGTACAATCTTCGCAAATTCTGCTCTAGGAGCATCAATTGATTGCCAAGAAAAAGCTTTTTTAATACTCGTTAATAACTACCGGCGGCAAAATGGATTAAGTCCTCTAGTTCTCTCTCCTGCTTTGATAACTGCTGCTCAAAATCACAGTGCTAGCATGGCCAATAGTAATTATTTTTCCCATACTGGCCTCGATGGCCGTTCCCACCAGGATAGACTCCTTGATTTGGGGTACGTGAGCATCTATTCGGGAGAATGCATTTCTTCAGGGCTTGAACGTGCTACTGATACGTTTAATGGATGGAGAAACTCCCCTGCCCATAATAGCATTATGTTGGGGAGTAATTACAATGCAGTCGGAATAGGCCGTGCGTTCAATCAAAATTCAACCTATCGTTGGAACTGGACTGCTGTCTTCGGGAGCTATGATGATTCAGGGGGTGCGGTATTTCAAGAGATATGTCGTTATTGCTATGGGTTGATTTCAGGCCGTATTGTTAATAGCCTATGGCAAGTCATTCCAAATGCAACAATACAGATCGACAATATTTCAGTTACGTTTGATGAGAGGGACGGCCATTTTATAGCTGGCATGATTCCAGTAGGTATTCATACTGTCTACTATAATGCACCAGGATACGTATCACAGACTCAGGTTATTGAGATCGTGCATAATCAGGCAACTCAAGCTCCGACGTGCTTGCTGTCACCAGGTACAGAAAATATTGTGGCTGCTGCAAACATTGGTGAGATATTTGGGAGGGTGGTTAATCAGTCAGGACGAATGATACCAGGAACATGCATCAGAATAAATGCTACTCTGATGCCTGCAAATGCTGCTGGTGAATTCAGATTTACTTTAGTTCATCCTGGTGTTTATACTATCTATTACGATGCACCCGGATACCGCGGCCAAACTCAAGTAGTTGAGATAAGATCAGGACAGGTAACAAGACCGCCAACCGTTATCATGAGTAAGTAGCATAAATATTAAGCATAGAGCTCCCAAACGTGAGCAGGATATTAATGCTAGAGCAGTTATGGTCTATCAGCCCTACAGGTTTCGTCATTTCTCAAGCATTGTGGTTCAAGACTAATAGAAATTATATGAACAGACTTATATCAAATCTCAACTTTAAGTTTATGCCGCTTAGCTTCAAATTACGTGATTTCTTTTTACCACCTAGAGATGTTCTTGATGAAACAGGAATAGAAAAAGGATTCTATGTGGTTGATTATGGTTGCGGTCCGGGGAGCTATGCGGTAGATACTGCGGAGTTGGTGGGTAGATCAGAAAAAGTTTTTGCCCTTGACGTAAATCCGCTTGCAGTTACGAGGGTCCAAAATATCGCTACCAGAGTAAAGCTGGAAAATGTAGAGGTAATTCGTTCGGACCGCGATACTGGATTGCCGGACAATAGCATAGATGTGGTTCTATTATATGATACATTTCACGACTTGAATGATCCAGAAGGCGTGTTGAAAGAGATACACCGAGTATTAAAACCAGATAAGATACTTTCTTTTAGCGACCACCATATGAAAGAGAATGAAATCATATCTAAAGCGGAAAAGGAAGGATTATTCAAGTTATACAGGAAAGGTAAGAAGACCTATAGTTTCGTAAAAAAGGTGGCCTGAAATAGCTGCTACCACTCATGCTTGTTAATGATTAGTCCTGATAGAAGCTTAGGGTAGAAATAAGTTGATTTCTGCGGCATTCGTTCTCTATTTGAAGCTATCTTTCTTATCTCTTCGATTTTGGTTGGATTTAAAAAGAAAGCAACTTTGTACTCACCGTTATCTACTTTCTCAATTGCTAATTCTGCTTTCTGAACTACTCTGGCGAAATCATTTGATTCTAGCTGTTTTTCTTTAAATCCTAAGAGCTGCTCCAAGATCAAGGAATGTAAAATGCTTACATCAAGGTGTTTCCATTCTGAGGAATGGTTTTTATTTATAGCTCCATCAACTGCCAGCCCGTCTCTAAGAGCAAGAAGGTGGAAGCCCTCGCCAGCTACATAAAGGGCAAAGACGTGCTTTTCTTTTCCTTGCTCGGCTAATATGGGAACAAGCTCTTTGCGTGCCTTCTTTTCTTCTATCTGCTTAATCTCAAAGAATGTTTCCAGTCTCTTCTTCAGTTCAGTGAAAGAAAACGGTATGGTTTTAAGCAAGCGGTGATTAGGAAGCACAGTCAAATCTTCGCTATCGAGATTTACCAGCAACATCATAATGTAGTCATATGGCTGCTCGTCTAGTTCAGAAAATTTTCTTTTCTGGTCCTCTTGATAGGTAAGGGCAGTTTCATACCGGTGATGACCGTCAGCAATATAGAGGATTTTATCATCTATAATTTTGGAGATTCTATACTGAGTATCTTCTTCGGCAATACGATATATTTGGTGAAGCACTCCATCTTCATCCTGCACTTCAAGTAGAGCTGGCGAGTCCAAATACGTTTTAACTACTGTATCAATCTCATTTTTAGGATCGGAATAAAGGGAAAAAATCTGATCCATATTTGCCCTACAAGCTCTCATTAGATATAGTCGATCTTTCTTTGGTTTAGGCATAGTCTTTTCGTGAGGAAGAATTCCGGAACCTAATTTTTCCAATTTCACCAGGGAGATTATACCGCGGACAGACTTTCCCTTTTTGGCTACCTTGAATTTCTGTTGATATAGGTAGAAGGAAGGTTGTTCGTCTCGTATGAATAAACTTTGTCTTTGCCATTCTTCAAAGTATTTCTGAGCGCGAGTGTAGCGGTTATGCTTGTCGCTGTCTGAGGAGGATTTTTTGCCTAGGATTAAACGGATTACGTTGTTAGGGTGACGGGTATAATAATGTTCCTGAGCTTCCGAAGAAATGACATCATAAGGAGGAGCGATAACTAAGTTAAGTTCACCAACTTTTTGGGTATCATAGAAGATACCTTTGAAAGGTCTTAGCTTTGCCAAATCACTCTCCTCTATTTTAGCTCATAAGAACTCTTTGAAATTTTAGCAGGTTTTAGCAGAGGGGGGAAGGCTTATTGGCTTAAATTGACAGTTCGACATATTATACTATAACATTTAATAAATTATTTCGCGTCCCGAAATATCGTATGAAAACTGATAATGCCAAAAGGTATGCAGAAGAATTGGAAAACATCTTTACTACCAGCCTACGTACTTTTCAGGTAAAGAACCACGGTAAGCTGGATGGACTTGATATAACCTTTCCACAGCTGCTTGTGCTTCGTATTTTGAGCGTTAGGTCAGGCCAGCAGATGCGTAATTTAGCGAATCAGCTTGGGCTGGGTCTTCCTACAACCACGGGCATAGTAGATCGGCTGGTTAGAGCTGGCTTGGTTGAGAGGTGTCGAGATTTGGAAGATAAGAGGGTTGTGCGTATCAACATGACAACAAAGGGCACAAGCCTTTTAGAGACAGCAACGAGGAAAAGGCAAAAAGAAGTAGCCTCAATTTTAGTTAAGATGGAGGAAGGAGAAGGAGAAGAGTTTCTAAGGTTACTTAAGAAATTTATGCACTTTGCGATAGAGGTAACCTCTAAATTCAGGATAGATTAAGTAACAACATATCTTAATATTACTCGGCTGGCCTTAGCGAATTCACGTTGCTTATGGTTTTACTGGGTTTATATGAAGATGAATTATTAGATGCAAAATAGAATCGTATGGTGAAAGAAGAGCCAATTCTAAAAACAAAAGATCTTTCTAAGGTGTATTGCTTAGATGGGGTAGAGGTACATGCCCTCACGGGCATTTCACTCTCCGTTATGAGAGGCGAGTTTATCTCTATTGTGGGTCCTTCAGGTTCTGGAAAGTCTACCTTAATGCATCTTATAGGTTGTCTGGATCGTCCCTCCTCAGGTTTTATATCCCTCGAAGGACAAGAGATAGGCAAATTGAGAGACAATGAACTTGCAAGTGTAAGGAACGAGAAGGTTGGATTCGTTTTTCAGACCTTTAATCTTCTTGCCAGAGCGAATGCGCTTAAAAATGTGGAAATGCCTCTTATTTACGCAGGAGTAGAACCTGCTGAGAGGAGAAAAAGAGCAAAAGGGGCATTGGAGGCTGTTGGTCTTGCCGAAAGGCTCTATCACCGCCCATCCCAGCTTTCGGGTGGACAACAGCAGCGGGTCGCCATTGCTCGTGCACTCATAACGAATCCTTCTATTATTCTAGCCGATGAGCCGACAGGAAACCTTGATTCAAAATCTGGAGCTGAGATTATGAATATATTGCAGGATCTGCATGAAGAAGGCAAGACTATTGTGCTTGTTACCCACGAAAGATATGTTGCTGAACATGCACAGAGAATTATAAGACTACTGGATGGTAAAGTTGTTGCTGATGACATAGTTAAAAATCGCCGGAACTCCGATAGCTCTTAACCTGAGGAGTGGAAATAATGGATATTATTGAAACCGTACGAGTTGCATTTGAAAGTTTAATAGTAAATAAGATGCGTTCTGTCCTTACCATGTTAGGAGTAGTAATCGGCGTAGGTGCGGTAATTCTGCTTGTATCAATAGGACAGGGAGCTAAGACCTACGTGACAAGAGAAATTTCCGATCTGGGGTCGAATCTACTCTTTATCCTCCCTGGAAGGGTTGAGTTTGGACAAGGCGAACCTACCTTCACCAATAAGCTAACTGTAAAGGATATTAAATTAATTGAGAGAAGGGCAACTTTTGTAAAGGGTGTAGCTGGACTTATAGAAAACCAGGCTACTATAAAATACAAAAATGACAGCAGAAGGATCCGCGTTAACGGGGTAACCGCAAATTATCCTGAAGTAATAAAATCACCTACATTAAGGGGGCGCTTTATTGACGAGTCACAGGTGCTTGGAGTAAGAAAAGTTTGTACTTTGGGGCAGACTGTAGTTGACGACCTCTTCGGTTCAATAGATCCCATTGGAGAAAAGGTACTACTTGGCGGACAACGTTTTACCGTAATTGGGGTTATGGAAGAGAAGGGAAGCAGTCTAGGCCAGGATATGGATGACTTGGTCTATGTTCCCATAACTACTGCTCAACGTGTATTTGGTACTGACCGAGTAAGTGTTATATTAGTTAGTGCTCCCAGTGCGGAGTTAGTAAGAAGAAGTGCATCTCAAATTGAAGCTATACTATCTAAGAAATTTTCTGAGAATGATTTTTCTGTTCAAAGTCAGAAGGAGGCGTTACAGACTCTGCAGAGAGTTCTAGGAATCTTGACCTTAATGTTAGGGGGAATTGCTGGAATTTCGTTACTAGTTGGGGGCATCGGCATTATGAATATAATGTTGGTTTCTGTAACGGAAAGAACAAGAGAGATAGGGATAAGAAAAGCAGTAGGAGCCCGGACCTATGATATTATGCTGCAGTTCATAATTGAAGCTATAATTTTATCGCTACTAGGGGGCTCTGTAGGAATTGGTTTTGGAATGGGTGGATCTTTACTGGTCGGTAAATTTTTACCTTCCCAAGTAACTCCCTGGTCAATATTTCTAGCATTTAGTTTTTCGGCTGCAGTAGGTATTTTCTTTGGAGTTTATCCAGCCTATAAAGCATCGCGCCTCGATCCCATTCAAGCTTTAAGATATGAGTAAAAAAAATTAATTTTTGAGTTGTCATTACAGATCTTTATTTTTAAATTTTTCAATTGCTAGCGTGTTCGAGGTCAAATAATTACCACAGTAGTTCCTACCTTTACTTTAGAAAAAAGATCTTCTGCTTCTTTCATCTTCATTCTAATACAACCGTGGGAGACTGAGTAACCTATGGAACGCTCATTTGGTGTACCGTGAATGCGTATTCCTGGAGAATTTAGATCCATAGCACGACTGCCTAAGGGATTGTCTGGGCCTGGTGGAATAATGTTAGGCATATCTGCAGACCAGTCGTTGCGAGGATTATACCAGGTAGGATTTATCCTCTTGCGGATTATTTTGAAACTACCAACAGGTGTCGGATATTGAGGGCTTCCCACTGCAATAGAATATGTTTTAAATAATTCCTCGCGATGATAGATGGAAAGCGTGTGATTGGTACGGTTAATAAGGATGACTGTATTAAAGGCATCCTCGTTTATTTGGGGAAAGAGATTCTCAACAGGTAGGTAGTAGGCACGCTTTGCGCTGGGAAACAGAGCTGTGACTTCCTTGGAAGCTTTATCTACAAGAAGCCTTTTCCCTATCCGAGACGGAAGAAGGAGGACAGTTCCTGAGCTGGCATCTATAGCTGCGTTGACAGGGACAGTATCTATTTCCTTGGCTACTTCTTTCAAGTAGAGATTGAGAGCGTTTTTATCTACAGATAATTTTAGGGGCACGTCATACTTTACCGGTTGCTTGAAAAGACGATGGTAGGTGCGTTTCCAGAATTTTAAATTCTTGCCATATTGGATACTTTGCCTGACCATAGAACCAACCTGAATGCGTATTATCTGATCGGTTGGTAGCCGCCAAATATAGCCGCTGTATTTTAAGATTAATGGTGTAAGTATTGGTTGGGTAGTTTCTTTTGTTATCTTTTCCTGTGCTTTGTTGAGGTGAAGGTTTCCAACGTTTATTCCTGCAATTTTTATTCCCGGCAGAAGATCATCTCGATGGGAGTAGTCATCATAGAAAAGATAGCTAGAGAATAGCAGTAGTGCAACAATCAAAAGGCCTAGTAAAATCTTTTTTCTGGTTACCTTAAAGAGCTTCACGCGATTCCTCCACCATGGTTCAATTTAAGGAATGTAGACATGAGAAGATAACGATTCATTTATAGAGTAAGAAGGCTGATTTGTTGAGAAATTAGTAGTGAGACCTAGCTACCTACATACACAGTGACACTGGAGCCTTTTTTTACTTCGGTGTCAGCAGCAGGATATTGCTCAATAACCTTCCCTTTTTCTCCAGCTTTTATATACTGTACATCGGCTTCAAGTCCCTCATTGGTTATCAGATTTATAGCTTCTGCTTCACTTAATTCCCTAACTTCCGGCACCTTAGACATCTCTGGTCCCTTGCTTACTACTACGCTTACAGTCAAGCCTTTCTTAACTTCAGTTCCTGCTGCTGGAGATTGGCGGATTATTGCGTCTTTGTCTATGTCATCGCTGTACTCGGAAGTCCTAGTTAATTCAAGACCAAGCTGACTAAGCTCTCTTCTTGCGTCTTTTAACAGTTTCCCGATCAGATCAGGAACCATAATAAGTTCCTCCCCTTTGCTTACAACTATGTCTACCATTGCTCCTTTTGGTACTTTCTTGCCCGGCTTGGGAGATTGGCTTATTACAGTTCCTTGAGGAACTGTGTCATTGAAGACTCTTTTAATATTTCCTATCTCTAAGCTTGCTTGTCCTAATATAAAGCTTGCCTCTTCTGAGCTTTTGTTTGATACATCAGGGACTTCGATAAGCTCAGGGCCCCTGCTTACAGTAACCAAAATTGTACTACTTTCAGATGCTTTTAGACCTGCACCAGGATCTTGCTCCATTATTAAACCTGCCTTGACAGCACTACTAAAAGAACGTTCGGAGACTTTAAGCTTAAAACCAAAAGACTTGGCTATATCTTTTGCTTCTTCCACATTCTTCCCCTCTAAATTAGGGACAGTCGTAGTGGGAGAAAAGCTTATACCTGAGGCAAAGGCATATGCCAAAATAACAATAACCGGGATTAATACGATAAGTATGACCCAGGGAGTCAATGGAATTTTTCTTCTTTTCCGCTTCTTCCTTTTAGGGGTGATGACTATAGTTTCTCCGGCTGAAGAGAGCTGGGGAGGAAGAGGGGAAACGTCCTCTCCGCGCGAGAAACGGAGAAGGTCTGCTCGCATTTGTTCTCCTGTTTGGTACCGGTCGTTTGGATTCTTAGCCAGGGCTCGTAGAGTAATCCTTTCCAGACTGTCAGGAATAGAAGGTCTTATTTTACGGGGAGGGATTGGTTTTTCGTGAACTTGCTTGAACGCAATCGCTATGGGATTTTCTCCTGAAAAAGGAACCTTGCCGGTAAACATCTCGTAAAGAACAATTCCTAGTGAATATATATCAGAGGTTTGCTGAATAATACGGCCCTGAGCCTGTTCCGGTGAGATATACTGGGCGGTACCCATAATAGAACCTGTTTGGGTCATGGGAGTTGCGGCACCAGCTCGGGCAATACCAAAGTCTGTAACTTTTATTTCGCCTTCGGTAGTAATCATAATATTTTGGGGTTTAACGTCGCGGTGGATGATATCACGGCGATGAGCGAAGTCTAGAGCTGAACAAACTTTGGTAGCGATACTAATTGCCCGCTCGGGAGGGAAAGGTGCCTCTGCTTCAATAATCTCCTTAAGGGTCTTTCCCTCGATATATTCCATTACTATGAAATAGGTATCATCCTCACTTCCCCAGTCGTGTATATTTACAATATTGGGATGATTAAGATTAGCTGCTGCCTGTGCCTCACGTCTCAAACGCTCGATAAAGTCTTTCTGGGTCGCGAGCTGGGAGTGGAGTACTTTAATCGCTACTGTACGGTTCAGAATAGTGTCTTCAGCCTTATAGACTTCGGCCATTCCTCCGCTGCCGATCTTTTCAACAATTTTGTAACGTCCGCTAAAGATGCGTTCGTTCAACTTTTTTCCTCTTGTTTATGTTGTCGTTTTGAATGTTATCATTATATTGTCTTTTTAAACTCAATCAAATAGTTAAATTATTTATTAACAAGTTAAATTAATTCTTGAATTAGTTTTATCTCTACCATAAATTATTTCAACGCTTGCTCCAGTACCTCTCTGGCGATTGGAGCAGCTACCCGGCCTCCTGTCCCGCCCTCTTCTACTATAACGGCAATGGCAATCTTCGGTTTTTGTGCTGGAGCAAATCCTACAAACCAGGCATGGGTCTTCCTGCCTTTGGTTATTTCAGCGGTACCGGTTTTTCCTGCTACCGTTACTCCAGGAATGGAAGCAGATCTTCCTGTCCCTTGTTCAACTACATTAACCATTAGCTGCTTGACCATTTGGCTTGTCTCACCATTTATTGGTGTAAGCCAGACCTTTGGGTTTTGTTTAAATATTATTTTACCTTGAGGGCTTATTACCTTTTGAACAATATATGGACTCATAATTTTGCCACCGTTGGCAATGGCGGTTGCTACCAGAGCCATTTGAAGGGGGGTTGCAAGAACTCTTCCCTGGCCAACGCTGCTCCAGGCAATCTCAAGTTTATCCATGGCTTCTACAGGAGGAATCTGACTCTTCTTATACTCCAGCCTTAGAGGTATTTTCTTGTTAAATCCAAATTTTTCAGTATAGGATACTAGCTGTTTTCCTCCTACTTCCAGACCCACCTGTGCAAAAAGAGTGTTAACAGACCGATAGAAACCTTCGCGAAGAGTAAGTGGGGGGAAATTTTGTTTTCCATAGTTGGTAACTTTCCCACCGTACACCTTTAGTTCCTGGGGAGCAGGGTACAGTTTGTCGGGATTTGATAAACCCAGATCAAGAGCTGATGCCAGTGTGACCATTTTAAATGTAGACCCTGGAGGATAAAGGCCTTGAAGGGAACGATTAAGAAGAGGGCTTTCATCAGAGTCTCGATAGCTATCCCATTTGCTTTCAATACCATTGGGATCATAGGCGGGAAAACTGACCATCGCCAGTAAAGCTCCGCTTTTAGGATCAAGAACAACCACCGCTCCCTTTCTTTTTCCAAGTGAGGACGCTGCTTGCTTTTGTATTTTACTGTCAATAGTTAAGATAAGATCGTTTCCTTTAATATTCTTCTGTTCGGGGATTTTAAAAAGATCCGTTAGAGAAACATCGGACTTTCCCAGAAGCCAGGTATTGAAGCTTTTTTCTATACCTGCTCTCCCAAGTGTCACGCTATTGAATCCCACGATATGGGCAAAAAGCTTACCCTGGGGATAGATGCGGTGGAACTGCCTTCCTTCCTTCTTATTTTTTGCAAGCAATGTCCCGTCATTACTAAGGATAAGGCCACGTTCTATTGCTAACTCTCTAGCTATATGTCGTGTATTGCGGGGATGGCTACTTATTTCTTTTGCTTTGAGAACTTGAAGATAAAAGAGATTGCCCCAGAGAAGAACGAAAAGAAAGAGCAGACACAGAAAGATTCGTCGTATTGAATCATTTACACTTGATATTCTCTTTGCAGAACCCAGACGGTGAATATTATTCTGAGAAATAGCAAGAAGAAGACCTAATAAAACAAAGTTTACAACGAGAGAACTGCCACCATAGCTCATAAAGGGAAGCGTTATCCCGGTTAAGGGAATTAATTTAGTTACTCCTCCAATAATGGTTAGAGATTGAAGCCCAAAAATTGCCGTCAAACCAAAGGCTAAAAGCTTTTCGAATTCGTTAGTAGAATTTAAAGCTATTTTAGTGCCTCGGTAAATTACAAGGAGATAGACAAAAAGAATAGCCAGAACACCCAAATGACCCAATTCCTCTCCAAGGGCAGCAAATACAAAATCGGTATGAACAGCGGGAACATATTGAGGATAGCCAAGTCCCAGACCAGTTCCAAAGATACCTCCGCTTGATAAGGCGAAGAGAGACTGAACTATCTGATAACCTTTTCCGCTGATTGCAATCCAGGGATTAATCCATATATCAATTCTTGACTGAACATGGGAGAAGAAATAATAACAGAGCGTTGCTCCTAGAAGAAAAAGAGTGCTGCCAATACCAAGATAAACAAAACGGGCTGTTGCTGTATATATCATAACGAGAAAAATAGCCAAGAAAAGGAAAGATGATCCTAGATCCTTTTCAAAAACCAGTATAAGAAGTGAAAGAAGCCACATTGTTAGAAGTGGTCCCAGGTATTTTGGTTCTGGAAAATTGAATATCTTTATTTTGTACGTAGAGAAGGACAGAAGTTCCCTTTTTTCCTTAAGATAACCAGCAAGGAAGATAACAATTAGAATTTTTGCTGGCTCTGCTGGCTGAAAAGAGAATCTTCCAAGGTTGAGCCAGAGCTTGGCACCTCCTACTTCGTGTCCAAAGAATATGGGAGCAAGTAAAAGAGCAATGCCTAGAATTGCACATGTATACCTGTATTCTTCGATCCTTCTAAGTCTGCGCCAGAAAATGAGCACAAAAGAAGCAAGAGCAATACCAATAGACATCCAGATAATTTGCCGCTCAAAAAGTTGAGGCCTGATGCGATAGATTACCACTAAGCCCAGACTGCTTATAAAGGCAACCAGGGAAAGCAAGAGGTGATCAGATTGGGGGGCTACAAATCTAAGGACGAGATGAAGAATGAAATATATAGATACCAGAAATATGAGGTAAGGATATATATTGCTAAATGGTAAAAATCGTGTCTCATTGACTAGGTACAGTCCTAAAGAACCAATTCCAAGGGAGGATAGTAAAATAGTGAGCTCTCGGTTTCTAGGAGAAATTACCATTTAAAAGTTTACCATTGACGGTTGACTGTTAATAGAAGAAATATGCAGCCCATTCTCTGCTATTTTATGAGATGAAAGACGCCCTTTAGGCGCTCTTTATTTTTCATAGACCTTTTGAACTTAAAACTCGAGTAAGATAACAGTGATATTGTCGTTTCCGCCTTCATCATTAGCGGCTGCTACTAATTGCTGACAAATTTCTGGTAAAGGAATTTTCTGTTTTACTATTTTTTCGATTTCAGGATCTTTTACCATAGAATTAAGACCATCTGTACACATAAGAATTTTATCTTCTTTCTCAGCTTTTTCTGTGAATATATCTATTTTTATCTGTGCTTCCGTTCCCAGAGCTCTGGTAAGGATACTTCGGGCTGGATGTATTTCTGCCTCCTCTGGTCTTAGTTTACCCCTCCTTACCATCTCAGCAACAACTGAGTGATCTTGAGTAAGCTGCTGAAGTTTTCCTTGGCGAAGCAAGTAGGCGCGGCTATCTCCGATATGGGCAAAATTTAGAATGTTGTTGCTAATTATGAGAGCTGTAAGAGTAGTACCCATTCCGTATAACTCTGACTTCATACGAGCTCTTTTGTAGACCTCAGCGTTTGCATGCTCAACTGCTCTTCTCAGAAGTTCATCTGCATTTACTCCCTTAACAGCTTCCACTTCCTTTTTCAGCATATCAAGCGCGAGAGCACTGGCAACCTCACCGGCCATATGACCGCCCATACCATCGGCGACAGCAAAGAGGTTTTTGCCAAGGTAATATGCATCCTCGTTTCCCATTCTTACTTTACCGATATCTGATAAGGCTGAACTCTTCATTTGTTTTCTTGTTCAAATTGGAAGAGGTTCTTTCCTACTCTGAGAGTATCTCCATGTTTAAGTACAGCAGGTTTGTTGATACGGGCTCCGTTTAAATAAGTTCCATTAGTGCTCTTCAAATCCTGTATAAAAAAATGCCCGTTGCGTTTGGAAATAAGAGCATGAGAAAGTGAGACAAATTGATCGTCTAATATTAAATTATTAGATTGCCCTCTGCCAATGCTAATACTATCGGAAAAGGTAAAAGATTGTCCAGAGAGTGGACCATCTAAACCTGTAAGTTTTCCCTTTTCTAATTCTTTTTCTTTGCTCTTCAAATCTCTCCGGATAACTAACAAAATATAGAGGAGAAAGAGATAAATAAGTATAAGCAGCAGATATTTGAATATAGTAAGCATAAGGAGGGACAAACTTACTCACTCCTAAATTCAAATTCTTCTTCGGCGAAACTGATAAGGTCGCCATTTTTCAATTTCCGACGCTTTACTCTTTTACCATTTACAAAGGTTCCATTGGTACTTCCCAGATCTTGCAGACAGTAGTTTCCTTCTTGTATCCAAATTTCTGCATGGTGACGAGAAACGCTTTGCGCTTCCACAACCAGGTCATTGTTTTCAATGCGGCCGATTGTAAAAGTATCTTTATCAATAATGAGAGGTCTTCCCAGTTTTTTTGGTATGAGAAAAGCATGACCAGGTTTGTCTTGGGGTAGTTTATCAGGCGCAAATATCTGAGTCTTTTCTGAAGTTAAGGGCATCTGCCAGCCTTCAACAGCGTCAATCCTACTTTCGATCTTAATTTCTCCAACATCGAGATTAGTATCCTTTATTGTTTCTAAGGAAGGAGGTCCAAGAAAGAGAAACTTTTCTTCTTTGGCTCTCTCGATGAGTAATTGCTTTAGTTCTTTACTTAGAGCTGAAAATATAGGAGAAAGGTTTTCGAAATCTTTCGGACTTAAAAAAATTTTATAGCTATTAGGGAGATAAAACCCTGAAATTGCAGGGGTCTTTTTTTGCTCCATCTCCTTTGCAAGTTGCTTGGCAAGCTCGATAGGTTTTACTGCAGACTTGAAGTGTTTAGCAAAAAAACCTTCAAATAACTTCTCAAACCGTTGCTCAAACTCTTTGAGCAGACTCACTTTTTTCTCCTTTTTAAAACTATAGGCTATTATATGAAAAAAGAAAATTAATTGCATTATCCCTGTGGTTTTTGATAAAAGTGAAAGTGTTATACTACCTCTATAGGGCGAGTGGCGGAACTTGGCAGACGCGCAGGATTCAGGATCCTGTGTCCGAAAAGGACTTGAGGGTTCAAATCCCTTCTCGCCCACCATCCTTAGCCAGAGGCTTCGGATGGCAGGCCATTAAATAATATTGGGAGAAACAATATGTTTGGTAGACTGGAGACAGAAGATGTCCTCCGAAGCTTTGTGCAAAAGAGGATAGCGAATAAGAGCTCAGAATATGAAATTTATGAGCTGGTTTTGCGTTTATAAAGTAAGGTGGAAGATTAGAAAATCAGGTAGTAATGGAATATCCATATAGAAGAAAGCTTTCTGCTCCCAAATTGCGCCAGATTCAGCGAAGAAGGTCAAGATTGAGGTTGGTCTTGCTTTTGCTTGCTCTTCTTATCTTCTTTTATATCTTAGGTGGAGGAGTATGTGGAAATAAAGAACCCAAGGAACTACAGGCATACGTGACTAAGGCAAATGAGCTTGCTGACAAATCCAATGATTTAGCCAAGGCGTTTAATGGTCTGAGGACTCCCGATGTGACTAGAAAAGAACTGGATGAAAAACTCTCTCGTTATTCTAAGGAAGGAACAGAAATTGCAAAAAAGGCGGCAGAGCTTGAGGTTCCAAAAGCTCTGGAAAGAGCTCATTTTTACCTTAATCTCGCCTTTGATCTGAGAGCAAGTGCTTTAAAGAGCTACCGCCCTGCTGTTTTCAATGCTCTAAAGGATGAGGATTTAGATGTAGCCAGCGGTCAAGTTGCTTTGGTACTTAAAGATCTCTCTTTAAGCGATCGGACCTATTCTCTATATGTTAAGGAGGCCAAGCAAGTTTTAAAAGAAAAAAGGGTATTTGGGATATCACCCGTAAGCTCTGCATTCTTACCAAAAAATAATTATGAGAAGGCTGAACTTGTTCCCTACCTTCAACAACTAAAAGGGATTAAGAGCTTGGAGGAAGTTCACGGTTTGGCCATTACGGAAATTTCAGTAAGTCCCAGACATGTGGGGTACAATGCAGCTAAGAAATTATTTGTTTTACCCTCCACTGTAAAAATTTCTGCCATAGTTACTGTTGAAAATCAAGGAAACCAGCCTGAAAACAGAGTTCCAGTTAAAGCTACATTGAAATCCGAAACAGAACCAAAGGAAAAAGTAAACCAGGTAATCGTTGATACTATTGCTCCAAATGAGAGAAAAACAATCGAAATTACTAATTTAAAGCCAACTTCAGGAAGTATAGTAAACTTGCTTACCATAACAGTTGGACCAGTTCCCAATGAAAAGCTGGTAAAGAATAATGTTAAGGAGTTTAAGTTTATAGTTCGATAAAAAGACTGCAAATTATAGCTCTATTGCCTATTTAGCTTTTCCTTTGCTTTTTCTTTAGCTAGTTCAAAGATTTCTTTGATTGGAATCCCGCTTTCCTTGGCGATGCGAGCGCAATCTTCATATTCAGGAGCAATGCTTGCTATCCGATGATCAAGGTAACCTATTTTAACCTTCACTTTTCCATGGGGGATAGTTATGTTAACTATTTCTCTTCTCAACTTCTGTCTATGAACTCGCTCGATTCTTATTCCCAATGTACTCGTTTCGGTGAAAATTATTTCGGAGATATTGTTGACTAGCTCATATGGTGTTAAGACATTTATAATTATACCGGGGCGGTTCTTCTTCATTTGAATGGGTTGAAGCCAGACATCTAACGCTCCTGCTTTTAAAAGTTTATCCATTAAGTAGTCAAAGATTTCAGGATTAAGATCATCAATATTGGTTGAAAGAAGCGATACTTTTTCCTCTTCGACTTGAGCAGTTAGCCCTTCGCCAACAATGAGACGTAGCAGATTTGGGATATTGAGATTTTGGAGTCCGGCACCATAAGCAATTCCAGTAATTTTCATTGCTGGCATTTCTCCAAAAGACCGGGCAAAAGTTGAAATAATGGCAGCTCCAGTAGGAGTAACAAGCTCCGCCTCAATAGCTTTTCCATAGACGGGAATCCCTTTCAGTATCTCCACTGTGGCTGGTGCAGGAATTGGATATATTCCATGTTGGGTTTGGACCGTGCCGGTACCAGTAGGAAGAGGAGAGGAGTAGATTTTATCAATACCCAAGTGATGAATACCGATTGCAGCCCCTACGATGTCAATGATGGAATCTACCGCGCCAATTTCGTGGAAATGAATCTGGTCAGTCGTTCTGCCGTGAACCTTTGCCTCGGCTTGCGCCAGTTTCTCAAATATCCTATAACTATCTTCCTTAATGTTGGAGTTAAGCTTACTTTCCTTAATGAGTGACTGAATGTTTGCCCAGTAGCGCACTACGCTTTGTTCATAGCTACGGACTAATAGCTGAGTGGCTTCTATTCCTTTTCTTTCTACCTTGTTTACCTCTAGACGATAATCCTTTAAAGGAAGCTTTGAGAGTTCTTCCAGCAGAGTGTCCAGCGAGAGACCCAGATCGAGCAGAGCTCCCAATATCATATCTCCACTTATTCCTGAGAAGCAGTCGAAGTAGGCTATTTTCATATTGGATCAAAGAGGTTTATACTGTTGCGCAACAAGGGAGGCTATGTATCCTGCGCCAAATCCGTTGTCGATGTTAACAACTGCTATTCCAGGAGCGCAGGAGTTGAGCATAGCAAGTAAAGCAGTTAATCCCTGAAAGCTTGCTCCGTAACCTATGCTTGTAGGAACAGCAATAACGGGACAAGAGACTATACCTCCCACAATACTAGGTAAAGCGCCTTCCATGCCTGCAACTACAATAATTACCTGTGCCTGCTGTAGTTTTTGGGAATGAAGGAGAAGGCGGTGAATTCCTGCCACCCCTACATCATAAAGACGCTCAACTTTGCTTCCCATAGCTTGAGCTGTTAAGGCCGCCTCTTCAGCAACAGGCGAATCGGCAGTGCCGGCTGATACCACCATAACGAGTCCTGTATCAGACCTAACCTTGTGTGGCCTGGCGACTACCATTTTTGCCGAAGGATAGTATTTTGCTTCACGTATTGCTGATTTAATGGCATTGTATGCTTTTCTTTCTGCGCGGGTTGCTAGTAGTATGGACTTATTTTTATTTAAGTTCTGAGCTATTGTTTTTATCTGGGAAGGAGTTTTTCCTGCGCAATATATAACCTCAGGGAATCCCTTGCGCAGTTCGCGGTGATGATCAATTTTTGCGAATCCAAAATCGGCAAAGGGCAAATCGCGAAGTCTGACTAAAGCATCCTCAATATCAAGCTTTCCTGTTTTTACTTCAATAAGAATTTTTTCAAGTCTGTCTTTTAACATTTGAGTTCAATGAATAGCCTTTTTTATCATATAAATAAACTGTGAGTTTGTCCATTAATTACAGGAAGAATAGGCTCAACTATAGAATGCAATACTACTTTTTATATTGTATAATCTTTTTATTCTAAAGGCTGGTGACCTAATGGTCTATCTCTATTCAGTTTTATTAGTAGCTATTTCACTTCTGATAATTTGGGTTCTGATTCTTACGCTGCGTGTGCAGAAGTTCCAAAGGATTCAAAAACTGTTACTTGAGGGCGAGGAGATTGATCTAAGTACGTTGATCAAGAATTTTACTGAAGGGGAGAATAAGTTGAAGCTAAGCATAGATAGACTGAGCAATGAACATTATAAAATTACGGAAATGCTGCAAGGAGCTATTCAGAAGACGGCAGTCGTGCGCTTCGATGCCTTTGAGGATGCGGGTGGAAAGTTGAGTTTCGCAGCAGCTTTTTTAAATGAACATGGAGATGGTGTGGTATTAAGTGCCATTAATGGAAGGAGCGAAAGCAGAACCTATGCCAAGCCTGTAAAAGCCGGAAGTTCTATTTTCAACCTTTCTAAAGAGGAAGAAGATGCCATAAATAGGGCTATGAAGTATCAGCAGTCTTCAACGAATTAAATGAGGTGATTATATTTGACCCAAAAGATAGGATTTTTAGGACCTAGAGGAACTAATGCAGAGGAAGCTCTTCTTAACTATATGGAGGTTAACGAGGCAGACCTGGTGAGTTTTCCAACCGTTTCTGAAGTGATATATGCGACTGCAAATAATGAGGTTGTCAAGGGTATTGTACCTATTGAGAACTCCATTGAGGGATCAGTAAATGAGACACTTGATATTCTTACCTTTGGGGTTGAAGGTGTCTATATAGAAAAAGAAATAGTGGTTCCCATCAGGCATCACTTGATTGCTCATGCTGGAGTTAAAGAAGGGGAGATCAAAGAGATTATCTCTCATCCTCAGGCGACGGCTCAATGTCGAGGTTATTTGTCCACACATTTCCCTAAAATACCAATCAATGCTGCTAACAGCACTGCAGAAGCGGTAAAGAAGGCTGCGGAACGCGATAAGGAAGTAGCGGCGATTGGCACTGAACTTGCTGCGAAAATTTATCAACTGAGTGTACTTGCTTCGGATGTCGAAGATTACGAGGATAATCAAACCAGATTTGTTATCGTGGGCAAGGAGATTGCTAAACCTACTGGGAAAGACAAGACTTCCCTGGTTGCTTTTATATTTGAAAACCGTCCGGGAAGCTTGCTCCAGATTTTACAGGAGTTTGCTTTCCGTTATATTAATCTTACCAAGATTGCATCCAGGCCTACGAAAAAAGTTCTTGGGGAATACTATTTTTGGATTGATATGGAAGGCCACATTGAGGACGAGATAATAGCTGATGCAGTAAAATGTCTTAAATGTAAACTGAGAGAAGTAAAGGTTCTCGGGTCGTATCCGAGAGGATAAGATAACTGAGTATGCACTCTTGAGCAGCATATTAATTAAGACTGATTTTAACCGAACAGAATGAAAGGAAATAAATGCTTGACATAAAGTATATCCGTACCCATCCTGATGAAGTTAAACAAGGAGCTACCAAGAAACAGGTTAAAATCGATATTGATGAAATTCTTAAATTGGATAAAGAATATAGAGAATACCTTACAAAAGTCGAGTCATTGAGAAGTGAGAGGAAGAAGGTCTCCAAAAAGTATGGGACACTTTCTCCCCAGGAAGCAGAAGTGGCAAAGGAAGAAGCAAAGAGATACAAAGAAGAGCTGAAAGAATTAGAGCAACGAACTCAGGAAATTAAAAAAAAGCTCGATACAGTAATTTTACAGGTTCCCAATCTTCCCCATGACAGTGTTCCAGAAGGCAAAGATGAGAGTGAAAATGTAGTGTTGAGAAAATGGGGGGAACCTCCCAAGTTTGATTTTAAACCAAAGGATCACCTGGAGATTGGCAGGGCTGCAGGTCTTATTGACATTGAGCGAGCCAGCAAGGTCTCCGGACCTCGATTTTATTATCTCAAGGGAGCAGCGGTTCTTCTAGAGTTTGCATTAGTTCATTTCGCCTTTGATTTCTTAACTGAAAAAGGATTTACGCCGATAGTTCCTCCTGTTTTGGTCAAAGAAAGGATAATGCAGGGAGGTGGATATCTTCCCGGGGGAGAAGATGAAATATATAAAACAGTTAAGGACAATCTTTACCTGGTAGGAACTTCTGAGCAGTCTATTTTGGGTATATATGCTGAAGAGCTTCTGGATAACAGTACATTGCCAATTAGATATGTAGGATTTTCATCCTGTTTCAGAAGAGAAGCAGGATCCTACGGTAAAGACGTAAGAGGCATTTTCAGAGTTCACCAATTTGACAAGGTGGAAATGTTCAGCTTCTGTCTTCCCGAAGATTCCTGGCCCGAGCATGAATTCTTGCTCAAGAACGAAGAGGAGATTATGCAGGCTCTTAATATTCCTTACAGGGTTGTGATTATGTGTACTGGTGATTTAGGAGCACCAGCTGCTAAAAAGTATGATATCGAAGCATGGATGCCAGGAGAGAACAGGTACCGGGAAACACATTCTACTAGTAATTGCACTGATTTCCAGGCACGTAGGTTAAACATTCGTTATCGGAAGAATTCAGGGACAGAATTCGTCCATACATTAAACGGGACTGCAGTTGCTATTGGTAGAACTTTAATAGCCGTTATGGAAAATTATCAGCAAAAGGATGGGAGTATTGTAGTCCCTGATATCCTCAGGTCTTACCTTAAATTCGACCTTATTTCACCTTCACGCGAGCCTTTATAGCACTTTGCTTGTATGCTAAACTTAACTCGTCACGATGACTTGCCCTGCAAATTCTAGCTGATTTTGCGGTGGGGTGGCGGAGTGGTTGATCGCACCGGTCTTGAAAACCGGCAGGGCGAAAGTCCTCGTGAGTTCGAATCTCACCCCCACCGCCAGGGTTTAGTGTTCATCATCGGTGGCGCATAAGTCAATGCGTGGGAAAACAAAGAGTTTAGTCTGAGTAAGATTGAAAACATCCTCCCGGGGTACTAGATAAGTTGGTGAGAGAGTTAGACTTTTGTTAGATTGAAAGTAGATATCACACCTTATGACGAAAACTTTTTATAGGTGCAAACAGCGAGTGGAGAAGTGGCCGAGCTGGTTGAAGGCAGTCGCCTGCTAAGCGACTAAGCGGATGAATGTCTGCTTCGAGGGTTCGAATCCCTCCTTCTCCGCCATTTTTTACTGTTGGTTTTTTGATGTTAGACATTGATTAGGGTGTAAAATCCAAAAGCCAAAAGGTTAACAACCAGTGATGCGCCTGTAGCTCAATTGGATAGAGCGTTGGACTACGGATCCAAAGGTTGGGGGTTCGACTCCCTCCAGGCGTACCAGTAATTTCGGTTTAT
>CAYGBL010000021.1:0-6184 GCA_964348135.1 uncultured Actinomycetota bacterium
AAAAAAGCAAATGTATATAGACCAAGTGGCTAATTATTTTGCAAATTTACCCAATATATAGGCCAGATGGACTATAAAATTAGTAAATTCATACTATGATACCTATGATATAGAATGTAAATGTACAATTAAACTATTAGGACTTCCTAAATTACCTTTCTTTAAGTATAAATTAATAAAAGTACCTTTGAAGAATCAGCCTAAACTTAAAATACTAAACAATTGCAAATCAGTCAATCTTTTTCATCTCCCTAAGATACTCTATAATTCCATTATGCATACCCTGGGCTGCCCTCTGTCGAAAGTTAGGATCTGCCAGCAATTTTTCTTCAGAAGGATTACTGATATATGCAACCTCCACTAATACTGCTGGAACCTGGGCGTGTTGAAATCCTACCAGGACCTGTTTTCTAATGCCTAAATCTTGCAAACCGAGCTCTTTAGCTACTGCTCTCTGAATCACTTCAGCAGCTCTTGCGCTATCAGATTTATACCACAAAGTCCTGGTTCCACCATCTTGCGGGTTTGAGGAGCTGTCACAGTGGATGCGAAAGAAAAGATTTGCCTCGTTCTTATTGGCTATTTGGGCTCTTTCAGGATTTCCTAATGTTGTAGTCTCCCCGCTTCGCGTCATTATCACTGTGACTCCAGCATTCTCCAGTAATATTTTAAGACGCTTACCAATATCCAGATTTACGTCTCGCTCACGAACTCCTGAAGGACCTCGGGCACCAGGATTCCCAGGCTCGCCGTGTCCCGGATCCAGAACAACTACCGGGGGATTTTCTATGGATTCTGAAGACTGTTTCTCTTCTTCGGGTATTTCAAGAGCAGAGCGCGCATCCTTCCATCTCTGCTCCTCTTTTTGAGGATTCCCCACGCAAGAAACGGCTTCATCCTCTGCTTTTTCCTTTGATGATGGGTCAGGCTTTTTAGTACTAGAGGACTTAGGTTTAGAACAACCACCCAAAGTAAAGGACAAGAATATGATTATTACAAGTAGAAGAAGACATTTACCAGTAAATTTCTTCATCCTGCTAAGTTGCGGAGCGCTGATTTAAGTTGTTTAAAAGTAGTATCAAGATGCTGTCCGATAACTTTGGTTTCCGCAATTACCGGCATAAAATTAGTATCAGCTTTCCAGCGAGGAATTACGTGTATATGCAGATGCTCGGTTACTCCAGCCCCTGCAATCCGACCCACATTCATTCCCAGATTAAAACCTTCCGGTTTGAATGCCCCGGTTAAAATCTTCATACTCAATGCCATTATCTCCATTAACTCTGCCTTTTCTTTTTTGGTTAGGCGATCCAAATCAGGAGTGTGGCGGAAGGGTGCAATCATCAGGTGACCGTTGTTATAGGGATAAATATTCATAATAATAAAACCTGTATTGCCCCTATATAATATGTAGTTCTTATTGTCCCGCTTTTCCTTTGGCAAGTCGCAGAATATGCACCCCTCCTCTTTATAGCCCAAAATATATTTCATCCTCCAAGGTGCCCAAAGGTTTTCCATGCTATCTGCTCTCAACTAACGTGTTTTGCAAACTACCTATCCCTTCTATTCTAACTTCAACGCGACTCCCTACATCCATCGGTCCTACTCCTGGTGGAGTTCCGGTCATTATTACATCTCCAGGGAGCAAGGTCATAATTTGAGAGATAAAACCAACCAGCTTTCTGCAGTTAAAGATCATATTTGCAGTTGTCGAAGACTGCTTGATTTCCCCATCAAGAAGTAGTTCTATCTTGAGATTATCCGGATTAATATCAGTTTCAATATAGGGACCTAAGGGAGAAAAAGTATCAAAGCTTTTGGAGCGAGTCCATTGACCATCTCTTTTTTGAAGATCTCGAGCGGTCACATCATTTGCGCACGTGTAGCCCAGGACGAAGCTGTCAACGTTACTCTCTGATACGAAATGCGCTTCTCTCTTTATTACTACAGCAAGTTCCGCTTCATAATCAACCTGTTTAGACATAGAAGGATAAATTATATTTCCCCCAGGACCTAAAAGAGAAGTTGCCGGTTTTAGAAAGAGAATAGGCTCTTCGGGCACTTCCATCTTCAGTTCTCGTGCATGATCAATATAGTTAAGACCAACGGCAATTACTTTAGAAGGAATAACGGGAGCAAAAAGTTCAACTTCGGAAAGAGGATATTCCCTTCCCGTCTCAATCTCATCGAAGGGTGAACCTTTTACGGCAATAACTGATTCCCCTTCAAGAATCCCATAGCCATTAGTGTTTTTATATAAAAATCGTAGTAGTCTCATGTTTTATTCACAGTTCACCGTTCATCACAATTTTGCTCTAAGACCATATCGCTCTAAGGCTCCGAGCTAATGAGCTTTCGTTCGCCTTTAGCTTTACAGCCCTACAGCTCTAGAGCTTTACAGCTGTGGACTTTTGACTCCTGACTCTTCACTTTTCACTTTTCACTCTATTTCAATATTCCATATTCAATGCTGTCAACCAGAGCCTGCCAGCTTGCCTCTATAACATTCTCTGAAATGCCAATGGTGCCCCAGGTTTGTTCACCATCGCTTGTTTCAATAAGCACTCGAACAACAGCTGCTGTCCCCTTTTTGACGTCAAAAACTCTTACCTTATAGTCAGCAAGTTTAATTCTGGCTAATTCCGGATAGAAAGGTTCCAGTGCTTTGCGCAGCGCTCTGTCCAGAGCATTCACCGGCCCGTTCCCTTCAGCTATCTCCACCAGCCTTCGTCCTTTTACGCGGAGTTTAACAACTGCCTCTGTTTCGAACTTACCGCTTCGCCGATGATCCATCTCTACCTGATAGCTCTCCAGTTCAAATAGGGGCCGGTAAACACCGATGTGCTTCATGATAAAAAGTGCAAAAGACCCATCAGCTACCTCATAGTGATAGCCCATATATTCCTGCTCTTTTAATTTATTCAGTATGGCTACCACTTGCTCACCTCGCTGTGAAAGGTCTATGCCCATTTCTTTCGCTTTCTGGATAACAGACTTTGCTCCCGAAAGCTCCGAGACTAAAACCCGCTGTACGTTGCCCACTAAGTCGGGATCTATATGTTCATATGCACCCTTTTGTCTAAGTACCGCCGCTACATGAATACCTCCTTTATGGGCAAATGCACTTTGACCCACATAGGGTTGATGAGGATCCGGTACCAGATTGGCAACCTCGCTAATGGAATGGGCTACTTCCATCAAAGAGTTTAATTTATCCTTACTTATGCACTCAATTCCCAGTTTCAATATTAAACTAGGTATGATAGAGACAAGATTGGCATTACCGCAACGTTCACCATAACCATTGATAGTCCCCTGTACCTGAGTTACTCCCTCCTGTACTGCCACCAGAGAATTGGCAACAGCACAATCAGCATCATTGTGCGCGTGAATCCCCAAAGGCACTTTGGTCATTCCCTTTACTTCTTTAATTACACTTTGAACTTCTGCCGGCAAAATCCCTCCATTAGTGTCACATAACACAATCCAGTCTGCTCCCGCTTCTTCTGCTGCCTTTAAGGTTTTCAAAGCATAATCTTTATTCTTTTTAAACCCATCAAAGAAATGTTCGGCATCATATACAACTTCCAAGCCCCTGTTTTTAAGAAAGGATATAGAGTCCGTTATCATTCTTAGATTTTCATCAAGCGTGGTGACTAAAACCGAAGTTACGTGAACATCCCAGCTCTTGCCAAAAATGCACGCTACAGGAGTTTCCGCCTTTACTAACTCCTTGAGATTTTTGTCTTCCTCAACGGGAGTATCTTTGCGACGGGTACTGCCAAAGGCTACCATCTGACTATTCTTGAGATCCATCTTCTTAACTTTGGCAAAGAACTCTACATCCTTAGGATTGGAACCTGGCCAGCCACCTTCAATATAATGAATGCCCAATTCATCAAGTTTTTGGGCAACCTTGATCTTATCGGCAACGGTAAAGGATATGCCTTCTCTTTGTGCTCCATCTCTCAAGGTTGTATCGTAGAGCTTTACGCTACTCATCTTTGACCACGCTTTTTAGCTACACTTTCTCTAATAACAGGGAGTAATTAAAGTGTGAGATTTTATGGTTACGAGCCCACACCTTCCCTCTTTCTCCCTTCTTACACAAACTCCAACCAATGTATATAATTCTCATCTTCACCCTTTACCACAGCAAAGAATTTATCTTGCAGGCTCCTGGTTACTTCGCCCGGGTCCCCTATCACTCTTTTATCTATCTCCCTGATGGGAACAATTTCCGCTGCAGTGCCCGTTACAAAAACCTCATCGGCTAAAAATAAATCGCTTCTCACCAGGTCTCTTTCTTCAACTTTGTATCCCATATCCCTGGCAATCTCCATTACGGAACTTCTGGTGATTCCCTCTAAAATACTTGAGGTCGTTGACGGAGTGTAGATAATCCCGTCCTTGACAGTAAAGATGTTTTCACCCGATCCTTCAGAGACGAAACCTCTGGAATCAAGCAGAATAGCTTCTTCGTATTCGCTATATACTGCTTCCAACTTAGCTAAAATTGAATTAATGTATTGACCCGTTGCCTTGGCAACTGGAGGCAAGGAATTTGGGTCGATGCGGTGGAAGGAAGAAATCATTGCCCTGATACCATTCTTTATTCCCTCATCTCCCAGATAGGCACCCCAGGGCCAGACAGCAATTGCTGCCTCAATTGGAGCATTAATAGGATTGAGCCCCATCTCTCCATACCCTCTGTAGACAATAGGCCGGATGTAACAGCTCTTCAGCTTATTTGCCCTTATCAGTTCCTTCGTTGCTTCAACCAGTTCTTCTACTGAATAAGGTAAATCCATCAAGTAAATCTTTGCTGATTGCTCCAGTCTTTTCATATGGTCAGTAAGCCGAAAACCTGCTGTTCCTTTTATTGTCTCATAGGCACGAATTCCTTCGAAGACGCCCGAACCGTAGTGAAGCGCATGGGTTAAAATGTGCACTTTAGCGTCATCCCAATTGACCATTTGGCCATTAGTCCATATCTTGTCGACCTTTTGTATCGGCACCTTTACCTCCTTTTCAATTCAGTTGTCAGTTTACAGTTGGCAGTTATTAAGTTCACCGTTCTCGGCTACGTGTTCACCGTTTAATTACGTTGTTGCTCCTTTACTTAATTAAACTTTATTTATATTCTCAGCAATCAGGCTTCCCATTTCAGAGGTCCCTACTAATCTGGATCCCTCTTCCATAATATCCTTGGTGCGGTAACCTTCTTCAAGCACCTTTTTTACAGCCAGCTCTACCACTTCAGCCTCCTCCTCCAAGTCAAAAGAATACCGCAGCATTAAAGCACCAGATAAAACGGTGGCAATTGGATTAACCACATCTTTCCCTGAATACTTGGGCGCGCTCCCATGAGCGGGCTCATACAATGCAAGTTTGTTGGCACCTAAAGAGGCCGATGGAAGCATTCCCAGGGAGCCAGAGAGCATAGAGGCTTCATCGCTGAGGATATCTCCAAACATATTCTCAGTTACCAGAACATCAAATTGTTTCGGGTTTTTGATTAATTGCATAGCAGTATTATCAACTAATTGATGTATAAGCTCAACATCTGGATATTTCTTGCCCACCTCTATTGCCACCTCTCGCCACAGCCTTGATGATTCCAAAACATTAGCTTTGTCAACAGAGTGGACTCTCTTTTTTCGTCTTAACGCCAATTTGAAAGCTATATCAAGCACTCTCTCAATTTCATATCTATGGTAGTCACAGGTATCATACGCACGGTCGCCTTCCCGCGCTCTCGCTCCAAAATATAGACCAGAAGTTAATTCTCGAACCACCATTATATCTACGTTCTCAATTACTTCTTGTTTAAGTGTGGACGAACCCATCAAAACCCTGAACACTCTTACCGGTCTGAGGTTTGCGAATAGATCGAGTGCTTTGCGAATGCCCAACAGCCCTTGCTCCGGACGAATACCTTTGGGGTCAGTAGTATCCCATTTTGGTCCTCCGATAGCCCCTAAAAGTACCGCATCACTGCTCTTGCATAAATCGAGAGTCTTCTGAGGTAATGGATTACCAGTGGCATCAATAGCAGCACCACCAATAAGAGCGTTCTCGAAGACAAACCCGTGGTTGAACCTCCCTCCTACTGCCTCCAGTACCTTAACCGTTTCCCTCACTATATCAGGACCAATTCCGTCCCCCGGAAGCACTGCGATAT
>CAYGBL010000021.1:6194-28081 GCA_964348135.1 uncultured Actinomycetota bacterium
TATTCTTCGGCTTCTGACTGCCGGCTGATGGTCGCTGGTTAGTGGAAGCCTCTACTTTTTTCATATCTCTGTTCAGTGTTTCACCCTTTCTCAAAACTGTCCTTACTGTTAACAAGTCAAACAGGTAAGGTTCACTAATCTAAGTATTAACCTAGTCGGGAGTCTGTTAGTCGGTAGTCTGTAGCGAAAACTCTGACTCCCTACTACCACCTGTCGACTCATAACTTTCTTGGGTGTCTTTGCCTGACGGTTAGCAAGTTGGATATCAGCCTTGCAACATTACGCACCCGTTTTTATCTTCTCTTTAACATACTCGATTAGTCCACCTTTTTCTATTACCTTCCGCATAAAAGGTGGAAACGGCTGTGAAATAAAAGTTTTTCCGGTCGTGATATTTGTGATTATCCCTTTGGCTAAATCAATCTCTACCGTATCCCCCTCTTTAATGCCGTCCACGGCATCAATACTTTCAATAATTGGAAGACCGATGTTAATCGCATTACGGTAAAAGATTCTAGCGAAACTCTTGGCTATTACACAGGATATACCTGCAGCTTTAATGGCAATAGGCGCGTGCTCCCGCGAAGAGCCGCAGCCAAAATTTTCTTCTGCTACAATAATGTCTCCTGGCGATACTCTCTTTACAAAATCCATATCCAAATCTTCCAGACAATGCCGAGCAAGCTCTTCAGGGTCAATAGCGGTAAGATAACGGGCAGGAATTATGGCGTCAGTATCGATGTCTCTTCCGTATTTATAGGCTTTACCTTTTAGAATCATTTCCGTCTCTTTCTTCGCGGACCTAAAGGTCCGCTTCTACATTTTTTAGAATTGAGTTATGTGTTTCGAGTTGCGTATTTAGCACTACAAGTTTTCCATCATAAATTGCGCGTTTGGAGCTGCTATTTTTTTCTTTGATTTTCTTTTTTGATTTCAGTTTTTGATTTTTACTATTTGATATTTGATTTAACTTAGCTCATCTGGACCCGCTATTCTTCCCAGAATAGCTGAGGCTGCCGCTATTGCCGGTCCCGCAAGATAAACCTCACTTTCAGGGTGACCCATCCTCCCCACAAAATTTCTGTTAGTAGTAGCAACAGCACGTTCTCCTGCCGCTAAAACGCCCATATGTCCACCAAGACAGGGGCCACAGGTAGGAGTACTGATTGCAGCCTGAGCATCCAAAAAAATGTCAAGCAGGCCTTCTCTTAATGCTTCTTTGTATATCCTCTGTGTTGCTGGAATTATGATCAGCCGAACACAGGAATTTGTCTTCCTTCCCCTGAGAATTTTGGCCGCGATTCTCAGATCCTCCATCCTACCATTGGTGCAAGAGCCAATGACCACCTGGTCAATTGGTATATTATCAACTTTACTGATCGGTCTGGCATTAGAGGGAAGATGAGGAAAAGCAACCTGGGGTTCGATTCCTTCAACATCGAACTCTATTACCCCGGAATAGCTGGCTTCCTCATCGCTATGGTATACTTTGTAACCTCTCTTAGCCCTTCCCTTAACATACTGCAATGTCTTATCATCAGGAGGGATTATGGCACCCTTAGCGCCGGCTTCTATGGCCATGTTTGCCATAGTGAAACGCCCGTCCATAGAAAGTTCTTTAATAGTATCGCCGCTTAACTCCATCATCTTATAAAGAGCACCATCCACGCCAATTTTTCCAATGGTATAAAGAATGAGATCCTTTCCCCCTACCCAGGGATTCAACTTTCCCTTAAACACAAATTTGATACTTTCCGGAACCCGGACCCATACCTCACCCGTCGCCATAGCAGCTGCAATATCAGTACTTCCCATTCCCGTGGCAAAAGCTCCTAGTGCACCATAGGTACAAGTATGCGAATCAGCTCCAATTATTGCATCACCGGGAAGTACTAACCCTTCCTCCGGAAGCAGAGCATGCTCAATACCCATTCTTCCTACTTCAAAATAGTGAGAAATGTCTCTTTCTCTGGCAAAATCTCTCATGAGCTTGCACTGAGCAGCCGAATCTATATCTTTATTGGGAGCAAAGTGATCTGGTACCAAAACGATCTTCTCTTTATCAAAAACATTCCTAACTCCAATTTTTTCAAATTCCTTGATTGCAACTGGAGCTGTCACATCATTGGCCAGAACAAGATCAACCCTAATATTAATAAGCTCACCTGGCGTTACTCTCTCTTTGCCACAGTGAGCTGCCAAAATCTTTTCAGTAATGGTCATGCTCATACTTTCTTCATCCCAGAACTAGATGCCAATGAGATTATGGGGCCTAAACCTAATTTTATATTATAGGTTTAAATCTATAGCCACCCCTTGTTGCTAGGTACCTGTTTATGGCATTAAGATATGCTTTTGCACTTGCCTCAATAATATCTGTACTTACCCCTCTTCCTACTACTTCGCTTCCTTCAATGTCCAGCTTAATAACAACATCACCCTGGGCATCCAATCCTCCAGTAATGGCGCTAACAGTATAGGAGAGGAGTTTGGTCTTGATGCCTGTTGCCAGACTTATCGCTTTGCAGGTTGCGTCAACCTGCCCATCGCCAGTTGCTGTCTGCTCAATGATTTCGCTATTGCGCTTAAGTCTGATGATTGCAGTTGGGACTTTGTCAGTACCGCTTGAGGTATCCATATACTCCAGAGTGTAAATCTCTTCTGCTGTTCTTACCTCTTCGGCTAAAATTGCTTCAATGTCCGTATTACTTATCTCTGCCTTCTTATCTGCCAGCTCTTTAAAGCGCGTGAACGTCCGGTTCAGTTCGTCTTCGTTCAGCTCATATCCTAATTCCTCCAGATGTTTTCTGAATCCATGCCGTCCTGAAGTCTTTCCAAGAACCAAACGGCTTTCCGTAAGTCCGATCTTCTGGGGACTTATGATTTCGTAGGTGGTTCTGTCCTTCAGCATACCATCAGTATGAATTCCAGATGAGTGAGCAAAAGCATTCGATCCTACGATCGCCTTATTAAACTGTACTTGATATCCAGTAAGAGTGCTGACAAATCTACTGGTTCTGGTAATCTCCTCTGTACTAATATTGGTAGTTTTGTTCAGACTGCGGAATCTGGTATCTATAATCATTACCAGCTCTTCCAAAGAAGCATTGCCCGCTCTTTCTCCCAGGCCGTTTATTGTACACTCTACTTGATTGGCACCGTTAACCACAGCCTGCAGTGAATTGGCAACAGCTAGGCCTAAATCATTGTGACAGTGTACGCTCAGCACTATCTCCTTTAATGCGGGAACTTCTTCTCGAATATCTCTGATCAGCCTACCAAACTCCTGGGGTAAAGCATACCCTACGGTATCCGGAATGTTAATCACAGTTGCACCGCATTCAATAGCCAGCTTAACCGTTTTACAAAGAAATTCGAATTCCGATCTGGTCGCATCCTCAGGAGAAAATTCTACATCTTTACAATAACTCTTGGCCCTTTTTACGGCTCGCTCAATCATTCTAAGTACTTCATCTCTACTCTTCTTCAGTTTCCGCTCCATATGAATATCAGAAGTGGCAACGAACGTATGAATTCTGCACTTCTCCGCATTCTTAATGGCTTCCCAGGCTCTGTCAATATCTTCGTCAACAGCTCTGGCTAAACCGGCTATAATTGGACCTTTAATCTTATCTGCAATAGTTTTAACCGCTTCAAAATCACCAATAGAGGTTATAGGAAATCCTGCCTCAATTACATCCACTCCCAGTTTTGCCAGCTGTTCAGCAATATCCAGCTTTTCACGCACATTCAGACTAATCCCAGGAGACTGTTCTCCATCTCTCAAGGTCGTATCGAAGATGTACACTTTGTCATTCATTTACATTCTCATCCTCGTTTCATCATTCATAACCTGTGACTGTAAAAATTATATACTACTCATTTTAAGCTTGGAGCGTAGAGCCTAGAGTGTAGAGAAAAATCTGTTATTCCATAGCTCTCTGCTCTATGCTCTCTTCTCTCTGCTCAAAGAACCATAAACTTTGCATCAGTAATTCCAGCCTGACTTCTAATCTCACCAATCACTTGAGATGGTATAGGAACATCTACATTTATTCCCATTAAGGCTTCCCCATGCAGAACTTTACGACCTACCTGCATGTTAGCAATGTTAATGTTGTTATTTCCCAAAATTGTCCCTACTCTACCTATCATACCCGGCCTGTCTTCGTACCGGAAAAAAGCCATATACTTAGAAGGAACCATATCGATATCAAAATCATATATGTTTACGAAGCGTTCCTGGTCTTTCTTTCCTAACAAAGTGCCTGCCGCTGATATTTTCTTTCCTTCAGCATCTCCAGTTTGAACAGTTATAACATTTATGTAGTCACGGGAGATCGCTGTCTTTGTCTCCTTTATCTCTATTCCCCGCTCTTTAGCCAGAATTGGAGCATTGACATAGGTAACCGGCTCATGAACCACCGCTTCAAACATACCTTTTAAGACAGCAACCGTAAGCATGGAGATGTCGTATTGAGAAATTTGACCCGCATATTCGACCTCAAGATCTCCAACTCTCTTTTCAACCAAATACGTGAGAAGCCGGCCAATCTTTTCAGCAAGAGGTAGAAAAGGTCTTATCGCATCGTCAACTCCTGCCGCCGCTATATTCACCGCGTTGCTTACAAATTCACCCTTTAAGGCAGCCAGTACCTGCTCGGCTATGGTAATACCTGCTTTATCCTGAGCTTCCAGTGTCGATGCTCCCAAATGTGGCGTTACTAAAACCTGATCCAGCTCAAAAAGAGGATTGTCATTGCAGGGTTCTTTATCAAATACATCCACCCCTGCGCCGGCTAAATGACCAGATTTAATAGCATCAGCCAGAGCTTCTTCATCTATCAAACCTCCACGCGCAGCATTTATAATACGGGCTCCTTTCTTCATCTTAGCTATGTCTTTGGCTCCAATTATGCCTACTGTCTCCAGAGTTTTGGGGAGATGAATGGTAATAAAATCCGACTCGGTAAGTAGCTCATCAATAGTCTCGGCTAAGCGAACGTTAAGTTGTGCTGCCCTATCCTTAGAGATATAAGGGTCATATGCAATAACGTTCATATCAAATGCATTAGCCCGCTGAGCAACCAGAGTTCCTATCTTACCCAATCCGAGAATTCCTAGAGTCTTACCGTAGAGCTCGACTCCTTCGAATTTATTTCTCTCCCATTTTCCACTCCTCAACGAATTAAAGGCTTGAGGAATATTTCGACACTGGGCAAGCAGAAGAGCTATGGTATGTTCAGCAGCAGAAATAATATTACTTTGAGGTGCATTTGCTACAACAATTCCCTTTCTGGTAGCAGTATCCATATCAACGTTATCCAGACCGATACCAGCTCTTCCTATTATCTTCAAATTATCGGCACGCTCTATGATATCCCTGGTGACTTTCGTTCCGCTCCTAACAATAATAGCATCATACTTTGCAATATCCTCTTTAAGCTGTTCAGGGGAAAGGTTCGTTTTGACGTCTACTTCAAAATCTTTTCTTAACATCTCTATACCTGAATCAGCAATCTTTTCTGCTACCAGGATCCTCATTTATTCTTCCTCCTAAATCTACTTATTGTAGATTGAGTAATTCTCTTCTCTCTCTTCTTATATATGAATAACTAATCTTAACATCTCTTTAGGGAGGGGTAATCCTCCTAACTCCCTTTAAGAAAGGGTAATCCCCCCAACCTCCCTTTAGGAAAGGGAGGTTATACATGTTTCTTCTTTGCTAAAGAGACCTCTTTATATCTCCCTCTTTTTTCTAAAGAGACTTTTTCATTTTTTTCTCTCTTTTTAAAGAGAGTTCTCCATATATCCCCTTTTTTTAAAGAGATCTCTCTCTTCTCCCCTCTTTGCTGAAGCGCTTGGGGAGATTATCTATCATCTTTTAAACCCCCTATATCCCCCCTTAGGAAAGGGGATAAGTAAGAGAGGTTTTAAAAAAGGGTAATCCTACTAACTCCCTTCCTGCTGGCAGGAAGGGAGGTTTTATGTGTTCTCCTCTTCCTGTCTCTATTTACTGGTAGACAGGTGCTGGCCGTAAGCTTCAAAAGAGGGGTGTTAAGATTATATATCCCCCTGATTATAATGGGTTTTCCATAAAAACCTCTTCTGCCGCTTTTACGCCTACTCCCCTTTCAAATTCATAATTTAACTCAGCAAGCGTCATCTCCAGTCCAGCAATAGAAGTCACAATATCAAATCGGTCATAGTATCCCAGATGTCCCAAACGGAAAATCTTCCCTGTTAAATGGTCCTGCCCTCCTGCTATAGTTATACCATACTTATCTCTCATAATCTTTACAATCGCTTTTCCATCTATCCCCTCAGGAACCTTTACCGGTGTAACTGCGCTTCCTCTTCCTTCAGGTGGAGCAAATAGCTCAAGTCCCACAGCTTTGACGCCCGCTCTTGTTGCTTCTGCCAGCACTGCATGCCGCTTGATAACATTTTCCAAACCCTCATCACGCATCATCTTTAATGCTTCACTAAGCCCTATTATTAGAGAAACAGGTGGAGTGAAAGGATTTTGAGGAAATGCTTTGTGAAATGATTCACGACTTTTCTTATAACTAAAATAGAATTTGGGAAGCGTGGAATTCTCCACTGCATGCCATGCTTTTTCACTTACACTCACACAGGAAAGCCCGGGTGGAAGCATTAACCCCTTCTGAGAGCCGGTGACAACTACATCAAGGTGCCACTCATCAGTTCTCACCTCTACTGCACCAATTCCAGTAATAGAATCTACGACAAACACAGCAGGATAATCCTTAACGATATCGCCAATAGTCTTAATATCATTGAGAATTCCTGTGGAGGTCTCACTATGTACAACCAGCACACCTTTAATATTTTCATCCTTCTCTAACAATTTCTTTATATCATCAGGATTTATAACTTCATTCCACTCATACTCCAATTTAATGACGGTAAGCCCGAAAGCTTCTGCAAGCTTGATAAAACGATTGCCGAACTTGCCGTTGCTGGTTACGACCACCTTATCATCTGCAGAAAAAAGATTCACAATAGCTGATTCCATGGCTCCCGTTCCGGATGAGGCAAAAATAAGAACATCATTCTTGGTTTGAAAAATATATTTTAGATCTTCCGTAACCGTCACCAGGATTTTGGTATATAGAGGAGTGCGATGATGAATCATCGGCCGGGCCTGAGCTAACAAGACTTCTGATGGAACGGGTGTTGGTCCCGGAGTCATTAAATATTCTTTTCTCACAGTCACATCCTCCTTCATAAGATTATTGCTAACTCATGATTGTTTCCGTAATACCTTAATGCAAAATTCAAAACGCAAAAATCAAAACTGCAAATCAAAATGTAAAAATTTTTAAATTTTACATTGCCATTTTGCACTTTACACTTTAATTTTTGAATTTATTTTTCGATCCAGTTCATCATCTTACGCAAGTCTTTTCCTACCTGCTCAATACTATGCCTGGCATCTTCTTCGGCCAGTTTACGGAAAAGGGGCTTTCCTTTTTTATTCTCTTCCACCCACCTCCTGGCAAATTCGCCAGATTGAATTTCAGCCAGAACTTTTTTCATTTCCTGCCGGGTTGCCTCATTGATAATTCTCTTTCCAGTTACCAAATCACCAAATTCTGCAGTATTACTTATAGACTCCCGCATTCCCGTTATACCCCGTTCATATATTAAATCGACTATTAATTTCAACTCATGAAGACACTCAAAGTAAGCAATCTCCGGTTGATATCCTGCCTCAACCAAAGTATCAAAGCCTGCCCTTATTAATTCAGATGCACCACCACAGAGTACAGCCTGCTCTCCGAAAAGATCGGTCTCTGTCTCTTCCTTGAAGCTTGTCTCAATTACGCCCGCCTTGGTTGACCCCAAACCTTGAGCATAAGCAAGACCGATCTCTTTCGCTTTTCCAGAATGATCCTGGTGAACCGCCAAGAGGGCCGGTACTCCTACGCCTTCAGTATAGAATCTACGAACCAGATGACCAGGTCCCTTGGGTGCTATCATCAAGACATCTACGGTAGATGGTGGAACTATTTGTTTAAAATGAATATTAAAGCCATGAGCAAAAACGAGCGCGTCTCCCTCTTTAAGTTGAGCCTCTATCTGTGAATCATAAGTAGCCTTCTGGTACTCATCGGGAACAAGCATCACAATCAGCTCTGCTTTCTCCGCCGCTTCATCTATGGGAAGGACACCCAAACCATTTTCTTCGGCTTTAGTCCAGGAGGAGCTTTCTTTTCTCAGCCCTACTGTTACCTTAAAACCGCTGTCTTTAAGATTTAAAGCATGAGCATGTCCCTGGCTTCCATATCCAATTACCGCAATTTCTTTGTCTTTAAGCACATCAATGCTTATATCCCTTTCATAATAGATTTTTGCCATTTCCCCTCCTCTACCTCAGTAGTGATTTAAAAGTTTGGGGTTAAAAGCTGTGAGAAATATGAATTAGTCTTTAGCTTTGAGCCTTGAGCTTTGAGCGCCCTATTTCTACTCTTTTCCTCCCCGGATTAGTGCAATCTTTCCCGTCCGTACCATCTCCTTTATTCCATAAGATTGTAAGAGCTCTTCCAGGGCTTGGACTTTAGCTCCAGTACCCGTTACCTCAACAGTAAGACTTGAACGTCCAACGTCAATAATCTTGGCACGGAAAATGTCAGCAATCTCGATTATCTCAGCTCTTGTCTGGGAATCTGCTCCAACTTTAATAAGTACCAATTCTCTCTCTACTGACTCATGCGGGTCTAAGTCACTAATTTTAATAACACTCACCAGTTTATGAAGCTGCTTCGTAACCTGCTCCAGCGAATGTTCCTCCACATTAACCACAATGGTCATCCGGGAGACTTCAGGGTTCTCCGTTGGCCCAACAGCCAGGCTATCAATATTAAAACCGCGACGGCTAAACAATCCTGAAATCCGGGCTAAGACCCCGGGTCTATTTTCAACCAGAACGGATAAAGTATGTTTCATTTTATTCCCCTCCGATCATGTCAGTAACCGCTGCACCCGGTGCAACCATAGGAAAGACATTCTCTTCACGCGCAACCATAAAATCTATGACCACAGGCTGCGGAGCCGCAATTGCTTTCTCCAGTGCTGGCTTCACTTCTTCCGGTTTAGTAACCCGTATTCCTAGGGTACAGTAGGCCTCAGCAAGCTTCACAAAATCAGGTGTCTGACAGGTTAAATCAACAGAAGAATATCTTTTTCCGTAGAAAAGCTCTTGCCACTGTCTAACCATTCCTAAATAGCCGTTGTTAAGAACACAAATATTAATTGGGAGCTTCTCTATTACTGCTGTAGCCAGATCCTGAGAAACCATCTGCAGACTGCCGTCGCCATCGATATCAATAACCAGCGCATCAGGGACACCGACCTGAGCACCAATGGCTGCAGGCATTCCAAAACCCATCGTTCCTAAGCCGCCAGAGGATATGAATGAGCGCGGCCTGGTAGCTTTATAGTACTGCGCGGCCCACATTTGATTTTGTCCGACCCCAGTAGTAATTATGGTCTTGCGCTCTTTGGTAATCTCATAAATCTGATCGACGACATACGCCGCCTTGAGTTCACCGCCCGGCTCCTGTGTGTAACTTAACGGGTGCTTTTTCTTCCATTCAGTAATTTTGCCAAGCCAGGCTTTTTTGTCAGCCATTTTGTGAGTCTCAAGTAGTTTTTTTATTGCAGCAACTAGCGCAGAGAGTACAGTCTTGGCATCTCCCACAACTGGTATATGTGCATAAACATTCTTACTAATTTCGGCAGGATCTATATCTATATGTATAACCGTAGCATTCTTGGCAAACTCTGAGAGCTTTCCGGTTACCCTATCATCAAACCTCACCCCTACGGAGATGAGAAGGTTTGCTTCACTCGTGGCATAATTGGTATAACGAGCTCCATGCATACCCACCATCCCAAGGGACAATTCATGTGTATCTGGAAAAGTACCTTTGCCCATTAAAGTCGTGGTAACAGGAATACTGGTAATTTCTGCTAGTTCTTTCAGCTCCTCTGATGCATTAGATTTAATGATACCGCCACCCGCATAGATAATGGGTTTCGTTGCCTCAACAATTGCTTTAGCTGCTTCCTTTATTTGTTTGGGATGTCCTTTGTAGGAAGGTTTATAACCAGGGAGATTGGTTTGTTCGGGATATCTATATTCCAGCTCAGATCTAGACACATCAACTGGAATATCAACAAGTACTGGGCCTGGCCGCCCAGTTGCTGCTATATGAAATGCTTCTTTTATTATCCTGGGTAGAGCCTTCACATCTTTAACCAGATAGTTGTGCTTAGTTATAGGCATTGTTATTCCAGTGATATCCGCTTCCTGGAAACCATCGGTTCCGATTATGTGTGTAGCCACCTGTCCAGTAAAGGCAACAATGGGAACGGAATCCATATAAGCATTGGCAATACCAGTAACCAGATTGGTGGCTCCCGGACCAGAGGTGGCCATACAGACTCCTACCCGTCCAGTTGCCCGTGCGTATCCATCAGCAGCATGTGCTGCGCACTGCTCATGCCGCATCAGGATAACCTTAATCTTAGAATCATATAGCGCATCGAAGATGGGCAGAGTCACTCCTCCTGGAATACCGAATAGCACATCGACTCCTTCATTCTCCAGGCTCTGTGTTAGTGCCTTTGCACCGTTCATCTTCACAAACATCACATCCTTTTTCTAATTCACCGCAATTCTGCTCCAAGGTTATATCGCTCTAAGGCTCTAAGGTAGTGAGCTTTCGTTCGCTCTTAGCCTTATAGCCCTGCAGCTCTGGAGCTTTACAGCTGCGGATTTTTAGCTCATTGCTCTCTGCTCTACGCTCTCTGCTCAATAATTGCTCCCTTAGCAGCCGATGATACAAGGCGAGCATAAAGCGCAAGATATCCTTTTTTAATTTTATATGGGGGCGCCTCCCATCTTCTTAAGCGTTCGTCAATCTCTTTTGCCTCAAGCTTTACATCCAGTCTCTTGCCGGGGATATCAATACTTATAATATCTCCATCCTCCAGTACCGCTATAGGGCCCCCTTCTTGAGCTTCCGGCGAGACGTGTCCGATTGATGCTCCTCGCGTAGCACCTGAAAAACGTCCATCAGTTATTAAGGCAACGTCTTTGTCCAGGTTCATCCCTGCGACCGCTGCGGTAGGTGAAAGCATCTCCCGCATTCCCGGCCCCCCTTTGGGGCCTTCGTAGCGTATCACCACCACATCACCTTTGTTTATCTTACCCTTTAAGATACCTTCAATGGCTTCTTCTTCTGAGTTGAAGATGCGTGCCGGCCCCTCATGCTTAAGCATCTCCGGAGCGACAGCCGACTGCTTAACCACAGCACCGTCAGGAGCAAGATTTCCCCGCAGTACGGCCAGACCTCCCGTAGGTGCATAAGGTGTACCAATAGGTTTAATAACTTCGGAATCTCTTAGTTCAGCTTGGGATATATTTTCCTTCAACGTGTCACCGGTGACGGTAAGAACCGAAATATTCACCAGGTCTCTTTTCGAAAGTTCCTTAAGTACTGCGGAAATACCACCCGCTTTATCCAAATCTTCCATATGGTGGCCTCCTGCCGGGCTTATGCGGCATAGATTCGGTGTACGTTCGCTCACCTCATGAAAAAGCTCCAGGTCAAGTGTAATTCCTAATTCATTAGCAATAGCAGGCAGATGGAGTGCAGTATTAGTTGAGCAACCTACAGCCATATCTAGTGCCAGTGCATTAAGAAAAGCATCCCTGGTCATAATATCTAAAGGTCTGATATCCCTTTCCAAAAGCCGCATCACTGCCTTTCCCGCTTCCTTGGCTAGAACAATCCGGCGCGGATCTACTGCTGGTAAGGTGCCGTTTCCTGGAAGCGCCACACCCAGAGCCTCTGCAAGACAGTTCATAGAATTAGCGGTAAACATACCGGCGCAGGATCCGTATCCGGGACAGGCAACGCGTTCCAGTTCCTCAAGCTCTTCCTCACTCATCTTTCCAGCTTCCACTGCACCTACAGCTTCAAATACATCCTTCAAGTCCACTGTTTTGCCTCTATATAACCCGGCCATCATAGGACCCCCACTTATAACTACTGCAGGGATATTGAGACGGGCTGCCGCCATAATCATACCGGGCACAATCTTGTCACAGTTTGGTATAAGCACCAGGGCGTCAAACGCATGGGCCTGGGTTACCAGTTCAACAGAGTCAGCAATAATCTCCCGGCTTGCCAACGAATATTTCATCCCCTCGTGGTTCATAGCTATGCCATCGCAAATACCGATAGTTGAAAACTCCATAGGAGTTCCACCCATCTCTCTAACTCCGGCTTTAACTGCCTCAGCTAATTTATTTAAATGGAGATGGCCCGGGATTATCTCGTTGGCTGAATTTGCAATTCCGACAAAAGGTTTTGCGATATCTTCATCGCTCATTTTCATTGCCCTGTAGAGAGCTCTATGAGGAGCTTTAGCTACTCCCTTTTTAGCTGCATCGCTCCGCATCTGTTTTTTAGTTCGCTCTTTTAGCTGTACCATTTCACTCCAAATCATATGATAATTAAAAGAAATTTTACTATAAAAACCCCTGGGTGTGAAGGAAAGATAAAAGGTCAAGATCCTTTCCTGCGCCTTTTTGATCTTATAGAGATAACCATATCGACAACAGAATAGTCATCCGCTTATCTTTTCACGAGAAAGGAGCGATTCCTTTTATACATTTTTATCTAAAACTTTCCAGATAGAGATACACCTTTACCCCTTGGTGCAGATGGTTTTTGTTTAAACCTCATCATACCAGAGGATAAGTGGCCACCATCTTCTCAACTGTAAGGTAAGCGCTTAAACTGTACGTTTTTGGCTTTGGGCTCATAACTGTCGACTCATATTACATCTTTAAATGCATCACTCACAAACCAAAACTCAAAACCTTCACCGATCATGTTTAAGAATCCATTTTTGGGGTACAAATAAATTGACCCGGTAAAGGAGTAAATTGCTAGGGGAGCTTGAAAAGGCTGAAAAGGAGCGAAAGTTCCAATACCCTCAAGACCTGATCTGGGTAACGCCAGCGAAGGGAATGTAGTTGAAACTTAACCGGGTCTTTTTTCTTAAATTTCAAATTGCAGGTTGCTAGCTTCAAGTTTTGGTCAAGAAACAACGATGAGGCTGTGCGGCGGTATCTTTCAAGAGCGGGTCTGGGACCTGCTCTTGTGTTAATTATCTATTGCAGTAGTACTGCTCTCCATATCCTATTCTATTTGATCTCTATCTCTATAAAAATTTATCTCTCGAATTCTACCACATGATATGATTCAGCATATTTGGTGTTTGCTTTTTTACCAGCATTACGAGCCCATCTCCTGAGCATTGTAAACACAAACTCGTTTCCTCCAAATTCACTTTCAAACATTTTAAGAGCAGTCCACTTGCGTTCCAAGCTATCAGTTACATCCACGTAGAAATTAGGTGTGTTTGTCGAAAACATAAAAACTTTTGCATCGGTATTACTTTCCGAAGCCGCTTTAAGGGCTATTATGCCCGCTGCCGTGTGGTCACGGTGCTGAATAAATGTTCTGTTTAATACATCAAATGTAAGTATTGCCTCCGGTTTAAATTCCTCAATGATTTTTCTGACCTTTTCAACCGGCTCCGGGCCGTTCTTTAAACGGTTGTCAGGATAACCTAAGTAAATAACCCTCGCATAGTCAAAGTAGTCGGCAATTTCTTCTTGTTCCTCCTTGCGTCTTTCCGTACTCTTCCTAGAACTCTCCTTAGTAGAGTAATACCATTTATAATCTTCGGTACCAATAACCAACCAGGTTTCTGCATTCTTTTCTTGAAGGCGAGCCATAGTGCCCCCACAGAAAAACTCTAGATCATCAATATGGGCAGTGATAGCTAAAACCCTCTGCCCCTTTTTATTTGCTAAAGAATCAGGATTGGCTTCTTTCAAGCCGCCCAGCCTGAAGGGTTTTAAAACCGGGCGCCACGGAATAAACCACCAGTATGAAAAACCAAATGTAATTAAAACTAAGGCTACAATTAATAATGTCTTCATCATTTTCAATCCGCGGAAAAATTAAATTTCTATTCGCTCCTCTAAATGCATACTTATTTGGAAATATTACCTAATGCTGATGTTCAAATTGTCTATCAACAAGTTAGGCTGACAATTGACTGCGCAAAGATGAAAAGGCGAATGTGAAGCAGGGAGAAGACCGTGTCGCAGCCTCGCTGTCTACCTTCTGGGCAGAGCCTTTGGTTACGCGCGGGGCGAGACCCGAGCGGCGGCTAAATTTAAATACTGCTGGATTGAGCGGGTGCCGACCGCGTGTCTTCGACTGCTTTGCCTAAGCAAAATGTGTCAACTCACCTCCTTCTTAATCCACTTATAAGTCCTTTACTGCTTTCCCTTTTCTTATATTCATCCTATCTAACCGTAGAACCTTTTTAGTACTTTCAAAGCATCCAAGGTAACCTTTCACCTGATCTATTCTTTCTCTTAATATGTACCCGGAAGCACCCATTAAACGTATTTTCCAATATCACCTTATCCTGTCCATTCTGCTTGCCCACAACTAATTTACTATATTTTACTATATCTATCTGCTCCACTTAGATGTAACCTTGCCCAATGCAAGTTTTGAAAGCACGGGTCTAAGAATGCATGCCCTGATGCAAGTACTTTTACCTCATAGGCATTTTTACCTTGCCAACTACCCGGTACCATATCAGTAATACAACGGCTCGCATCAACCTGAATCCACTTAAAACCGAATAGTTCTTACCGGTTATCTTCCCCGGTTCCTGTGCAGCAATATTGACAAAGAAACGTTCTACAACATCGAGCGGCACGGCTAGTGCTTTCAAAACATAAGGTATGCTCTCAGCATAGGTGGCCAGTTCAGTGCTGGTCTTCATATCTCTATAGAAATCCGTTGCCACCATACCGGGTGACACTAAATGGATTGAAACTGGATGTGCTCTATTCTCCTGAGCCAGACTTTTAGTAAGATTGGCAACTGCCGCTTTAGTAGCTGCATAAGCAGCCAGGAATGGTGAGGCCTCCCCTCGTCCACCTTTACCACTCACATTGATTAAAATTCCGCCTCCCTGTTCGATAAAATAGGGAATAATCATACGGCAGGCTTTGAGCGTGCCAGCAAAATTCACATTAACCATATGTGCAAGTTCCTCTTCGCTTATATCACTGAGAAACCGCATTCCACCCGATAGCCCGGCATTATTAATCCAGACATCTATCCTTCCCCAAGTTTCCAGAGCGTGTTTTAGCAACCTCTCCAGTTCACTCTGGATAGAGACATCAACGGCAATACCCGATACTTTGAATCCCTGCCGCTTTAATGTCTCAACCGTCCTTTCTACAGACGTCTCGTTACGTGAGCAGACTACTACTTCAGCTCCCTCCCGTGCACATGCTTCAGCAACTGCCCGGCCTATTCCACGTGTTGAGCCAGTGATAACTATGACTTTATCCTTCAGTTTCACTCAATTACTCCCAAAATTCTGGTATCCAAGTGCTGGCTGTTTGAGCCTGCTATTAGTTCAAAGTATTAAATGTCAGAAACCTTATAAGAGAAAGGAATGCTGACTAGTATATAAGGATAAACATAAAATAAGTTTGCTTGGAATAATTGTCCCACTCTTTACCAAATTTGCGAGCCAAAGCAATCTCTTCAAGCCTGGCTCTGTAAATTTCGGCTGGAATAAAGAGTAGAAATATCCCTGCTAATCCCCACAAGCTTCTCATTCCAATAATCAGCCCTATAGTGGCAACCGTCATACCCAAATATACAGGGTGTCGAACAAATCTATATGGTCCAGTCGTTACCAGCTTGTCCGACACAGGTTCAACAGTTCCGAGAAAGGATGCTTTAAGGTGAACTGCCGCCCAGGCAAACACAAGCATACCTAAAAGAAAGATAATCATACCCAAAAATTTAGCCGTCTCATTTGACACCACAGTTTTAGTCCTGGTGAATAAGCTGACACCAACAACCACGAGCCAGGTAACAACAAATAAAAGAGCTGCAATATTCTCTCGGCTCATACTTAACCCCCGTGCATTTGTAGCTCCCTATATAAATTGTGACAATCATTATTTGCTCGCAGAAAGCCGGGAACAATATGATAATTGTACAACACCAAAAGTCATCTGTTCTACTTTTCATCTCACAATATCTTTAAACTACCGGCCATAGTATAAAATTCAAAATTCCTCTTTCTGAAAAACGTAGATAGTTGCTATAATTGCTCCAAGCATCTAACTCTTTGTACTTGAACTATTTAAATTATAAAAACACACTATACTGGAAGTAAGATATGCCGAGACGAAATGACATAAAGAAAGTTATGATTATTGGTTCTGGTCCCATTGTCATCGGTCAGGCCTGCGAATTTGATTATTCCGGTACCCAGGCATGTAAGGCCCTCAAGTCGCTGGGTTATGAAATCGTCCTGGTAAACTCCAATCCGGCAACCATTATGACCGATCCAGGGATGGCCGACGCAACGTACATCGAACCCCTCAACTTGGAAACAATGAGACAGATCATCGAAAAGGAAAGGCCTGATGCGCTGCTTCCCAATCTGGGAGGTCAATCAGGGCTTAACCTGTCCTCAGAGCTCGCCCGTGCAGGTGTGCTCGAAGAATATGGAGTGAAGATTATCGGTGTCGACGCCAGCGCTATCGAACGCGGTGAAGACCGTATCGCCTTCAAAGAAACAATGAACCGGCTGGGTATTGATATGCCCAGAAGTGAACCAGCATATAGTATAGAAGAAGCTGAAGATGTTGCAACTCAGCTCGGCTATCCCGTAGTTATCCGTCCCGCCTACTGTTTGGGCGGCACAGGGGGCGGATTAGTATATAACGTTGAAGAGCTACGCACAGTTGTCAGCCGCGGTATAGCCGCCAGCCTTATAGGGCAGGTACTGGTAGAGGAATCGGTTCTTGGATGGGAAGAACTGGAGCTTGAAGTGGTGCGCGACGCCAAAAATCAGATGATTACCGTTTGTTTTATTGAGAATGTAGATGCGATGGGTGTGCATACCGGTGACTCATACTGCACTGCACCAATGCTGACCATCGACCCGGATCTCCAGAAGCGTCTTCAAAAGTATTCTTATACTATTGTCGAGGCTATTGAGGTAATCGGCGGTACGAATATACAGTTTGCTCATAATCCTGAGACTGGACGGGTAGTAGTCATTGAAATAAATCCCCGAACCTCACGCTCTTCTGCACTTGCTTCCAAGGCGACAGGTTTTCCCATCGCCTTCGTCTCCTCAAAATTAGCTGCCGGTCTCACACTTGACGAAATCCCTTACTGGAGAGAGGGCACTCTGGAAAAGTATACGCCTTCAGGTGACTATGTAGTCGTTAAGTTTGCCCGTTGGGCCTTTGAAAAGTTTCGTGATGCCGAAGATAAACTGGGAACCCAAATGCGCGCGGTTGGTGAGGTAATGAGCATTGGCAAAACGTATAAAGAGGCTTTCCAGAAATCCATCCGCTCCCTGGAAACTAACCGATATGGCCTCGGCTTTGCGTGCGATCTGCGCAAAAAATCTCTTGATGAATTGATGGAACTTCTAAAAGAAGCATCGAGCGAACGCCAGTTTATAATGTATGAGGCACTGCGCAAGGGAGCCAGTGTCGATTCTCTCTATAAGGTAACCTACATAAAACCCTGGTTCATCGAGCAGATGAAAGAGCTTGTGGAACTGGAAGAAGAGATTCTCACGTATAAAGGTAAAAAACTTCCCAACAAGCTGTTGGTACGGGCAAAAAAAGATGGATTTGCAGATCGATATTTGGCTCTGCTTTTAGGGATTGCAGAAAAGGAAATCAGGAAGCATCGCATTTCCCTTGGTTTGGTTCAAGGATATGAACCAGTGCCCGTGAGCGGTGTAGAGAACGCAGCCTACTATTTTTCTACCTACAATGCGCCTGACCAGGTTAAAACCAGCAAAAGGCGCAAGGTTCTGGTTCTGGGAGGTGGACCCAACCGGATTGGCCAAGGGATCGAGTTCGACTACTGCTGTGTTCATGCGGCTTTTACCCTACGAGATGAAGGATATGAATCAATCATGGTTAATTGCAACCCGGAGACAGTTTCGACCGACTACGATACCTCGGACAAGCTCTACTTCGAACCGCTTACAGTTGAAGACGTCCTAAGCATTTATGAGAAGGAAAAGCCCGACGGAGTAATCGTACAGTTCGGAGGTCAGACACCCTTAAATATTGCCACTGAGCTTGAGCAGGCAGGAGTTAAAATCATTGGCACGCCACCTGAAATTATAGATCTCGCCGAAGACCGGGATCGTTTCCGGCAGAAAATGAAGAAGCTGGGAATCCCACAGCCTGAATCCGGGATGGCCAGTACACTTGAAGAAGCCCTCGAGGTTGCTAAAAAAATTGGCTACCCGCTTATGGTGAGACCTTCCTATGTTCTCGGTGGACGGGGCATGGAAATAGTCCGCGATGAGGAGATGCTCAAATACTTTGTCGTTGCAGCTGTGGGAGTCACACCCGAGCGGCCTATCCTAATTGATAAGTTTTTGGAAAACGCAATCGAGGCCGAGGCAGATGCTATAGCGGACGGCACCGATGCCTTTGTTCCGGCAATCATGCAGCACATCGAGCTCGCAGGTATCCACTCAGGTGACTCAGCCTGTGTAATCCCGCCTGTGAGCATATCACCAAAGCATATCGAAACTATTAATGAATATACCAAGAAGATTGCTGTTGAACTTAACGTTGTTGGTCTTATGAATATCCAGTACGCCATAGCTAATAATATAGTATATATTCTCGAGGCAAACCCGCGTGCATCCCGAACTGTACCTTTGGTCTCCAAAGTTTGTAATGTTCAAATGGCACGCCTCGCTACCCAGCTTATGCTTGGTAAAAAGCTTTCTGATTTCGATCTAAAACCTAAAAAAATTTCACACTTTGGAGTAAAGGAGGCAGTATTCCCTTTCAACATGTTCCCTGAGGTTGACCCGCTACTCGGACCAGAAATGCGATCTACAGGTGAGGTTATGGGAATGGCAAACTCCTTTGGCCTTGCCTTCTTCAAAGCTGAAGAAGCAACCCAGCTGCCTCTCCCCTTCGAAGGAACCGTCCTCATTACAGTTTCTGAACACGATAGATCAGCTGTTTTGGAAGCTGCTAGAGAATTCCAGAAGCTAGGGTTTAAAATAGTTGCAACCAGTGGAACCCACAATTTCTTAGCTGATCACGGCATAACATCTGAACCTATTCTTAAGATGCAAGAAGGTCGGCCTAACATCGTCGATGCAATCAAGAATAAGGAGATCCATCTGGTGGTTAATACTCCAAGCGGCAGATTGAGCCAGTATGATGACTCATATATCCGCAAAGCAGCTATCAAATACAAAATACCTTATATCACCACGGTACCGGCTGCGCTTGCTGCAGCGAAAGGAATTGCAGACTACCGACGGCTTCGCAGTAGCGTCAGATCGCTCCAGAGCTATCACGCAGATATTAAATAAGTAACAGTGAAAAGTCTCGACTGCAGTTACCTATGAAGCAAGATGAAATTGCCCTAGAGCCTCCTTGCAGATTTTATACAGCAGATACGCTTGAATCTTGCTTAATCCATCCTGCAATCATACCCGCGCCAATAAGCACAGGCAACATAATAGTTACCCATAGCGGTGCCGATAACCACACACGGCGGCTATGACTCCCGTTCAAGCTACAAGTGTTGCTCCCCGACCAAACCATTTCATAACTATCCCACCTTACTACTATATCTACATATACTACTCCCTCTGTTTTCTTGCCTGCTATAATTTTTGTCTATCCTAACTGCCAACCTACTAATGCAACCCAGGCTGCCTTCTACTAATAATTTACAATTTTTAAGACCGAATACGTTCATTTAGTACTCATCCGAACTTTTTTCAGCTTTTTCTCAGCTTTTGCGTATAATATTTCTTGGTATGAGAGTTTTGATTGTCGAGGATGAACATAAAATTGCAAACTCCATCAAAAAAGGGTTTGAGCAAGAGTCTTATGCAGTAGATGTCGCCTATGATGGCGAATATGGTTTTGATTTAGCCTCAACGCAAGACTATGACGTAATTATCCTGGACCTTATGTTACCCAAAATGGATGGGATTGAGATTTGCACGCAATTACGTAAGGACAATATTCACATTCCCATCTTAATGCTGACCGCAAAATGTCAGCTTGACGATAGAGTAGTTGGCCTAAACGCCGGTGCTGATGATTATTTAGTCAAGCCCTTTGCTTTTGCAGAACTTATAGCTCGAGTCAGGGCATTGACCCGGAGGCCAAAAGAGGCATTGGGTATTGTATTGACTATTGAGGACTTGAGCTTAAACACACTCACCTATCAGGTGAGACGGGGACAAAAAGAAATAAAACTATCAAAAAAAGAATTTGCATTGTTGGAATATCTCTTGAGACACAAAGATAAAATTGTTACTAAAGATCAGCTTATTAATCATGTTTGGGATTATGATGCTGATGTATTACTAAATACAGTTGAAGTTTATATCGGCTATTTAAGAAACAAGATAGACAAACCGTTTAAGGATAAGCCGCCGTTGATACATACTATTAGAGGCTTTGGCTACAAAATTGGAGAAGAAAAATAATGTTTCGCTCAGCGCGTTTGAAACTGACCGGTTGGTATCTGCTCATTATCATGTTGATATGTCTGGTATTCAGCCTGGCAATATATCGTGGAACAACCGCAGAATTAGAAAGAGGCATCAGGCGAGCAGAACTTCGGTTAAGGGCTGAGGAACTTGGCATAAGGTTACCGCAGCAGATTCCCTATCATCTTGAAGAGTTAAGACCTGAACTTCGAAATATATTTCCCCGGCCTTTCTTTCTTGAGGATTTACAGGCAGCTAAACAGCGGGTTATATTCTATCTTTTATTGATTAATGGTGTAATTTTAGTCGTTTCTGCTGCAGCTGGATATTTTCTTGCCGGCAAAACGCTCGAACCAATCGAAGAGGCACTGGAGGAGCAAAAAAGATTTGTAGCCGATGCCTCGCACGAACTACGGACCCCTTTAACTGCCTTAAAAACCTCTATAGAGGTGAACTTAAGGGATGAAAGCTTACCTGGGCAAACCAAACAGATACTTAAAGATAATCTTGAGGACGTACACAGTCTGGAGTCGTTAACCAATAGTTTACTCCATTTGGCTCAACACCAAAAAGGCGAACATAACATAGAGATTGAACCAGTTAAGGCAAATGAAATTATCCAGGGTGCTTTTAAGCAAATGCATCCACTGGCGAAGAAAAAGGGCATTGAGGCAAAACTCAATATTGAACCTACCGATGTTGTGGTAGAAGTAGATAAAGCGTGCCTGAAAAAGTTAGTAACTATCTTTCTGGATAACGCAATTAAAAACACCCCAAAAGGGGGTCAAATATCCATTTCCGCTAGCTCATTTAAGAAATATCTTGCTCTCAGTATCGAAGATACGGGGATTGGTATAGACGAAAGGCATTTACCATATATCTTTGACCGTTTTTACCAGGTTGATTCTTCGCGCTCAAAGTCAGTGGCAACTGGTTTTGGCCTTGGCTTATCGCTTGCAAAAAGAATTATTGAAGCGCATCATGGATCAATTGACGTAACCAGTGTTGTCGGCAAGGGGACTATCTTCACTATCAGGCTCCCACTTAAACATTAAAAATTTCCAATCACTCTTGACATCTGGTTCACAACTCTGTTTCTCAGATGGTTCTGCCATTCCGTTCCCTTTTTTTTAAAGAGGGGTCAGGGGAGATTATCTATCATCCTTTTAATCCCCCTATATCACCCTTTAGGAAAAGGGGATAGGTAAGAG